>CAZPTQ010000268.1:0-4722 GCA_964589365.1 uncultured Saprospiraceae bacterium
CCTGACTTACGACGGCTCGCAGTTCAGCCAGTTGGGAACAACGTTGGCAGCCAATCTGACGGTGAGGTTCTAAAACTTGGTGATCGGTTTATTGGTGATTGGTTGCCACTCCTTCGTTATGGCGAGGCCACCAATCCTTTAAAAAAGCAGCCCCCTTCTCGCAAACTTGCGGGAAGGGGGCTTTGCTTTTATTGTATGCGTCAACTTATTTTTCCTATTTTGCGGATGCAATAAAGAGGTTCATTCGTAATATCTGGTTCAATTATTGCTCAGAGTGTGTTCTTCACCAATATTGCTTCTTTTTATGAAATTTATCATTCCATTCCTGCTTTCCCTTGCCATTTCTATCCCTTCGACCTACGGGCAAAATTTCAGCCTCCATTTTGATGGGGATGATGATTATGCTACTTTCCCAGATTGTGAAGCTTTGACTTTCCCAAGTTTTACCATCGAAGGGTGGTTCAAATGTAACCCATCCAACAACCCACAATCAATATTTATGTCCTTTCTGGATATTCCAGAAAAAAATGCCAACATAACACTCGAAGTAAGAGAGACTGGTCTGTTGCGATTCAATTATAGGTCAGTGGCGGTGGTATTGGGCGGCGAAAACCTTTATTCTACTACAGTTGTGAACGATAATGAGTGGCATCATTTTGCTGCAGTTAAAGGTGCTTATAGTCCTAAAAGTGCTGGTCGGCTTAGGCTTTATATTGATGGAGTGCTGGAGGCCGAAAAAACTGGTTTTTATGAAGATATTAATATTGCCCCAATATTTGAAATAGGAAGAAACAGGTATGAGCCTCAAATAGATTATCGGTCATTTCGTGGCAATATTGATGATTTTAAAATCTGGCATCGTGCTAAATACAGCTCCGAAATATTCAATGAGCATAAAAGTGAAAGTGGAGGTATGGAAGCGGGGTTGTTCCGCAATTACAAGTTCGATATAAATATAGATACCGTTTATGATTGCAGTACTTTCAAAAAACATGGAGCGCGGGAAGGCGTTTTTGGTGCCAATAATTTACCGCAATATTCCCCTATTATCCCATCATTGATTGATAAGATCTGCGAAGTTCAATTCGTAGGCGTACACGATGCGTTCCCAAATCCGGGCGCAGATGCATTGGCCTTTATTTCCCCCAATCCTGTTTCAGAAATTTTGAACGTGGAATTGACAGAAAACCAGAAAGTTTTTGGTCAAATTTATGCTGCTGACGGAAGGCTGATTCGCGCAATCACTTTTGCTGAAAAAGTGAATACCATTGATGTTTCAGTATTGCCGAGTGGAGCCTATTTTTTAAAGCTAAACAATCAGAGAACAACAAAAACACATCACTTTATGAAAATTTGAGTGGGATATGTAACCCACAAGCGACTGTTATGAAGACGGTCTCAGAAACACTCCTCTAAAGGTGGGAGGCTTGGGTCAAGCCCTCCATTGCCATCGTGCTGCGCTGGTAAAAAGCAATCTGGAAGATTTTCCGTTGGGAAACCCAGCTCACCGCAAGTGTAAGCACATGCATTCCCAATATACGTTTTGATTTGGCCGTCAATAAACTCAACCTTGACCTCGTAGTTGAAACTACCTTGGTATAAAGTGCCATTTGGTTTTAAGCCATCCCATGACTGGCCAGGGTCATTTGGTAAAAAATTTTCTTTATGAAAAATCTGGTCAATATTTTCGTTTGAGAACAGTACAGAAATGACTTGTTTGACCGCAGGACCTCCAAATACTACAAATATATCATTGATCCCATCATTATTCGGAGTGAAAACATTCGGAATATAAACCTGGGCTTCGCTGGTAGAATCAATGATGTTGCCATTTTGATCGTAAGTGGGCACGGCAATACGGAAAGAATCCACCGTAGCCTCCGTCCCGCAACATCCTTCGTAGATAGATTTGTTTTTCTCCTTGCAGCAAGCGAGTGCGAAGAGGAGCAGACAAGCGATAAAAAAGGGTGTAATTTTCATTTTATATCCAATTAAAGTGTTGCAACGCGTTGGGTAGGCAATATTACTGTAAATTCGGTTCCCCAGCCCTCTTTGCTTTCCACTTTAATACTCCCTCGATGCAGACGCACTACCCCGGCCACACAATTCAGGCCAAGCCCGTGGCCTTTTACATCGTGTACATCGCCGGTGGGCACACGAAAGAATTTTTCAAAAATCCTGCCCAGATATTTCGTCGGGATGCCCCTGCCCTGATCGCGCACTTGCAAGGTCAGCTGTCTGTCTGAATGGGCCAGATTGACGGCGATTTACGGAGGCAACGGGCTGTATTTCAAGGCATTTTCCAAAAGATTGTACAACACACTGACCAAATGAAGTCGGTCGCCGCGCAGCGAAAAATCATTGCCGGAGATGGAAAGGCTCACTTCGGCGCGGTATTTCTCGAACTGTAGTTTCATTGCGGCCAGCACTTCTTCTACCAGGCTGCGAAGATCGAGCGTTTCGGTTTTGAGTTCAGGGTCACCTTGTTCGTATAGCGACATCCGCAGCACCTTGTCCACTAAAAGCGTGAGGCGATTGAGTTCGAGCTGAGAAATGGCAAGGTATTCTCGTGTGCGGGCGGGATTTTCGAGCGCGTCGAAATTTTGCAGGGCTTCGATGGCAACGCTGACAGTAGAAATGGGCGCGTTGCATGGCTTCGCCAAAATTTTGTTCCAATGATTTCAAAAACCGCGAATTGACAGAATCATAGCCAACCAAATGGGTACTGTCGGTGGACATCAACATTGAGAGCGCCCCCGACATTTCTGCCTCGTCCGGCGAGCGATCGCTTTTGATTATGACTTTCATTTGGGTATTGCTGGCATCCATTTTCTCCCGCAATTGGCCTGTCACAATCGAACGCTCTTCCACAAATGCGAATATTTTGGCAGCATCCAGCCCGTGTTTTAGGGTTGGCAGGCGGAGCGATATATTCACCGAGGTATCGCCCTCTGCGCCTTCCCATCTTTTCATAATCAGCCGGTCAAACATTTGACGCTCAATGCCATGCACCGCGTTGACAAACAACGAGTTGGTTTCGCGACGCAGGCTGGCAGCCTCGTCATCCCAGGTTTTTTTCAAAAAAAGCCATAAGAAAATGCCCAGCAGAGCAAGCCCGAGGGACAAAAACAAAATGGCGATATGATGGCGTTGTCGGAACATCTGGCTCAAAGGTAAGCCCAGCGAAAAGCCCTGCGTCATGCTTTAACCTTAATTAAGGTTGTTGCAAAGTTGCTTAACGCAATTTCTATCATGAAAAAGTCAACGATTATTTTCCTTTTACCCACCATAGTTTTAACGACGATGGCCATTTCCCTTCCATGTCTGTGTTTTACGCAATCCACCGAAGGCGTGGTGACCTACTCCGAAACCATCAAAATGAAAATCGAAGTGCCTGAAGGCATGAACGAAGAAGAATTCAGAAAAATGATGCCAAGCGAACAAAAAGCCTCCAAGACGCTCGTTTTCAATGCTCAGGAATGTCTCTACTCCGATGCTCCAGACCAAGCACTTGGCGGGACAGATGCCACGTTCAACTCCGGTAGCGACGACGGCGATGTACAGATGGATTTCAAAATCCAACGTCCTGAAAACTACCAATACCGCGACATCGCCAACGGCAAACGGATCGAAAGCACCGAGTTTTTTGGTCGCTTTTTCCTCATCAATGAAGAGCCTAAAAGAATGAAGTGGAAAGTCAGTGCCGAACAAAAGCAAGTAGCGGGCTACCTGTGTCAAAAGGCGGTTTTGCAAGACACCGCGCGCCAGGTAGAGGCATGGTTTACACCACAAATTCCTCTAGACATTGGGCCTGGGGAATTTGCCGACCTGCCCTGTATCATCCTCCAACTGAGCATGGGCAATGGCGACCGAACGCTGGTTGCCGAAAAAGTGGAACTGAAAACTTTGGACAAAAAGGCCATCGAAAAACCCACCAAAGGTAAAAAGGTGACCCGCGAAGCATTCACCAAAATCCGCGACGAGAAAATGAAGGAAATGGGCGCGACGCCTGGCGGCGGCGGTGGTAAGATGAAGGTGATTATTCGGAATTGAGATGAGGTGACACCTGTTTAATATAGGTGATCGGCGCGATTGTCAATAAAGTCTGAAGTCGGTCTGTCAAGGCTACGATACGCTCTTCTAAGTCTTCAGCGGCAATAGAAGCAAGCGCTTGATAATATTCAAGTGTGCCAAGGTAAGTTTCTTCGGCGAGTAGCGACCAAAGGACTTTGTTTTTCAATGGTCAATTTGCTTTTTGAAGAAGTTTTCGTGCTTTGTTTCGAACTGAAGCATCTGGGATGACTTCACCCTTATCCACCTGCTCCGAACCTTTCCGAATAAGTGCTATTTCATCTTCACTTAATTCGCTCCACCAGTCTTTATTACTCAATAGACTATGGAAGTATTCGGAGAAATGTTCCAACAGCACCGCGATCGCCGTACCCAATATTCTGTCAGTACAGGCCTCAATCAATCCTTTGTAAATCAGCGCTATTTTGGCGAAATCACGGTGTTTCCCAACAAAAAATGGGCAATCGGAACGGGCATTGACTGCACGATTTATTCAAAATAAAATTTTGGTGAACAGCGCACGGTTCCACTCTGGCGGGCCAGCATCACGCGCTATGTTTTAAAAAAAAACATGAAAATCCTCTACGTCGAAGACAAGCCCTTTCTCGGCAAAATCGTCCAGGAAAGCCTCGAAAGCCGCCAATTTGAAGT
>CAZPTQ010000269.1:0-4679 GCA_964589365.1 uncultured Saprospiraceae bacterium
GTGATACTCAAACGATCTGATCACTCTGATTTCCTTCAATATGACAATGGGGTCTTATCCGCGAAATTTGTGGGAGAATCCTCTGATTTTGCCTCTAAATTTTTTCAGTTCAACCGAATGCTGGTTAAGTTCAAAATATCCATTTCCCAGGAGGTAAAAGAAACCATTTTCGAAGTGTTTAAAAACAGTTATGAACAGGGTCTGACGTTGCAACAAACCTTGAATAAATTGTTGAACGAGCATCCCAAATTTCGAGAAAATCTCCCGATCAATCGGGCATTGAGAGAAGGGAATGCAATGATCCTTGAGACCGAAAATTGGCAGGAAGAAGAGATACTTGCCAGTATTGTACAGACAAAAAAGGGGACATCAATATGGGAAGTGGCAAATGTATCGCCTGAGTCTGCTTTTACCAAGATTTTGGCAAGCAACCCGGATGCCACAACCAAGTTCATCCGCGCCAGCCATCCTGATGTGTGCACCGTGCTCAATGACATAGTTCCCGGTTGTGCTTTTGTTCCGTCGTGGATGATCCAAGAACCTTTATCAAAACATATACAAGACCTAATACCAGCACCATAACCGCTATGAAAACCATACAGATACCCATTGAGATTCGTATTCCTTTTGCATATCAAACAAGCAAAAGTGCTATTGCCAAAATCATAAAGGAACAGGCGACGGATTATACAATACTCTTGTGCAAAGGGCTGGGCATTTCCACGAAGGTCACAGTAAAGGTCGAAATTTCAAAAGATGAAACAGATCAATGGTTTGGCCTTCGCATTGGTGGGCAAGCAGCCCGAGTGCGGTATTTGAACGGGCTACCCAACCATTTTCAAAATATCTTACCCTTAGGAACAGGCATTTGCGAAGAAATCTGCCGCAATCGAACGCTCTTTGTCACGCCTGAAGTGCTTGAATTTGCGGCCACTATTGCCCACGAACGTTTCCAGCAATTTACGCCTCCTGACCAACATACAATTGTCTCTTCCTTGTTTCATCTTGGCTTTGGCCTGGATCGCTTAAAACAATTTTCTGGTGATGTTGAAGATCAATCCAACCCACTGGCCTTTGTAGAAAACTGCCTTGCAGATTTGGAGATCACTTCCATATGTATGTTTGCATGTGCAGCCGAAATCGAGCCTGATGACGACCCTTACGATTTTAACAGGCTGGTAGAAGCACTTCAATACGCAACCAATGAATCTTTCAAACAAACTGGCATACCGTTTCCGGCCGTTAAGACCGAAATACAGCAAGACCTTGAATCAGGACATATTTTCTTTCGATTCAATGATCTTTTCTTGCCTAAAAGAAAGTTGGAGGGCGTACAAGCCCAATACGCTTATTTGATCAGTCAATTGAAAGAATACGGGTATTTTTTTATCAATCGTGGCTCCGTGCTTTTTTTGTTGGAATCCCTGGAAACAGCCAACCCCAATTTGTTGGCCATATTTAGGGCAAAGTTCACAACAGATACCTTGGTGCAGGTTTTGAGGCAACTTGCACAAGAACGCTTGTCAATTAAGACTTTGGTCCGGATTTTGGAGATCATGGTGGGTGGAGATGATACCTACGTCGTGCCAATCAAAAAATGGTTTCCGACGCCTATAACAGAGAACATCCTGTTCCTGGGCGAAGAAAAATCCTGGGCTGAACTAACGGCTTCTGACTGGGCAGATTTTGTCCGTATGTACTACAAATCTGGTCTGCGAAATCTAGCCCTAAATCATGGCGATTCAACAGATCCAAGTCTTGTTAAATCAGCCTTGGCCGTGAATCTGCACGACTTTTGTCAAAAACTCAAAGTATCCGAAGGGGCGGAAAGGGCTGCAAACCTCCAAGACTTGCACCTAAAATTAGCCGAGATGGTTCCAAAAGGCTTTGATCCGCAGAAAGAGCGGTGGTTCTGTATATGTGCCCTCTCGTCCTACCGAAGGATATTGCAAGAAGCTATCCAATATGAATTCCCGGAGGTCGCTGTTTTTAGCAATCAGGAACTGATTTTGATCAATATTTCCCCTGACTCAAGCCACACCTTGTCCTTGTAACATTTTCGAAAGCTGCAAGCCGAGAAAATTTGAAAGGCATTTTGGCAGGCCGAACTACCTTTGCGCTTTCCTAGACTTTGGATATTAGACATTGGACCTAAAAATCCCATTGTCACAAAATCCAAAGCCCACAGTCCAACATCTCTCACAAACATGAATTTCGATCTGATTGTAATCGGCAGCGGCCCAGGCGGGTATGTGGCTGCCATCCGAGCCTCCCAACTGGGCATGAACGTCGCCATCATCGAGCGCGAAAGCCTTGGAGGTGTCTGCCTCAACTGGGGCTGTATTCCCACCAAAGCCCTGCTCAAAAGCGCACAAGTGTTTGATTATCTGAACCATGCCGAAGACTACGGCATCAAAGTCGGCAAACCACTGGCCGATTTTGATGCGATGATCAAGCGCAGCAGAGGCGTGGCCGATGGCATGAGCAAGGGGGTGCAGTTCTTGATGAAAAAGAACAAAATCACGGTCATCATGGGCAATGCCAAACTTGTAAAAGGCCCAAAAGTGGCTGTTACGGATGGCGAGGGCAAGCTGACGGAATACACCGCAAAAGGCATCATCATTGCTACTGGCGGTCGGGCGAAGGAATTGCCCAACCTCAAAATTGACGGCAAAAAAATCATCGAATACCGCAAGGCCATGAGCCTCGAAAGTCAGCCAAAACGTATGGTGGTGGTTGGCGCAGGCGCTATTGGCGTAGAGTTTGGATATTTCTACCACAGTATCGGCACGGAAGTAAGCATTGTGGAATTCATGGAACAGGGCCTCGTGCCACGTGAAGACCCTGATGTGTCCAAAGAATTAGGCAAAATATACGGCAGAAAAGGTTTTAAAATCTATGGTGGTTGGGCCGTGGAAAGCGTGGACACGAGCGGCAAGGAGATCAAGGTAAACATGAAAAACCGCAAAGACGGTAAAACCGAAACCATCCTTTGTGATGTGGTGCTCAGCGCAGCCGGAGTCACACCAAATATCGAAAACATTGGTTTAGAAGCGCTTGGCATCGTTACCGACCGTGGGTACATCAAAGTGGACGAGTACTGCCAAACCAATGTACCTGGCATTTACGCAATCGGCGATGTGCTGTCAACCCAGGCACTGGCGCATGTGGCAAGTGCGGAAGGCATCACTTGCGTAGAAAAAATCGCGGGCCACCATCCCGAGCCGATTGATTACAACAACATCCCAGGCTGCACCTACTGTTCACCTGAAATTGCCTCAGTGGGCTATACCGAGCAGGCAGCTAAAGAAGCAGGTTTTGAGTTGCTGGTGGGCAAATTCCCGTTCACTGCGAGCGGCAAGGCCAAAGCTTCCGGCCATTCAGAGGGTTTTGTGAAACTCATTTTTGACAAAAAATACGGCGAACTGCTCGGTGCGCACATGATTGGCGCCAATGTGACAGAGATGATTGCCGAAATTGTCGTTGCCCGTAAACTGGAGACCACAGGACATGAGATCATCAAGTCCATCCACCCCCACCCCACCATGAGCGAAGCAATCATGGAGGCAGCGGCGGCGGCTTACGGGGAGGTGATCCATTTGTGATGACCATTATTCCACCATTTTCAATCGCAACGTAACAGCATATCGGTTCGGCTCATCTATAATTTCAAGATCGTGGCTATCGGGATAAAGAATCTGCAGCCGTTGCTTCACATTAGCAAGGCCTATGCCACCACTCCTGGGGTGGCTGGGGCGGGGCATTTGCGCCACTTTGCTGTTTTCTATAAAAAATTCTGCATCCTCTCCCTGTACTGAAAGCCGAATGCGCACATAGCCACCCGCAGTAGCATGGTTTAGGCCGTGCTTGAAACTGTTTTCCACAAATGGGACGAACATCAGTGGTGCGACCATCTGTTCGCTCACATGGCCTTCTACCACAAACCGAATGTCGGCATCCTTTGGTTGACGGAGCCGTTCGAGGTCAAGGTAATTGTAGAGATAGTGTATTTCTTTGGAAAGAAGTACGCGCCGCTCGTTGCACTCATAGAGCATATAGCGCATTATTTCAGCCAATTTCAACACTATTTCAGGGGCTTTGTCACTTTTTTTCAACGTGAGTGCATAGAGATTGTTGAGTGTGTTGAAGAGAAAGTGGGGGTTTATCTGGCTTTTGAGAAAGCGAAGTTCGGACTGCATCGTCTGGGTTAACAACACTTGTTTCTCATTCTGATAGCGCCACCAGTCCATGATAACACGCAGCACGGTAGCGAGAATGGTGACAAAAACATTGCTCAAATAAATCCGCACCTGCTGATCCACCACATTAGCCTGATAATCTGGAGCGTCCGAGTAAACAAGGTATAAAACCAACACCTCAATGGGCGTAACAATAGCACACGCAGCCAACACCAGCCCGAAATAAATGAATGCATGTCGCGCTAAGTAATTGGGAATCAGAAACAAAAGATTGCAATAGACCAATCCGACAAAAAAAAGCACTTGAATGGTTTCATTGTACACTGTCGTTTGAACGTCAATACCTTGTCTAAGGCTGGTACCTACCATGGTACCGTAAAGCGCCAGCCAAAACAGTGTGTGGTACACGGGCCGTTGGTTGAGAAAAGCGTATATCTGGTCGAGTAGGCTGCGGGTCTTCATGTTTAGGTGAATGTGGCG
>CAZPTQ010000270.1:0-4635 GCA_964589365.1 uncultured Saprospiraceae bacterium
CCCCATGCCTCACGGCGCCAGATCCTAAGTCTGGTACGTCTACCAATTTCGCCACGCCCGCATGTCCGCCATAGCCCGTTTAGGGCGAAGGCGGGTTACCCGCCTTCGCCCTAAACGGGCTATGGCGGGTAAAAGGGACGCAAAAGTAATGCGTTCCAGCAAAAAACAAAGGGAAGATTTTTAAAAACTTATTCCTGTCCAAAAACCAAAGTCAATCCAACACCCGGCACTCCACCCTTCGGTTTTTTTGTCGAGCTTCATCCGTATCGTTCGGGGCGCTGGGTTGGGTTTTCCCATAGCCTTTCCAGGCAAGTTGTTCAGGGGCTACATTTTTGGCAATCAAGGCGTTATACACAGTTAAAGCCCGTTGTTCCGAAAGGGTTTGGTTGCTGGATTCGTCGCCGATATTGTCGGTGTGGCCGCCAATCTCAAAATGGAGTGTTGGATTCTTTTGCAGCACTTGTGCGAGTTTTTCCAATGCGAGTGCTGCTTCAGGACGAAGATCTGACTTCCCAAAGTCAAACAGCAGCGCATCCTGCATCGTGTATTTTTTTTCCACCAGAAGCGATTGTTCAATGCCGGCGTTTTCATCGGCAACGATGGCAAAATCGTCAAATAGGTAATACGCGATGCGCTTGGTTTTTTTCCAAAATTCTAGCGTTTGATTTTTTTCATCCAGTTGCATACGCTCTTCGTCGCCTATGTTGATGGGGGTAACGGCATCAGAAAAAAAATTGCCAAATAGAAAATATTTATACCCGCCGCGATCTGCTTTGAATGCCAGTGAAATCTTGCGCCATTGTCCCTTGGTCTCCACGATTTGCGCCAGGTTGACCTGTGGTTTTACGGCAAAATCAAGTTGGCTTGTCATGAAGTTTTCCTGTGTTGTGATCCTCGAATCGGAGAAGTAAAAGCCAAAATTGCCGCACAGGGTTGGGCGGATTCCCGTGCTGCGACCATATACTTTGTTCAGATGCTGGCTGCCCAAGGAGTCGTTGGTATAGACCCAAAAACTGAGGCGGTAGGTCTTTCCTTTTTCGAGTGACTTTGTGAGCACTCCTTGAATAAGTTCGTGGTAATCAAAGGCAAACTGCCCGTCTTGAAAAGGGTGGTACATGATTAGGCCCATCATGCGTTTGCCTTTTCTGGGTTTTGGGAAAGTTGGGCATCCCCCTAAGGAGTCCCAAACCAGCAGGTCGGGTGTTTGTTCGTCAAAAGTCTTCCAGCCTTCCACGCTCGTGTTCACGATGTCTGATGCTCCGGAAAATTGACAGGGTTTTGGCGATGCTTGCCACACGCCCGCTACACGGGACGATTGTCGTTCAAAACCACCGTTCACTACGAGGTTTTGAGCAGACACATGAGGGGTTACAAAAAGACAAAACAGGGGCAAAAAGCACAGGTAATGACGCATAACAAAGTTTTTTGAGAGAAACGGCAGGGTAGGGCTGGAGATTGTTCAAGCCTTCCGGCACAGCATTACTACTTTCCTGTTTTCGGCGTCTGTGGCAGCAAACAGATAAACCTCGCCACCATCTGCAAGACCAAGTTTGCGACGCACTTGATCCGGGCTGTCGGGAAAATTGCGACAAGTGATATTGGCCTTCCCTTCTGGAACAAGGCTCTGGACAGTTTTTCGGTCGTATTTGCAAACGTTTTCGATGCTAAAACTTCGTGCGGGCAAACCGGGGCAAAACTCGATGGAAGTGTACAAATGCGTGTTGGCATGGAGCTTTGACAAACCAAAGCGTTGGGCAAAAGATCGAAACGCGCCAGTTTTCAAGATGGCTGGATTGGGTTCGTAGAGGAAGTTTTGGGCCCTGGAAAAGTTGGCTACAGCCAGATGTTCTTCTGCCCAAGAGAAGGCAAAGGTTTGTGGTTCATATTCAGACCTGTAAGGTTTTAAAAACCTTATAAGTCTCGAATCCAAGTGTACTGCTTCGATGGGGATTTCATCCAGCGGAGGCGCCTCGCGTTCGAGCAAGTATAACACTTCGCGACAGTCGCCTTCTGATGCCACTACCCAGATTTTTGAGACGTGCCCCAATTGCCTGGCGGCTAAACGAAGGTCGAGCAGCGGAGCAGTTTTCAATAGTACGCATGGCGATTTTTTCAGCATCAAATCCTTGATTTTCAAGACATCAGGGGAGCAGTCTGCCAATTGAAACACCTTGCCTTTGCGCTCGTCTCGGCGGGCTGGATCGAGGTAGATGAGTTCAAAGTTTTCGTTTGTTTTATCTAGAAAATCCTCCGCGCTGCGGTGCTCAAAATGCACGTTGCTCGTGCCCAATTGGGCAAAATTATTCCTAACCGCCGCCAGCAGTTCCGCATTTTGCTCCACATAAGTCAGCGAATCAAATTGCTGAGAAAAGAAAAAGGAATCCACCCCCAAGCCCCCTGTGAGGTCGGCCATTTTTTTGCCGGAAAACAATCCCGCCTTGAAGCGGGCGGTATGTTCGGAGGATGCCTGCTCCAGTGAAATCGCCAATGGGAATTCCATGCCGGGTTGGTACCAGATAGGGATTTTGGTGCGAATTTTTTGCAGGGCTTGAATTTGAATTACCGAAGCAGATATTAGGATATCAGGATATTTTTTGGCGGAGAGTGCCAATTGGCGCGGGTCGTCCTCGCGGTGCTGCCAGATAAAATCTTGGAGAGGGGTAAGCGGCATGGGGCGAAGGTACTGGTGAGGAGAATAGAATGTTAAGGGTTTATAGTTTTACCTTCGCCAATACAATTGCCTACAATTCAAAACCTCCCAGTGCAGCAACCGACGAATAAGCTATGAATATGCGAAGGCAGATTTTTTGCTCATCTAGGCATGAGGAGGGTGCTCCCGAAAGCCTTCGGGATTAACCGACGAATAACGAAGATGAACGGAAAATATGGCCCTCAGATTCATAGCTTATTCGGCGGTAGCGGCACTAGGCGTGTTAAACACAACAACTACAATCATGAAAAAAACGCTCCCACTCCTGCTCTTAGCATTCCTTCCTGCACTGCTTTCTGCCCAGCCCCGTTTCCGCGCAGGTGCAGTGTTGGGCCTTTCAGCTTCTCAGATTGACGGCGACCTTTCAGCTGGCTACAACAAACTTGGCTTCCAAGGGGGGCTTCGCGTTATCGGCCGACTCAAGGGCCGCACGGAAGCCAGCATGGAATTCCTCTTTTCTCAGCGCGGCTGCCAGAACGAACTCATCCCCAATGAGTACGATCCCAATCCTTTTTCCCTGACGCTCAATTACGTGGAGGTGCCAGTTCAATGGCATTTCAAAGATTGGCTCATTGAATACGATGAGGAAAAATTGAATTACTACAAAGTTTCTTTCAATATCGGGCTTTCATACGCCCGTTTGATCAGTTCGAAAGTAGACGACGACTTTAACTGGTTAAACGGTGTGGCACCCGAATACCTGAAAAAGAACGATCTAGGCATTGTATTGGGGGCTAATTTTTTTGCCACCCGGAATTTGGGGTTCACAGTGCGCTGGAATCGTTCGTTCTTGTTGATGTACGATTCCCGGGAATCCCCACGTGGAGGAAAGAGCTGGAACAGCCATAATCTGAATTTCCAGACAGTGTACCTGTTTTGAAACAACTTCTTACTTTCGCGCCCAATTTTTCACCCGTACATCTTTACATGAGAAAACTACTTCCAGCCATTTTAATGGTTTTTTCCGTTGTCGCGCTCCTTTTTTGTAAATCAAAAGACACTACCCCCCAAACGACCAGCGGAATGAAAACAGCGAGCAGGCAATTTTCAAAACGGCATTGTGTGGACGAAGCCAAAGGCTTGTGTGCCGAATTCATCATTTCTTACCCCGTTTTTTCTGGCGGCAATCTGGCTACAGCAGTAGCATTGAACAAATCGGTGCAAAATTATGTGCTCAGTGCAGTGGGAGGAAATGGGCAATCCACTTTCTCCCAAGCCCTTGATACGGCAGGGCAACAGTTCATTCAAATGTTTGTGGACGACCTAAGCGACATCCCGGAAATCTCTATGGGCTATTCCACCGAAATATCTGACACCGTTCCTTTTTTGAACGCCAAAGTCGCGACGATTCAAATGGACGGCTACGCTTTCACGGGCGGTGCGCACCCAAATCCTTTTGGTTCGCTGGTTTCTTATGACCTCAGCAAAGGCGCAAAACCCCTGGAAATCACTGATTTGGTAAGTGATACCAATGCCGTTCGACCCGCCCTCGAAAAGGCGTATAAAGTATTGAAAGGATTGAAAGAGACGGACCCTCTGGGCGAGCTTGTTTATCCAGAGATCAAACAACTGCCCATGCCTGCCAACGTCGGCGTGGCAGCAGAAGGCATTCGGTTCTTTTACAACGCTTATGAAGTGGCGCCTTATGCAGTTGGCGCTGCCGATGTGCTGCTGACCTGGGATCAATTGGGCGGATTGGCGGATAAGGCTAAGTGGATGGAACAAGGTGAAAAATGAACCGAAAAACTGCAAAACCGGAGAACCGCAAAATGTAAAACTCAGCGGGGTTGAGTCGTTCTTGCTGCTTGAGTTTCCGTCTTTTAGGTTAACGTGAATTTTGGATAGCCTTCAGTATTAGGGTTTCAATAAAAACCGCGTAGCGGTGTCATTTTGGTAGCCCGCAAGGGCGTTTTGGGAATACGAAC
>CAZPTQ010000271.1:0-4611 GCA_964589365.1 uncultured Saprospiraceae bacterium
AACGCCAAAATAATTGGCCTGAAATTGGAAAGTTATTTTGACACCGTTCCTAAGCCACTGTAGGTTTTGCAGCTTGCTCAATTCCGGCGGAATCTTAGTTAGTTTATTTCCGCTAAGGTGAAGGAATTGCAGGTTTTGCAGCTTGCCCAATTCTGCTGGAACCTCTGTGATCTGATTTTCGTATAAGCGAAGCTCTTTTAGTTTTTGAAGCTTACCAAATTCTGTTGGGATGCTCGTTAGTTGATTGGAACCGAGGTCAAGATATTGCAGTTTTTGAAGCTTACCGAATTCTACCGGGATGCTCGTTAGTTGATTGGAACCGAGGTCAAGATCTTGCAGTTTTAGAAGATTAACTAATTCCGCTGGGATGCTCGTTAGTTGATTTCCGAGAACTGTAAGTGATTGCAAATTTTTCAATACACCGATTTCTACAGGCAGGCTGTCCAAATGACAATGCGTTAAATGAATTACCTGCAAGTTGCCCAAACCTTTGATAGCTCGAGGTAATGTGAGGCGTTGCTTTTCGAAATATCCATTATTCAAAATCAACACCTTTAATTGGGTGTGCTGAAATATTTCATTGGGAAAACTTTCCAGTTGCTTGCCGCGCAAGTCAAGCGCGGTTGCATTCGGATTTAAGTCAGCAAGCGCGTACACGAGGTGGTAATTGTTGCGAAGAGTATCCAGAAGGAAATCCTCACCTTGAGTTATTACTTTGGCAAAACCTGTTATGTAATCGAATTGATCAGATTTGTCATACCGACCCAACTTGCTGACGGGGTCGCCGTTTTTATCTATGAAGTAAAATTGATTGTTTTTGAAAGCCAGCGCGAAGCGATCTGAATAGAAGTAAAAGGCATTAATAAGTTTGTCAGCTTTTTGAAAGGCACGCTTCGTTTCGGCTTCGGCGGCGAGGGCTTTTTCTTTTTCGGCCAAAGAGTTTTTCTCAGCCGTTTCCGCCCGGGTCTTTGCTTTCAAAGCATCATTCCTCAATCCTTCAATCTTGTCATAGATCTCCAAAATCTGCTTTTCGATTTCTGCGGATTTGGCACTGCCACAGTCTGCTGCTGCCGCGTTGAATTGCTTCAAAGCAAGCCGATAATCCCCTCCGTCTTTTGTCTTTTTTGCAATAGCAATTTTTTCTTCGCAGGTCTGAGAAATTACAACGAGCGGAAGGAACATGAATAAAAATAATAAATCCCTTTTCATAATAAAAACTATTTTTCAAGTTCAATCAAAATTTTATTGAGAGAGGTTCCAGATTTTTGAAGGCTGTCAACTATGGCTAAGATTGCCTTATTATTTGTTGCCGATTGAATAAAACCGGCTTCTTCGTCCAATTTGATTTGATTTTGAATTTTCTCCTTCCGCGCATTGATGATTTTTTGCAAGGCATCGTTGGCGACATTGCGCTGCGCTTCGGCTTCAATTTTTGCTTTTTCGGCGACCTCTTGCTGACGGACTGCCTCATTCCGCTGTTGTATAGCCAAAATACCCGCAACAGCGGCTACCACTAGCCCCACCACTGCTACTATGGCCAACACATTCGCTCTCCTCCTACGATTCCGTTCAAGATCAGCCACCCGTTGCAACTCTTGTACTTGCCTAATCCGCTCCGCCGCTGCTTGCTCAGCTGCCTTGAGATCTTCTTGCTCCATCCATTTGGCCCGGCTCGTCAGCGCAGGCTCTAGCAAACGGTCATGACATAACTCATAATTGTATCCACCAAGCGCATTGGCCTCACGCCGTAACAGGAATTGATTTTCGAGGCTATCGAGCAGAAATTGCGGCGCTTGTAGAGTTCTACTGTCCACACTCAGGCGGCGCGTTTCCCCTGTTTCAGGGTGTACAAACATCAGTCGGTCTTCGATGAGTCGGTAAGCTTGAGGTCTAAGTTCAGCAGGGGTTATCTTGGCAATTTGCTGATGGTAGTAATCATCCATGATGTTCTCTAGCGGAGGCCAATCAGAGGCATCCACCTTGGGAAATGGGTCGGCAATGCGGCCTCTAAGCAATCCTCCTTCGATCCGACTTTCAATAGAAAGACAAACTACCTGCAACAGAAACGCTTCTACTCCTCCAGTAATCGGATCAAGCAGGTGCTGCACGACTTTTTCAATGGCGACATCGGTGTAACCGAAAGGTTCAGTTACAAATTCTTTATCATGAAGTGAAGCAGGGCGTACCATTGCAGTCTTAGCCTGCTCAGGCGAAAGCGGGCGCTAATTCATACCGACGATGGAGGATATCAGGCAAATCAACCTTCATGGAATCGAGCAGGCTCAGGCGGTCGGCGCGAATGCTAAAAAGAACTTTTACATCTAGTGGAGCTACGAGATGGTTGCGCCCGGCGGGCGACAGTTCGCTCATTCGGTTACGGATGCTTTGTGGGATGGCGGTGTAGAGCATTTCTGCCAATTGTCGTCGGAGTTCGCCTTGCTGTTCTGTGGGATAAGTAAAAAACTCCTCAAACTGATCAAACAGCAATATGACGCGCCCACCTGTACGCGCTTGCACGCGTTTGCATTGTAGCCTATAGCGAAGGCTCAGGGTTAAGAATTTTCAGGAAAGTCTCATCGGCGGCCTGTGTGATGGTTTGTTGGATTTTCAAACGAGTTGTCTCTACAGGTGTGGGTGTAGCACTTTCAGTATAAGGATAGACGGGTGTGGGTGAGGTTTTTTCGACATTTGGGTAGAGCCGCACTGAAATGGGCAGGTAACGAAATTGTTCTGGTTGATTTGGGTCGTTAAGCAACGGAATTAGCCCAGCATTGATTAACGAACTCTTGCCATAGCCTGATTTCCCAAACAGTACGACCAATTTTTCGAGCAGTACCAAGTCGTGGAGCTGCTCCACGTCGGCTTCGCGCCCAAAGAAGATGTCGCTTTCGTTTTCGCTAAACGGCTTGACACCGGGATAACGGTAACGCTTTGGAGTGCTCATGTCAAGGGAGTTTTTTGGCGAGTTCGATCAAGTTGTTACAGATAAATGCCATTCTGGGATTATATTCCAGCACCGTCAGTGCCTCGCGCTCGCGTTGCAAGCGGTTGTACTCCCCTTCTGTTGTCGTCAACAGATCACTCCAATCTTTGTCCATGCGGGGGGCAAAGACATGAAGCATGGCAAAAGCGGCGGGCAAGTCATCACGCTCGACCAATTGCAGCATCGCTTGGCCGCTGGCCGAAAGCGTATCTACCAATGAACGCAGAGGGTAAGCGATTGGGGCTTCATCGCTTTTCGCAGCGTATTGTCTGAATATCTCCGCGAGCATCCCGAAATCGGCCTCAATAAAATTGACGTTGAACTGATTTTGTAAGAAAAATTCTGTGTCTTGGGCGAAATCGGGCGGTTTGGAGGCGTAATTGCGGCTGTTGTTGGTGAATTTGTCGAGCATATTCAGGTAGCGCAAGAACAACTGCGTCTGCCAGCGTTCGAAATGAAAGCCGAGGAAAATATAGGTGCTGGCTTTTTGCAGCACGGATTGCACTTCGGTAGGCATTTTGGCCCCCGTAAGCATGGCTTGGATTTGCAGAAAAAGGTCGTCGTAGTCGAGGATGAGCGATTCTTCATCTTCCACAGAGCCACAGAGGTTGTATAGCAAGGGGCGATAAGTGTCCGTATTTTGTATTTTTCTTCTTTGTTATTGGCAGAAAAATAGTCGAATTGCAGTGGCAGGCGGTAGTTAGTAAATGCCTCTGCCAAGAGTTTGTCAGGATTAGCCGAGACCATGAGCCGGAAGGGTAATCGCGCAATCTGTTTCAGTGCGTCGTCGGCTGGTTTTGGAAATCAGTTGCGGTAAAACTGCCCTGCGAACCTGCGTCCGTCCGCTTTGGAAAGCGCGTCTTTGAATAAAAAAAGCCCGTCGCGAGCGTAAAAGTATTTAAGCCCATCGCGCAGGGGAAGGTCGCGGTGTGTTTCAAAATTTTGCTTCAAATGTTCATGTAACCGCGTGTGCGCATCGGGCAAGAAGTCGTGACCGAGCAGAAGAACGGCCTGTTGATTGCGAATATCTTCAATGATGTTGTCGAGCATGGTCTTCGGATTTTGGTTTATCCAAGCCGAATGGATGCGCGAATGTAAAAAACATTGAAAGTTTTACGGCCAATCTTTGTTTTAGATTTACATCAGTTTGATGTGTCTCATACCTTCGAGTCGGAATAAACTTCAAATTCTTTTATTGAAAAAGTCACCCCATTTCGCTTTTGGTCAAGATTGTCCAAAGCTTGATCAATCCTAGCATAATAGGCTTCTTTTGTTTCTTTCGGAAATGACTTTTTCTTTTTGGGGCGGATATTGATAACAACCTCGCTCTCGCCGTTTATACTGATGAACTGCCGGATTTTTTCAATAATCTCTTGGCTTAGTTCTGTCGTATGTATTTTTATAGTTGCTTCCATGAACGGATAATTTTCCCACTAAATTAAACAACTTCTTAGATAAGCGCAGGCTTGTAGTCGGAATATCCATTGATACAGCCTTAAAAACCTATATCCCAATCCAGTTTTTCTACCTTTGTCGGATACTCAGCATTGACATGCCTACTCCATCATCCTCGCCCGCCGAACTTTACCAAAACATTGCCCGGAAGGTCAAAGAGGGAAGCTGTGTGC
>CAZPTQ010000272.1:0-596 GCA_964589365.1 uncultured Saprospiraceae bacterium
ACGTACACCTCGTGCGGTGTTTGATGGATGAGGTGTTTGGGAGTGGGAATTTTGTAACATTGATAACTTTTGCAAAAACTAGTAATCAATTTAGTGATTTGATTCCCTCTGTCGCAGATTACATTCTTTGGTATGCAAAAGATAAGGAAATTGTAAAATATAGGCAATTATATTACGATAAATCGATTGGTGGCAGTGGTAGCGATTTTTATAATCAAGTCGAACTTGAGAATGGCGAAAGAATTTCTGAAAAGAAGGCTATTGAGAAAGAGGTTGACTTGTCCAAAGTAAAATACTTTAGGTATAGTGATGTCCGAAGCTCTAAGCCGCCAGGAAGTTTCCCCATTGAATTTGGAGGTAAAACCTACATTCCTAAAAATGGATATTGGAAAACAGGGCCTGAGGGGTTTAAAAGACTAATTGAAAAAAAACGTCTCGTTGCTCTTGGAAATAATTTGAACTACGTCAGGTATATTGATGATTTCCCAGCAACCCCTATGAATAATTTATGGACTGATTTGAGTAGCAGTCTTGGTACAGATAAAGTCTACGTTGTCCAAACGGGGTTAAAAGTTGTCCAGCGATGCCTTTTAATG
>CAZPTQ010000272.1:606-4594 GCA_964589365.1 uncultured Saprospiraceae bacterium
AAGAATAGTATTCAATATATTCGGTATGCCGATGATTTCCCATACCAAAGACATGGAAATTTTTGGATGGATACTGCAATGGGGAGTTTTACGGATGAAAAAATCTATGTCGTTCAAACAAATCTGAAAATCATTGAGCGCTGCCTCCTAATGACCACCGACCCCGGCGACCTCGTCCTCGACCCCACCTGCGGCAGCGGCACCACCGCATTTGTAGCTGAGCAATGGGGCCGCCGTTGGATCACGCTGGATACCAGCCGCATCGCGCTCAACATCGCCAAGACCCGGCTTATGACGGCTGTGTTCCCGTATTATCATCTGTACAGCAATGTGCAGGTAGAAACGACGGAGAAAAACGGGAAGATCGTCAAGAAAATCACGCCCGTGTTGAATTCACCGGGTGACTCGAAGTCACCCGGTGAATTCAACACGGGCGATGTCCGCCAGGGCTTTGTCTATGAAGAAGTGCCCCACATCACCCTCAAAAGCCTCGCCAACGACGAGCCACCATCCACGGAAACCCTGTACGACAAGCCCTACGAAGACAAGTCCCGCCTGCGCGTGGCCGGGCCTTTCACCGTAGAGACCTTGCAGAACTACGAACCTCAATCCGCGGAGTCGCTCCAGGCTTCCTCGGATGGAAGCGAGCAACCCGGCGCTTCGGGCACTTTCGAGGAGCGTGTATTCGAGCATCTCAAAGCCACCGGCGTCATGAACGGCGCTAAAAACGAACGGGCCGTATTCAGTCGCGTAGAGCGCATCGGAAGTCCGCACTTGCACGCGGAAGGTTACTTCAAGTCGGCCTCAGGTGAGCGCAAGGCGTATCTGCACATCGGGCCGCAATTCGGCACCGTCAGCAAGCAAAGCGTGAACGAAGCCGTCAAAGAATGCCGCTCCAGAGGCGATGCGGACTGGCTCATCATACTCGGCTTTAGTTTTGAGAGCGACATCAGCAATCAGAGCGTCACCATGAGCATGGGTTCCTTCGAGGTCACCAAAGTGCGCATGCACGACGACCTCTTGCAGGAAGGCCTCACCAAAAAAGACAAAAAGGCAGCGAGTTTTGTCACCATCGGCGAGCCAGACGTGGTGGTGGTTCCGGCAAGTGATGGTCTGACTGCCAGGCAGACCCTCGCTGCGTCGCATATCCAAGTGGAAATCCAGGGTCTCGACATCTACGATCCCATCCGCGATGAAGTCCGCGCCCGCTCCGTCGCCGACATTGCCTACTGGATGGTGGACGACGATTACGATGGTTCCAATTTCATCGTTCAGCAGGTTTTCTTCTGTGGCGGTGACAAAGACGAATTCAACAAATGGAAACGCGGACTTTCAGACCTGGCCAAGCAAAAAACCAAGAAAAACGCCGAGCGCACCTTGCGGGTAGAGCTGGATGAGGAGGCGTTTGACTTGCTCTATGGATTTCGCTCGCACCCGATCGAGCGGAGGGCTGGGCGGAAGGTTGCGGTAAGAGTGGTGAGTCAGTTTGGGGAGGAGAGCATGAAGGTGTTGGCAATTTGAAACAAAACAAACAATTTTTTTAAAACATATTGTTTTTAAAAAAGAAATTCTCTTACCTTTGTTTCCAGTTCTTTGAATTGGTGCAAATAAAATAGTATTTTAATTAATGAAATTTTACATTGCGGGGGGAGAAACAATTCAGCCAAATTTAATGCCCGTAATCACATATAAAATCAGGCTGAGCAATGTGATATTTTTAAAAAGTATAAATATCATATTGCTCAGCATTTATAAATAATCTTATAGAGTAATGGGTTTTTTCTTTTGAGCACTTTGTCTTTTCCGTGACAAATCTGCCAGCTTCCCCAAAATAGTACCGTGGGCGAAGCCAAAACGCCCAACCCCACCTGCATTTCCCCAAAATACTTCCTCAAAGTGTTAAGGAATGTTACATTTGCCCTCAGTTTTTTGGCCGAAAGATTGAAATAAGCGTGGTTTGTTCTGCAACAGGAATGTACACTAATATTTGCCTAATCCGGAAGCCTTTTATGCTCACTGCCACGCTTCTTAGTTCACTTAGATTTGGCAATGCAATGTACAAATTTACAAGTCTCTTTTTTTTGATTGCGATCATCTCCCATGTTTCGCAGGCACAGCCCGGTCTCGTGGGCTATTACAGTTTCTGCAATTGCAATGCCAACGACAACAGTGGCTACGGTAATCACGGCGTCTTGTCGGGCAACCCAACTTGTGTGCCCGGTCAGCGAGGAGACGGCTTTTTGTTCAACCAAAATCCGGGCGCCAACGGTTGTGGGCAATCTGGGGGCGAATACGTTCAATTGCCGGCATTGGGCGCTATTTGGGGGGCGGGTTTTACGGTATGTGCATGGGTTCGCTTTGATGCAGTGTCGTATTACGAGCGCATTATTGATTTCGGCAATAGCTCGGGCGACAGCGGCGGTATGCCCATCTGGTTTGGGCGCGAAGGATCGAGCAACAACCTCACGCTGGAAAGCTGGATTTCCAGCAATGGCGCGGTCAACCGTACCCTCGGGCGACTGGTAGCGCCCAATGTCATTACCAATGGCAGCATCGAATACTATTGTGCAACCATCAGCGGCGACACGATGCGCATCTACGTCAATGGCGTATTGAAGGCCGAGAAGAAAGGGCATCCGATTTTGAACGTGCCCCGCTCGAATAATTTTATCGGACGCTCCAACTGGTGTTTCGCAGATCCTGATTTCAAAGGCTTTATGGATGAGGTTCGCATTTACAACCGGGCACTCACAGAGGCCGAGATCAATTCCTTGTATTTGCAAACGCCCACTTTTAGCGCGTACCAAAACCCGGTTTTTTCGGGCACTCCCGTGCAGCTGCAGGCGCAGGGGGGCATTGCTTATCAGTGGTCGCCCGCTGAAACGCTGAACGATTCAACGATTGCAAATCCTGTTGCAACGCCTTATGATACAACCACTTATACCTGTCAGGTGACCTTGGCCGACGGCTGCATTTATACCGATTCACTGAGCATAGCAGTGCTGCGTATGCCGACCTGTTCGAGTATTTGCACAGGCTCCCTGGGCGAGAATATTTTCCCAAATGGCGACTTTGGCGCCGGTGTGCCCAACATATTGCCCAACGACCCCGGACTTGCGCCCGGCTATATGTACACCTTGAACCCGCCACCGAACGACGGCTATTACTGCATTTCCAACAATACAACTTCTTGGGGTTCTTTTGCGACAAACGCCTGGATAGATATTGAAGATAATGGCCCTGAACCCAATGGGTACATGATGGTGGTGAACGCCTCGTACCAGCCCGGGCTTTTTTATCAAAAAACGGTGGATGTATGCGAAAACACACCCTACGAGTTTTCAATTGATGTGATCTCGCTGATTTTCAGCGCTTTCCCAGATAAGATTCGACCCAATATCTCCTTCCTGATAGACGGCAATTCTGTGTGCGAAACGGGCGATATTGCCCCGGACGAGCAATGGCACACTGCCCGGTTTTCTTTTATAACCGCACCCGGACAAACCACCACAACCCTCGCCTTGCGCAACAACGCACCCGGCGGCAATGGCAATGACCTCGCCATTGACAATATCTCTTTCAGAACTTGCGGGCCTTTGGTCACCGTGCCTCCCATCGTAAATTTCTGTAATGGCGTACCCGCTATAATTCATTCGGTGGTTGCGTCTTCCCCCTATCCCAATTCGGTTTATCAGTGGCAGACCTTCGTCAATGGGGTCTGGGAAGACGTCCCCAATTCCAATAGCGACAGCCTGGAAATCCTCAATCCGGTAGACGGGAGTTTGTTTCGATTGATGGTCGCCAGTGCGCTTCCGAACTTATCAATGCCCAATTGCCGGATTGTTTCGGAAACGGTTCAATTGAAACGCTTGCCGGATCTGATTGTAAACACTGCCGCAACGGACGTTTCCTGTTTTGGTTTGAATGACGCCACTGCCACGGTTTTGGCCGCTGGCGGCGTGCCTCCTTTTGGCTATTTGTGGAGCAA
>CAZPTQ010000273.1:0-4580 GCA_964589365.1 uncultured Saprospiraceae bacterium
TTGCAAACGCCGCCGCCATTGATAAAATGAGGCCACGCTGATACCCTGGACTGCGTAAAATTCCTTTATGCTCAGCCCGCTCGATGCCTGTACTTCCAACAACATCAGCCACGATGCCGAATCCAGCCGCGAACGCTTGGGGCCCCTTTCTTTTTGCATATCTTTGTTTTCCCGCAAAAGTCAGGGAACGGTAGATGCCAGAAAAGATGGGGTTCGTCGTAGGCTTACATCCAAAACGGGCTGTTTGATACTGCTATACGTCGAAAAGGGGGCTGATCGAAGGTCGGGTTGTTTTATCTTTACCATGGTAATTTAATAAATCAACAACATGGTACAAACAATGAATGGCGCCCCCACTACCGCTTGGGCAAAATCGCCCCGGCAACGTTCCCCTGAATCCGAGATTATCCGATATGTTTCGAGGTTTATGGAATTAAGCGAAGCGGAAGCCCAAGTTATACTCGAAAACATTCAGTTTAAAGCCTATAAAAAAGGGGACATCCTGCTTAGAGAAGGGCAAATCTCTAACTTGTGCTATTTTAACATGAAAGGCTGTGTAAGACAATATTACCTGATCGACGGGGAGGAAAAAACCACCAATTTCTATACTGAGGGGCAGCCGATCTCACCCAATGAGGGGGCCTTCAAAAAGAAGCCCTCCAAATTCTATTTATCCTGCGTGGAAGATTGCATTTTATCCGTAGGGACCCCTGAAGATGAGCTTAGGTTTTTTCAAAAATACCCACAGTTTGAAATGGTTTGCCGCATTGCTGTAGAAGATGAATTGGGCAAAAGTCAACATGATTTCGCGGCTTTTATGCTCAGCAATCCGGAGGAACGATATATGAATTTAATAAAAACCAGACCAGAGCTGATTGAGCGGGTTCCGCAGTATCAATTGGCCAGTTATTTGGGCATCAAGCCGGAATCATTGAGCAGAATTCGAAAGCGAATCATGCTGAGATAACGTGAGTTTTGGATAGGTTCATTTTTCGGATTTCAATAAAAACCGCATCGCGGTGCCATTTTGGTAGCCCAATAGGGCGTTTGTGAGGAAAGGAACGGCGTAGCCGTGACATTTTTATGTCGAAATAATGCCACGGCTACGCCGTTCTGAAAAAAATATTTAACGCTGGCGCTACCATAATGTCGCCGCGATGCGGCTTTTTCAAAACTCACGTTAAGATAATAGAGCCGCAAAAAAAGAGGCGATGACGCAATGTCATCGCCTCTTTTTTTTGCTCAAAATCACTTCTTAACCAAAGTCAACGAATCGGGATTGGACGCCCTTGACCTTTGCCCCAGAATTTAACGAAAACACAAAAACATTCAATTTGTCATGCAAAAACTTGCTTTCACCTTTTTATTTCTGCTCGCTTGCTTCAACCCGGCATTTGCACAAAAGCTGACACAAATGGTCCGAGGGACCGTCCTTGATTCTGATAGTAAATTGCCTTTGATTGGGGTGCAGATCGTGATATTGGACACTGAACCCAGGCTCGGCACCGTAAGTGATGCACAGGGTGATTTCAGACTGGAAAACGTGCCGATTGGCAGGGTTTCTTTAAAATGTGCTTATGTGGGTTACGACGATCAAATTTTGTCGAACCTGGTGCTGAATTCGGGCAAAGAATTGATCCTGAACGTCAATTTGCAAGAATCCATTTCGAGATTGAACGAGGTGGTAATCTCGGCCAATTCAAACAAAGGCGAGGCCCTAAACAATATGGCGATCCTGAGCGCCCGATCCATATCGCCAGAACAGACCAACCGCTATGCCGGAGGATTCAACGATCCCTCGCGTATCATGTCCAATTTTGCAGGCGTGACCAATACGCAAGACGGCAGCAACGACGTCATCATACGCGGCAACTCACCCAAATACGTCCAATGGCGGCTGGAAGGGGTGGAAATTACCAATCCCAACCATTTTGGCGACCAGAGCGCGGTGGGAGGCTCCGTCAGCACGCTGAACAACAACCTTTTGGCGACCTCCGATTTTTATACGGGCGCCTTTTCCCCGGAATATGGCGATGTGCTTTCAGGGGTGTACGATGTAAAACTCAGGGCCGGAAACAACGAGCAATTTGAGTCTGTTTTTGGAGTGGGCCTGCTCGGTACAGAGCTCACTTTGGAAGGGCCGTTCAAAAAAGGCTATGGAGGCTCTTTCCTTGTAAATTACAGATATTCAACGATTTCTATGATCAGTGATCTGGGTTTGGTAGACATCGCAGGTTTGTTGAAGTTTCAGGATGCGGCGTTTAAAGTGGTGCTGCCCACGAAAAAAGCAGGTGTTTTTTCCATTTTTGCAATGGGCGGCAAAAGCAGTTTTTTACTCGAAGACGTGACTCCGGCCCTTTGGGAAACACCCGGAAACAGTTCCTTAAAAAGTGAGATCAATGAGGACTTTAACAAAGGCGCTTTCCTCTTGAACACAGGCTTAAACCATACCTACAGTATCAACAGCAAAAGCCATATCCGCACCACGCTGGCTTATTCGAGCGAGGGCATTGACGATGATATTTTTGAAAAACGAGTGATCAAAATTTACGACGATAATGGCCAGTTTTTGCGCGATTCGGCCATCAGCAGGACGCTCAATTTCAACAGCCGATTGCAAAAAAACACTTACCGGGGGGCCCTGACCTACAACTATAAAATCAACCCGAAAAACAAACTCCAGATTGGTACTAAGTACAGCGTTTTTGGGTATCAATTCAAACAGAGCAATTGGGATTCAGAAGCAAATGAGCGCTTCAGTCTGGTTGATTTTAATGAAAATATCGGTACCCTGCGCAATTTTGTCAGTGTGCGGTCCAGAATAAATGAAAACCTGACCTTGGTATCAGGCCTGCACAACATGAATGTACTGTACAACAAAAAAAGTACGCTTGAACCCCGGGTGGCCATGCACTGGCAATTGAACCCCAGCAGTGCAGTCAACGCCGGATATGGCAGCCACAGCACCATGGAAAGCGTCCACAACTATTTTGCAAAGGTGGAGCTGCCCGACGGCAGCATTGTGGAGCCCAATAAAGACCTCGGCTTGTTGAAAGCCCATCATTTTGTGCTCGGCTATGAGCAGCGTTTTGGCAAACATCTATCGGCCAAAATCGAAGCCTATTACCAGCATTTATACAACCTCCCGGTTGAAAATAATGATACGAGTTATTACGCAACTATCAACGAAGGACTTGAGTTCCGCTATGTAGATCTGGTGAACAAAGGCACAGGTAAAAACTATGGGATCGAACTCACCGTAGAGCGTTTTTTTCATCATAACTTTTATTTCCTGTTCAACACGTCCTTGTATCAGTCGAAATACAAATCCCTTGAAGGGGTGGAGCGCAATACCCAATACAACAGCAACTATCTCGTGAATTTCCTGTGCGGGAAAGAATTTGCCCAACTGGGCAGAAAGAAGAATAAAACGTTGGGACTGAACGCCAAGGTGTTTTTTACAGGAGGGAAAAAGATCATCCCGCTGCTTCGGGATACTGACGGGAATCTGGCCGTTGACCCTGAAAACAATCAGTTCTGGGATTACGAAAAGGCCTTCGACGATAAGATCGAGGATGTGTATCAGGTGGTGCTATCCGCGAGTTACAAATGGCAAAAGCCAAAGGCTACACACGAGCTATTCCTGAACCTCGACAACGTGACCAACCATAAAGGGAAAATAAGCGAATTCTATGATGAAAGTGCGCCGGGAGGTGTCGGGTATTTGACGCAGTTTGGGTTTTTTCCGAATGTTATGTATCGGGTTTATTTTTAAAAGTCGTTGCATCCTACACACGAATTGAACCGCTTTGTTTCAAGGGCGATTGCAAGCGCAGCACTACCGAACCAGACGTCGGGTTGGGCAGGATGTCAAACGCTTGAATATCAGGAGCATTTGTGCCAGTAAGGCAATTGTAATTCGGGTTTTTGGTCACAGACGCCGAATAGGAGCTGGTGCAGCTGGTCGCCAAATCCGTCACTACCAGACCATAGGTGCCACTCACCTGAGAGCAATGCCACAAGCTCTTTTCGCCCGGGATGGGGGTACTGCCATTGTACCATTGGAGCGAATATTGGGCGGGCAAGTTCGACGGGTGGCTTACGCGCAGCGAGTTGTTGAAATTGAACCACTCTGGTGCATCGGGTAGCGTACCAAATTTGACAACTTTTAAAAATTTGTCAAATTTTTCACGTCAAATTTTCACGTTGCCCTTGGTGACCGTAATTTGGCGAGTAAAAGATGGTTCCCCTTGCTTTGGACTTTTGGTACAACCCGATTTATCACATTATCCACACCATCATGTCCACAAAAGAAACCCTCTCCTTCCAGTGTCCCTGCGAAAAGGAGCATGTTTTTCAGGAAACCTTCCGGGTGGAGGGTGCGGGCGAAACGACCGTGCAAGTCCGATGCCCGCATCAGAACTGTCCGGGCAAGAGCCTGTTGACCTTTGAAATACCCTGGGAGTTGAGCCGGGACGAAGAGGTGTTGAAGGGCGGGGGTAACCATCCACTGGGTGGTACAAAGTGAAAAAGCCGCTAACTTTGTAAAAAAATCGCATCATGCAATCAGCCACGTTTGA
>CAZPTQ010000274.1:0-4526 GCA_964589365.1 uncultured Saprospiraceae bacterium
GATCAATCGCAACTATCGGATGGTCACGAAATACCCTTCGTATTTCAACTTTGGAGAAAAAGTTGCTGCTTGTCTGATTAGTCTCTACAATCACAAATTCAAAAAAGTTGGCGATCGAAATACCGGAACTTTCATATTCAACTTTAAAACCTACCCAATTTGCATTTAAGGGAATAGAACTACAATCCACCGCTACTGGTTTATTAGGGTTGCGCCCAATAATAGCCAAATCAACAATCAAGGTAATGCCATCAATGATTGTCTTCAATTCACTTGGCTCTCCAGAGGGACAATTGGTGGCAAGGATAAAGCGATATTCCGTACCGGATTCCAGACCCTCAACCGTGTAGGAAGACCCTGGCACATTGTGAAAGGTATCAAAAGTCATCCACCCACCAGCACCATCATATTCTAATACGGCCAACGTGTGGTTGGCTCCAATCCACGCAGGTGTCCAAGCCAATGCAATAAAGTTTCCGCCAATGCTGGTGATACGAAAACTGTCGGGTGCCGGAGCAGTGCACATATCTAGTTGGAGACATTGCAACTCCGGCTTACAGGTCGCAAAAACTGGGCAAAGAGCCAGTTGTGTGACACAGAAAAGGAGCGTGAGAAGTATTTTTTTTGCCATAATCGTTGGTATTTTATAAAGTGATTGACGAATTTCGTAGCAAAGGTTTTTACTTTGGGCTGAGAAAAAAACAACACTTTTCTACAAACATTCCCCACAAATATGGAGCATAGCCAACTTATCGAGTTAATACGTACACTGCAACCACAGGAAAAGGAGCAAATTCTACAATTCGCCGCACTTTCATTTGTCAATAACGGCAAGTTGAAGGCACAGGTCGTCCCGCTCATCGAGATTTGCCTGAACCATCCTTGGGACGCTCCCCATCAAGAATTGAGCAGTAAGGAGGTGTTTGCTACCCTTTTCCCCGGCCAGGCATTTGTGGAAGGTAAATTGGAAAAGGTAAGAGTAGAGGCACACAAAGTTGTGCGAACTTTTTTGACAGTTCAGCATTATCTAAGAGCAGAGAATGAATTTGATCAGATTTTTGACCTTTCTGAGGTGGTGCGAGCAAGGGGCTTGGATACCCGCTACCAGCACTTGTTGTCAAAACTTCAAAAAATGCAAGCGGAATCTACCTGGAAAAATGAAGCCTATTTTCGTCGCCAGTTTCTTTTAGAATACGCCATACACGAAAAAGAATGCCTCCACAATCAAGTAAAAGGAGATCTCAACGTGCCCGCAGTTATTCAAACTTTAGAACATTATGTGCATTTGCACCGATTGGCTCTGCTCAACCGGTTTCTTTTGCAACAAAAGGTGGCCAAGCTTGATGTTCCCGACACCATTAAAACTTTTCTTGAAGAAAACAATGTGCCAGCTAGGCACTTGGAAGCTTCTGCCAATCTCAGGGTTAATTTTCTAATATTCACCTTACTTAGAAAAGACCGTCTTGAGCCATCCGATGTACGCTCATTGTTTGAGTTGTTGCTTTTGACTGAAAAAGATATAGACCCGGACAGTTTAAGAGGATTCTACACCTATTTGAGAAACCTTTGTGTCTTGATTTTCAGTGCGGACGCACAAAATGAGGAAATTAACTTCACCCTGCACGAGCTCTATAAAGACAACTTAAAACGCGGATACCTTCACTATAACGGACGGCTTCACTCAGGAACCTATTTGGCCGTTTGTAACAATGCTGTCTGGGTAAAAAACTTTGATTGGGCTTTGGATTTTATTGAAAAACACAAACAAGAACTAATTGACGAAAATGAAACCCAGGATTTCTATCGGCTTAATATGGCTAACTACTCATTCGGAGTAGCTCAATTCTCAGAATGTCTTGATTACATCCCGGATACCTCAACATCTGTAGTTTACCTGCTACAAGGAAAGCGTTTAGAATTAAAAGCCCTGTACGAGTTGCGGTCTGATCGTTTTTCTTACAGACTGGACAATTTTAAGATGTTTTTGGCAAGAACCTCTACAAAACTGCTATCCGACGCTCAAAAGCAAAACCATGTTGATTTTGCTAACTTACTAAGCCAAATCGCCAACTCCCTCCCAGGCGACCCTAAGCGCTCCGAACTCCTCCTCAAACGCATCCAAGGAAAAAAACAATCCGCTGAATGGCGTTGGCTACTCGAAAAAGCAAAAGACCTGAAATCCGCTTAAGATAGCCGATCTGGTCATGCAAAATGCTCCTCAGCACAGGATAAAAATTGCCTTCGCGCGTACGCGGAACCCGAAGTTCCAGCATTTTACCCAGGCTATAGGCCTTGGCTTGCCGAAATCCATTGTCTTTGTCTCCACTGGACGCCCTAATTGCCATCAGTTTGATGCTTAAGTGCCAAAATCCAGCAATAGACTCATATTTTAACCAAAACCCCGCTTCCCAATACCCTCCCATGCGCGCTTACCCAAAAATAATGCAGTCCCAGCCCTACCCCACTCAATTCCAGCTCCACCCGATTTCCATTCAGGCCGTTCAGCCGCTTCACTTCTCGCCCAAAGACATCATAGACGATCAAAATCGCATCCTTCATCACCGCATCACTCAACAGGGTAACCTGACCTTGAAAAGGATTCGGAAACGCCCGAATCCGCTCTTCTTCCATAGGCGCTGATACGCCCACCACAGGCGCACAATTCACTTTCCTGTTCAAAGCGTTGTCCAATAGCACAAAATCAACTCCAAGGTCACGACCATCGGTGCCTAAATTTTTGTAAGGGCTCGAATTATCCAATGCATAGCCGTGATAATCATTGCTCCCATTGGCATAATTCTCAAACTGAACGGTGCTATGGTTTGCAGGGAAGTAATTCTGACTCAGTGTGTTGTAATTGCTGTACCGAAAAGCATCTCCACCCAGCAACACATTTTTATGGAACCGCTTATTCGCATCGGTAATACCTGGAAAATATCGGCCCATTGGCCCATTGCCGCCTTGAGCAAAACCGGGACCATACATTCCCTGATAACCACCATCTGAAACAAAGCAATGGAACAGGTTATTCGTAATAGCGATTTGTTCGGTCGTGTCATACGCCCAGGTGATCGGACCGCTTTGAAAAACGGTGTTGTGATTGATAATAACGTCGTTCGGATCCCCAATTTTTAAAAAAGTCCCATCGTTGGGCCCGCTCACATTCCCATCGCCATAATCCGGGCCACTGATGTCGTCGAACAGGTTGTTTTCTATCCGAATCCTCTTGGATTGCAGGCTGGTTGCAGGACTGTCATGCCCGGACAAGGAAATACCCGCGCCAGCATGTCGAATGATGTTATTCGTAATGGTAATGTCGCTCACATCGGCCTGTGGTGAGGCCCCGCCTTCAGCCCGGACAGTCAACAAAATGGCGTAACCACTCTGACCGATGGGGAGATCGGCCCAGCAGTTTTCAAGGATATTACCGTCGAGCAGCACCCGTTTGCCGGTTTTCAATTCAAAAAGGTTTTTGATGGTCCAATGCATGCCCGCATACGTCGGATGACCGACTCGCCACGAAAACGGCTTGAAAAAGTAATTGTTCTGCACTGCGATATCAGAGGGCACGAGATTGGGAATGGACGACGCTGCCCCACCAAAAAGGATGTTTTCGCCCGCAGCTTCGAGGTAATTGTTTCGGATGATAAACGGGCCTGGGCCGTTCGTCCCGCCGATGGCGTAGGTATCAAAACCAATACTGTGAAAATCAGCAATGTATGAATCAATAACGGCAGCATTTGCGCAATTGAGCAGCACCCCGCTTTTCATGATGGTAGCATTCGTGTGGCCATGAATATAACAGCGATCCACGATCAGATGGTGTGGCACCACGTTCAAGGTGCTTTGAGCAGCACCGCTTTCGCCCAGGAAGACCAGCCCATAACTGTTGAGCACACTGGGGTCTGCACTGATTTCAAGCCCTACAAATCGGTAGTGATGCGCCGAAGCCTGGGTTCGCAAACAAGGTAACCCCGAAGAATTCGTGGTAATGATCTTCGGCATCGCAGCTTGCTGGCTGGGATAGCTGGGATTGCCTGTAACCCCCGTTGGCGTAATACGATTGTTTTGTGTTGGCAACAGATTCATTTGTGCGGAAATCAGGATGATCCAGCCATTGCCATTTTTGTTGGGCAGGGTGAAACTTCCTTTGAAACTTGCCCCAGCGTCGAGTACCAAAACTGTTCCGGGGTTGGCGGCGTTGATAGCCGCTTGCAAATCGCTGAAATCACGCCCCACCGGACCCACGGTGCGGACTGTGTACCCGCTGGTGTCGGGGAAACAGGTTTCAATGGAACTGGTGTTGGGGAGCTCAGGGGGCGTCTGGGCTACCAGTTGGAAACAGTAGCAGCAGAGTACGAAGAAGAGAATTGATTTATGCATAGAAGCAAAATTAGCAGAATTTCCGCTAAGAGCATGCTGGGGATTCTCTCACTGGGTCAAGGTCAAACTGGATGAGTGGATATATTTCTTTATTTTGCCTATCCGCTAATTGTACAGTTGGCAGGTTAATTTCCGCCACACTT
>CAZPTQ010000275.1:0-4504 GCA_964589365.1 uncultured Saprospiraceae bacterium
TTCTATGTACCCAGGAACTCTGTTCCGGGGAGGTAGATGCCCCGGAACAGAGTTCCGGGGTACATAAAACTCCGTTCCGGGGCGGCACATACCCCGGAACGGAGTTCCGGGGTACATAAAACTCAGTTCCGAGGCGGCACATACCCCGGAACAGAGTTCCGGGGTACATAAAACTCCGTTCCGAGGCGGCACATACCCCGGAACAGAGTTCCGGGGTACATAAAACTCCGTTCCGGGGCGGCAGATACCTCGGAACAGAGTTCCGGGGTACATAGAACTCCGTTCCGAGGCGGCACATACCCCGGAACAGAGTTCCGGGGTACATAAAAACATCCTATATTTACCGCCCTTTTCGACCTCTTCTTTGCCCAAAACGAATATGGCCAAGCCGACAGATACTCCCAATAACATCGCCTGGAAGGACCTGCTCAAATCACTTGCCCAGCAAAAGTGCATCCTGCTGATCGGACCTGACCTCTTGCCCGGCGAAAACCTCTTCCTCGAACTCTGCCGCCACACCGGCATTGACCCGAACGACCTGCCCGGCACGCTCCCGCGCGACGTCTCGATGGTGTACCCCAAGGACGAACTTTTCCTTTTCCCCAACGATGCGGCGCGGACTCGGGTATGGCGCAAATTTGACGACTTCCACGACGAATGGCTCGCCCGACTCACACCCATTTATGAGCAAATCGCCGCCCTGCCATTCCCGGTCGTCATCAGCACCTTGCCAGATTTGGGCCTGCGAAAAGTGTTTGAACGGCGTGGCATCCTGCACCAGTTCAGTTACTACGACTACCGGGGCGTCCCCGAACCGCACGACCGGATCAGCGTCCCGCCCCGCGATGTACGCCTGATTTTCAACATGTTCGGGGTACTTTCTGACCATAATTCGCTCGTGCTCACCCACGACGACCTGTTCCAATATTTCTGTCAAATCCTTGGCGACCGCAAACTGGGCAGCGAACTCTACATCGAACTTTCCCACGCGCTCAAACACGCCACGGATTTCATTTTTGTCGGGTTCCAGTTTGACCAATGGCCGATGCAAATGCTGCTCCGGTTGCTCAACCCCGACCGAAACAAAGGCCGCCAATATGCCCTAAACCCCGCCGCTGCGGAAGAAACACGCGTCTTTTTTGCCGACCAATTCGAGGTCGAATTTGTGGACGGTATCACGCCCCTCGGATTTCTCGAAACCCTCTCCGAAAAATGGGCTGCCGAAGAACAAGGTCGCCTCGGTTCTGGTGCGCCGATTCAGCAGACCCTCCGCGACTGGTTGCGGCAAGGCCAGATCGCCCGCATCCTCGAACGGCTCCGGCAAACCCCCGCCGCCACCGATGCAGACTTCCAGCTCAGCCGCCTCAATTCCCTGCGCGAAGCCATCCAGAATGGCGTGGTCAGCTCGGAGGCCGCATTTCTTGAAATGAACAAAATCCGCCTTGCCGTGCAGGATTTAATCGAAAAAACCAACGCAGCATGAAACGTTACCCCGGCATACGACCCTTTCGCAGCGACGAACAGCACCTGTTTTTCGGACGCGACACCGACACCGAGCGACTGCTGCGGCTCATTGACCTTCAGCAAGTTGTAATTCTTTACGGCAAATCCGGCTACGGCAAAAGTTCCCTGCTTTCAGCAGGGGTGTTCCCGCGTTTACAAGCCGACGCACAGCTCCAGCCCTGGGAAATTCGCCTCGGCCCTTACAAACCCGGCGAAAGCCTGCCCCCTGCTGAAAACTTGCGCCTGGCCGTGGGCCGCCGGGTCAGCGACCACCCGATTTTGCCGTCCAGCCTTGCCGAACCAAGTCTTTGGCAATCGCTCAAAAACCTGCAAACACCCACAAACAAGCGCTTTCTGCTGGTTTTTGACCAATTTGAAGAACTCTTCACTTACCCGCCGGAGCAGGTGTTGGAGTTCAAAAAGCAACTCGCCGAGGCACTTTTTTCCATCGTCCCGAGACGGTATGAAAAAGCCCTCGCCAGCGCCAATCTCCCGCCCGAGGCCGAGGACGCCATTTATAGCCCCTTCGAACTCAAGGTCGTGTTCAGTATCCGCGCCGACCGCATGAGTTTGCTCAATGGCTTGAAAGACTACCTCCCCAATTTGCTCCAGCACGGCTATGAATTGGACGCGCTGGATGAGGCATCGGCCAAAGAAGCAATATTGCGGCCTGCGAAATTGCCGAATATCGAATTTGAGACCCCGCCATTCGGCTTCACGCCCGAAGCCCTGAGTGCCATATTCACTTCCCTGAGCGACGAGCAAAAGCGAATCGAGACCAGCACGCTTCAAATTGTTTGCAAGCATATTGAAGACAATATTGTGCATGGTTGGATGAGTTCGGGTAAACGAGCGGAGGACGCATCTGCCCAGGTAATGGGTCAACGCACGGTCACTGCCGCTGATTTGGGTGATATTTCTCTGATATTCAGCGATTTTTATGAAAACACCATTGCTGCTCTGACACCGGATGAACGCAACCCTGCTCGCCACCTCATTGAAGATGTACTGATAAAAGACGGCATCCGCTTGCCCTTTGCCGAACAGGCACTGCTGGCTCAGCCCGGCGTGACCACTGATCTGCTCCAACGCCTTGCCGCCGCCTCCCTCCTGCGCGTAGAGCGCGACGACCAGGGCCGGATGCTTTATGAGGTAGGCCATGATACCCTCGTGCGCCCTATAGAAGAGGCCGCCAAAGCGCGCCGAGAGGCAGAAAAACGGGAAGATTTAGCGGCCGAAGCCCAACGGGAGAAGGAAGCAGAAGAACTCCGACTGAAAATAGAGGCAGAACGTCAACTTCAGGAGCGCAAAAAGATAGAAGCGGGCCGCCGCCGCAATATCCTGGTGGGCTTGTTTGCGTTTGCTTTGCTCGCTTTTGCTTTTTACCAGACTTGGGTAGCCAGCAAGGCTAAGGACGAAGCTGGAGTGGAAAAGATGAAAGCCGAAAAAATGACTCGATTGGCCGAGGAAAACGAAGGGGTCGCTAAAACAAATATCGCTCGCGCCGATACGCTCCTGAACTCGGTGAACATTGCAAAAGCAAAAATAGATCTTGCGGAAAAAAGCTTGAAACTCGCCAAAAACGCTACCGAAGCACAAACACGCCTCGCGCTCCAAAATCTCGAAGAAGCCGAGCGCATGGGCGAAACCGTAGTATTTCAACTCATCAGCACTGCAAAAGAGCAAATCCGGCAACTGAACTACCTCGCGGCAGCAGGGACCCTGGAAAACGCCCGACTGCTGCTGGCGGGCCGTGAAAACAGCCGCCTGCTCGGACCCCTGCTGCCTTTGGTGGCCCAGGCCATCATGGAGCCCGCCTTTTTTTATGTGGAATCCGACCAATATGGCCAGGCCCGCTCGGAGATAGCCAAGGCCTCCCTTTTGCTCGACAAACCATTACCCGCCCTGCGCGACCTGCCCTGGACAACCAAACCAGACCCTGACATTCACGCCCGCTTGACGGAGATGCTCCGAAGCTTGGATCCAAAGCGATATGCGGAGCTCCAAAACCGCTACTACGGCGCCTTTGTAGACGTGCCGGGCGGCACCTTCAACATGGGCAGTGAAACGGGTGAAGATTATGAAAAACCTGTTCACGAAGCCACGCTTTCCCCGTTTAAAATGGCTGCCACCGAAACCACCTGGTGGCAGTACCACCTTTTCTGCGCCGCCACCGGCTATTCCCAGCCCGAAAAACCCGGCTGGGGCGGCGACGGCGACAATCCGGTGGTGAATGTGAACTGGTACGATGCCGTGCTATACGCCAACTGGTGCAGTGTACAACAGGGCTTGCAGCCTGCCTACTCGATTGATTCATTGAACAAAGACCCCAACAATCAAAATGGATCCTACGACATCAAATGGACGGTGACTCCCTTGCCAAAGGCGAATGGCTACCGTCTGCCTACCGAAGCCGAGTGGGAATACGCCGCTTTAGCCGCCGGGAAAGAAAACTTTGAATATGCCGGAGACTCACTGCTCCAAAACGTGGGATGGTATAGCGATAACTCCGGCAGCCGCACACACGCCGTGGCGAATAAAAAGCCCAATGGGCTAGGACTGTATGATATGAGTGGCAATGTGTGGGAATGGTGCTGGGATTGGTACGATGAAAAATACTACTCAGAGAGCGATGGCACACAAAACCCTTCAGGGCCTGCTTCAGGGGAATATCGTGTGCTTCGCGGTGGTTCGTGGAACTATTATCCAGAGTCTTGCCGGGTGGCGTATCGCTTCACTCTCAATCCGCTCATTCGAGTCAACTTTATCGGTTTCCGGGTCGTGCGAGGCTATTAAACTTTGTCTCTTTTAAACTTTTACCCTTTTTTTATTTTTGTTTTTCGGCGCAGCCGATTTTTTTTTGAAAAAGCGTTGACGTACTGTACCTGCGGCTTTAGCCGCCGGATGCCCCGAAAAGATCGGCGGCTAAACCCACCTGTACGGCGGAGATTTGACAACTTTTTAAAAAGCTATCGTATATACTCATTTCGCCAGTTCCTTG
>CAZPTQ010000276.1:0-4474 GCA_964589365.1 uncultured Saprospiraceae bacterium
TTCTTCCACCAACTGCTCGCCCCCCATGATGGGGACCGTGAAAATCCTTATTTGCATAATTAACGTGAGTTTTGGAATGCAACAGCCCTTGATTTTAAACTAAAACCGCGTAGCGGTGTCATTTTGGTAGCCCAATAGGGCGTTTTTAATGGTAGGAACTGCGTAGCAGTGACATTTTTACGGCATTATAATGTCGCCGCTATGCGGCTGGAATGGCCTTTTTACGCAGATGCTATCCAAAGCGCACGTTATTTTAGCCATTTTCAAAAAAAAATTCGAGGGCTTACGCCCTAAAGTCCTTTGCTCGCAATACCCTTCACTCCGCATGGGAGGGCTGCTACCGCAAGCCCCTCCCATTGCTCCGTTTCGTGTATTGCTGTGCTTTTCTTTTTTGCTCAATAGATAGCCGGAGTGGACAAACCACCTCACTGGGGGGACGAAGCGAGGCGGAAGCCGACACAGTTGTTCCGAAACACCGGTGAGTTGCCGCTGCGGATCGAGACGCGGCAAATCCGCGCGTTGACGTCCCACGAGCCGCCGCGAAACACGCGGAGCGAACCCCTGCCACCTGAATCCACCCAAGCCCTGCCATCATCGGGCGCCTTTTCGTAATTGTCGTGCCAGTCGTCTTCGCACCATTCCCACACGTTGCCGCTCATGTCAAAAAGGCCGAGCTCGTTGGCTATTTTTCCTGCTACCTGGCGCGTGCCGGTACCCTTGGTGTTTTCGGTGTACCAACCCACTTCGTCGAGATTGTTGCTGCCGGCATACTTCGTACCCTTCGTTTTGTTGCCGCCTCTGGCCGCAAACTCCCATTCCGCCTCAGTCGGGAGGCGGAATTTGCCGCTTCCTTTGGTCGAAAGCCAGGCGCAGTAGGCTTTGACGCCGTACCATGAAACATAAATGACCGGGTGTTTTTCATAACCGCTTTCCACCGTAAACACCCGCCCATTCGAGCTTTGGATGCGGCATTTTTCGGTTTGGAAACTGCCTTCAAGATTTATCCATTCCACACCGCCTTCTTTTTGATTGCCTTTTTCATTCAAAAAAGCGGCGTATTGTTCGTTGGTCACCTCCGTCACTCCAATCTCAAAATCAGCCACCCTGACTTGGTGGGCGGGCTTTTCGTCGTCATCACAATCTTCGCCCTGCTCTGCGGTACAGCCCATGGTGAAGCTGCCGCCTTTTACGGGCATCATTTTACCCACCGTAGCCGTAGCGAAGGAGGGGGCGGTCTGGTTATTGGGAGCAGGGCCGCACGGAACGAGGGTGGCTCGCTGGAACACAGATTTGGCCACAAAGCCTTCTTTGCCTTGAAAGCGTACTTTCCAAACGTGGGTTTCTTCGCCCAGCAGTTCTACCTGTTGCCCGGGTTTTATCACACCTATCAGGGTGCTTTTGGCCAGTTTTCCATTGGGATTTTTGGCAATTTCGTCGAGTTCGCTCAGGCCATGTGCCCGGTTTCGGAAGCCTACTTCTATCACGCCGGCCGCAATCTGGCGGCAAGGATTAGTGGGCGGCTCAGTGGTGGTTTTTTCCGCGCACCAGTCGGCGGCGGCGCGCACCCACTGTAGGGAGGTATCGGCGGCGGCAGCGGCTTCAAACCACTGGCAGGCCCGTTTTTTCCAAACCGAGGCATTGGGGTCAAGGCGTGGCCGCAGGAGGCGCAGGCTGTCGTGGGTATTGTAGAAGGGGATGCCTTTGTTGTAAAGGGCATTGGCAATATTGGCCTTGCATTCCTGGCGGAGTTGGGCAGCTTCCCCGAAATGCAAGGTATCCGGCTCGGGTGGCAGGGTGTCGGTTTGAAGGGCTTGACGGACGCTGTATTCGCCCAAAATAGCGCGTTCATCGGGCGTTTCGGCGCAAAAACGCCGCAGTTCACCTTTCCAGGACAGTTCAAGTTGCTCGCCATTTACACAGTCATCGGGGGCTTTGGGCTGCCAGCCCCAAAGGAGTCCTGCTGCAGCCAGTACCCAGATCGGCAAGGCGATGCGCAGGGTGTCTTTCAGCCATTCCTGCACGCCCAAGCCCGGCAGTTTGCCCTTGTACAATATTTTTTTCCAGGAATCGGGCAGCAGGCTGTCCAATGGCCCGGGTTTGCCCTTCAGGGCGCGAATGGTGATAAAATCGGGGTTACCGTTGCGTGTTATCCAGTCGGCAATCTGTTTTTCGCGTTCTTTTTTGATTTTGGGGTCGGTCGTGAACTGCCATTCATTGAAGGCCACGCGCATGGCAAAGTCGTCCCAGGCGGCGCTTTCGGCAGGCGGGGCATTGGCTTCGAGCAGGGCATGAAGGGCCATGCGGAGCCGGTTTTCGAGGGCGGGGTTGGTTCGATGGAGTTCGTCGAGCAACACCGCCCGCGCTGCATCGGGTATTTCGCCGTTGGCAAACCAGGGCAGGCGGAGCAGCTCGCCAAAGCGGGCCATGGTCGCTACGGGTTGGCCGCTTTCCTGTGCCAGCCAATGGCCGAGCCAGAGCGTGAGGTCGTAGTGCAGTTCGGGCCAGATGGCGCAGGCGGCTATCCAGGTACGGGTGAGCGGGTCGGGGTAGTGTTTTTCGAGGGTTTGGCGCAGGTCGCCGTCTTCGAGGAGCACGGGTTCGCCCAGCGCGAGGGCAGCGAGTTTGTCCAATCGGGGCAAGCGCTGGTCTTCATCGGCATCGAAGGCTTCGATGAGCTTGCGCATGCCTTCAATGGATGCGGGCGCAAAGCGGAACAGCTCGGTGAGGCTGCGTTCGCGGCGGCCCCATTCTAAAGCGGGTAAAGGTGAGAGCAGGGCGCGTTCTTTCCAACGGGCAAACTGGGCGGTCCATTTGGCCAGTTTACCCGTGGCGGTATTGAACATCTGTCGTCCGCTGCCGATGATAAGCAGGCGGTGCGCGGGGTATCGAAACAACAGCTCGTCGAGGCTGAAGCCTTCGGGGTGCTGGTCGTTGTAGCAAAGGCGGAGGTCGCCGTCGTAGAAGAAGCGTTCGGCAAGCACCTCGTTTTGGAGCAGGATTCGGTAGAGGTCGTCGTAGAGGCGTGCGCGGTGGTCGAGGGTGTTTTGGCGGTCAATGAGCAGGAGGTACTCTGGCGGTCGGGTGAGCTGCCGGAATCGGAATTCGACCATGCCGCCCCGGCGGATGGTGGCGCGCACGGTTTGGGGCATATCGAGCACCCGGGTGTCGTCGTCGGTGCGGCGGCGCAGGGCGTTGAGTGTCAGGCCGAAGGATTCGCCTGGGTCAGGTGGCAACAGGTTGGGTATGCGGATGTTCCAGACGTAAGGCGGCTTGGTCGGTTTTTCGCGTTGCACCACCAGTTTTTGGCGTTTTCTGGCGCGCCAATAGACCCAAACGGCCAGGAGCACGGCGAGCAAGCACAGGATGGCGGCTTTGATCCAGTTCGACCATTCGTAGAGGGTGGTTGTGAAGGTATTTGGGGGTTTGAGTTCAAGGGCTTCGAATAGGGAATCGTGGTAGAAGGGCTGGGCTTGGGTGAAGAAGCGATCATAATCGGTGCCGCCTGTACCAACGCCAATAGAATCTTCCAAAACCTGCACCGACTGAATCAGGTCAACCGCTGATTGGCCATCGGTATCCGAGACGTTCAGGCGTATGGAATCGCGGCCCGTGGAGTCACCCGAAGTGAAACGGATGCAACCGTTTTTTTCTTCGATGACATACACACCGAGCGGTGTGCGCAGGGTGGTGTCTTGATTGACCTCAAAAATGATGCGACTGTTCAGGGCAGTATGTGCTCCCAGTACACTGTCGAGGCAGACGCGGTTTTGGGTATTTGGCCGGGCGGTGGGCGCCTCCAGTCGGGGGTATTGTTGCGTTGGGGCTGGCCAGCAAATTTTGAATATCGCATACAATACTGCAAGGGCTGCGAGTAAAAAAAACCAGCGGAGGTTTTTTTTCAATGGACTTGGCCTGACAAGGGTTTTTTCCGCTTCTTTTTCCGTTTCGCCGGGGGGCGGCAGCGCTTCTATCAACTCCCCTTTGGCCAGCTCGAACAAGGCCACAAACACCGTCTGCTCCTTGTCGTTTTTGGCGGCAATGGGCAACAGTGCGTCCCGGTATTGTTCGGGATTGAGGTCGTCTGGTAACCGATGGAGCAGTTCCTGCCAGCGCAAATGCTCGTCCGGGGCAAAAGGACGGACATCCTTTTCCCAGTGTGCGAGTATTTTGGCGGCGAGTTGGTGCTTGGTCACGATCTATTTGTCTCGAATCGTAATAATGTGCTCTTTTTGGAGCGATTGAGGGGTTGTGCCAAAAGGTTGCCGATAGGAAAATAAACAAATTTTAATTCTATTCGAGTGCTAAACCTCGTAGGTTTTTCGCCAAAGAGAACAAAATAAAGATTTACCTCCTTTTTGATTCCGACCCTTTTGACAAAACCCCAGGGGGCAATGTCGTTGACTTAAGGGTTTAGGCCTCGGAGAGGCCCAATGTTTGTAGCCTTTTCATGCACATTTTATTTGACCTCGGAGAG
>CAZPTQ010000277.1:0-4448 GCA_964589365.1 uncultured Saprospiraceae bacterium
TACAAGTTGGAGACTTCTACGGACAGTGCTACGAAGAAGATGATACAGGCGAAGTAAAAGTGCGGGGTCGTAAGACCCCTCGCACAGTGAAAATTGGCATGAACCACCTTGAGCAATTGAGGTGGTTCATGTTAATATTACTGTATCAACCAATCCAGAAACTGGTCCTTTTTCCTGCGAGACAAGGGCACCGTGCTGCCATTGTGCAAGGTCACAAAATGCTCCTCTCCATTTTGCACGCTTTTCACAGTTGCTATGTTGACGATATGCGATTGATGCACCCGAAAAAAGAATCTGATAGGCAGGATGTCTTCAAAATATTTCAATGGTTTTGAAACCAGAATTTGGTCGTCCGAGGCAAGATGTACCGTGGAGTAATTTCCATCCCCTTCTATGTGGATAATGTCGGGTATGTGTACCACATGCTGCACTCCCGACGCCTTTAACAAGGTGGTATTAAATTTATTACTGAACCTGGGCCCATTCAAAAATTCGATTCGACGATCTAGTTTGGTTTCCCAGTTTCTTAGTCGTTTCATCAAGTCCAACAACATAGATGCGGTAACAGGTTTCAGGAAGTAATCAAAGGCATTGTACCGTAAGCTGTGCAACGCTGATTTAACATCCTTCGACAAAAAGACAAGAGGCCCATAAAAGCCGCCCAACTCGTCGAGCATGTCAAATGCAATGCCGTCTCGTAGCGAGACATTGCAAAACAGGAGATTTGCTTCCATATTATTGATGCAGGTGATGGCTTCGGATGTTTCCGTCACTTCGGCGATCACCTTTACATTGGGACAATGTTTCTGAAGCATGGTTTTTAGCTGGTTGCTATCGGAGATATCAGCTTCCACAATGATCGAATTCCATTTAGGGGTACGCATTTTTCGATTGTTTAGGTTTCGTACACAGTTCTGAATAGCGTAATTTGAATAGCGTGTTTGAGATTCCTGCCCGCCTCGTCCGATTATCTGCATAGATGTTGCGCTCAAAAGCCAAGGCAACATTAAACTCCCCCACAGGTATTCCTGAAGAGAGTAGGCCACAAAACCCAATGAAATAAATCGTGAGTGGGTCTAAAACGTTGGGGCGAATTCCGAAAACACCCTTTGATGGCTGTCTTTTCGGAAATATCATCCAGCGAAAGGCTGGGCTTGTAATTTTTTGTGGCTGATTTAGAGATAAAAGTAACACGCTATTACCAAATTTTTACTTATTGGGCCGAATTTGCATTATAATACTCCGAATTTACATTGGCAAGCCTTGGGGAGGTACCCAGATGTACCTTTAGCCATATTTGATATTGATTTCATCCGCTCACCGATTTAGTACGCCTGTATCCTCAAAATCTTGGGTCGCCTGGTAGGCGCTTGACCCGCTCCAATTGAAAAAAGTTTTTGAGAAACAGGCGAGTTTCCTTTTAATACGATGTCCCGTCCGCTGTTCGATTTGAGTAATCAAATCTGGCAGGTCATAGAGGATTACGCCCCCAATGATGCCTCGGTTTTCTGCACATGGCAAGGCTTGATTTCTCTGCGTTAGCACGTTTATGCTAAGCGGTGCATTTTATTCTAAGCCATAATCCCTTCGCTTTTTTGTAAAAAGAACACATTCCTGCACAAATGTTTCCATTGGAGCATTTGTGCGTCTTGCGTTTTCTTACATAAGAACATAATAATCAAGATTTTATGAAAAGTTTCTCTACGAAAAACCACCCGGTTTGCCATTTATTTGATCTTCCCCGAGCGCCCAAAAACAACGTCGTTTTTTGGCTGGTCGCAGCCATTCAACTGCTGCTTAGCAAGATGCCGCGTGGGGTACACCTTATATACAAGGATGCGCTCCCGGCACCTCCCCTCCTGTCAGCCCTTACAGGATCCATTTTCCCTTCGCTTTCAACGCCCAGTTTTTCAAGCCTTCGACGACGATCTCGACGAGGGCTTAGGTCGTTTATGGATACTTTGATTTCACCCGCTTATTCTTTTACCCCAAAATGTTCAACCCTATGAGACAGAACGCTACAACAACAAACTCCTCCAACGGAACAAATAAATCTCAACCAAATTTTTTAATGCTTAAGCCACAACTGTCTATGAAAAACATTTTACACTTCGTTTTTGGTCAGGATTGCAGGGTCTCGAACACTGCCTCGGCTTCCACTCAAAGAAATGCTTTCATAAGCAGGAAAACAAACGTGACTGGCTCCCGGAAAATGACCCTTTCATTGGGTATGGTTTTAGGAATGGTGCTCTTGGCGGGGGGGAGTGTTTGGGGACAGTCTACATCCATTTGGGAAAATCCTATTACCGGAACTAACCCAAACGTGGATAATCCATATGTGACCGGAGATGTGAAGAATGCTCATATTACTGTTTCGGGCGTTGGGAGGGGAACAGGAATTTCGGGAACCAATGCAAATGACAGATACAATGCAAATAGTTGGAATACTCCAGACATTGACCTAAATGCCTATTTTAATTTTACCATAACTCCGCAAGCAGGTTACCATATTAATTTTGACAATTTAGTTTATGCTGCACAAGCAAGTGGTACAGGACCGACATCTTTTGAATTTCGAACGGACGCAAATGGTGATAATTTTACTTCGGCGATTGGGTCACCAGCCGCTTCTGGTGCAACCATTGATTTAACAGGAGGCGATTATCAAAATATTACGACAGCAACATCCTTCCGAAACTATGGATGGGATGCAAGTGCTCCTGCCGGGACCTACAGCATCAATAACTTCATCTTTAAAGGTGGAATTTTAGGCACCACGTCCACCTCCTTATCAGGTTTTTCTGCTTGTGTTAATACTGCGGGCACCGCTCAATCCTTCACAGTAAACGGGGATGGACTTTCTACAGCCTCCGCCACCATAACCATTGCGGGAACGACGAACTATGAAGTCTCAACTACCTCTGCTATTTCAGGCTTCTCTGGAAGTGTAACCTTGACGGCAAGCGGAGGTTCTGTGAGTGGAACGGTGTGGGTAAGATTAAAGGCCAATGCCACCCCAGGCAATTACAATAGTGAAAATGTCAATGTTTCAGGCGGAGGTTTTTCGGTGGGGAATGACATAAATGTATCTTGTAGTGGAACCGTTTATGATGACCCTACCATAACGCTTGGCGCAAACCCTAGTGTTTGTGAGATGGAAACAAGTGCTAATTTGCCTTATTCTGCTACTACAAATAGTCCAGATCAATATAGCATTGACTACGATGCAGCGGCAGAAGCGGTTTTGTTTTCAGATGTTACAAATGCTGCGTTGCCCGCTACGCCCATAGTTTTGGTCGTGCCTGGGTCTGCTCCTGCGGCGGTCTACAATGGAACATTGACCGTACGGAACAGCACTACCGGTTGTGTAAGTAGTTCAACGCCTTTTACCATCACCGTCAACGTAACTCCAAATGCAAATGCAGGCAGTGGTGGTGATGAATGTGATTTTGACTTCCAATTAGATGCAACACCCTCCATAGGCATCGGGGTTTGGACTCTAACCGCTGGTTCCGGGAATGCTATGTTTAATCCCAATGCAAATGACCCGGATGCTACGGTTACAGTTGATGCATACGATTATTACACTTTTACCTGGACAGAAACTAACGGAAGCTGTTCAGATAATGCTTCTGTAGATGTATCATTTAATGAGCAGCCCGTTGCAGATGCGGGAAGTGGCGGGAATGAATGTGACCTCAACTTTCAACTGAATGCAACCCTTTCAGTCGGTGAAGGTGAATGGACGAAAACGGCTGGTCCTGGAATGGCAGTTTTTACTCCAAATGCCATTACGGCCAATGCAATTGTAACAGTTGACGCATATGGCACCTATACCTTTAAATGGACAGAGACCAATGGTGCCTGTGTGGATGATGAGGATATTGTTGTCAACTTTTACGAGCAGGTAACGGCATCGAATGCTGGCCCAGACCAAGAGATTTGCGCTTCGTTGGTGGTCAATACTGCGGGCAACACTCCTTCGGTGGGTACAGGGACTTGGAGCCAGACAGGCGGTGGCGGGGTGATCTCCTTTGGAGATGTGAATGACCCGACGACAACGGCCACTGCAGATGCCTATGGCACCTATGAATTGACATGGACGATCGTGAACGGAACCTGCAGCAGTTCCAGCACCGTTTCGATCAGTTATTACGAGCAGGTTGCCACTGCAAACGCGGGGCCTGACCAAGACGTGTGTGCTTCGCTCGTTGCGAACACGGCGGGCAACACTCCTTCGGTGGGAGTAGGGACCTGGAGCCAAACAGGCGGTATTGGGAGCATCACATTTGGCAATGTGAACGATCCGACCACGACCGCCATGGCAGATATGTACGGGACGTACGAGTTGACTTGGACGGTTGTCAACGGGACATGCAGCAGTTCCAACACCGTTTCGATCAGTTATTACGAGCAGGTTACCACTGCGAATGCAGGGCCTGACCAAG
>CAZPTQ010000278.1:0-4410 GCA_964589365.1 uncultured Saprospiraceae bacterium
GTTGTGGGCCGATTACACGCAATGTTGTGCCAGTAAAGTTTCGCAGTATAAACATGATTTTCCACCCGCGCCTGTGACTTCTCTCCTTCTTTTGCTTGTTGTTCAGTTTGTTCAGTCGCCCGTTTCACCCGTTAGATTTCAGGCAAAACGCTTTCCCGGCGCGGGTTTTTTTGAGCATTCATTGCTGTTTTATAATTGGCCCTCGTCATCGGCAATCTTTTTAACATGAAACGAGAACTCGACATCGTTGTAATTTCGGACGTGCATTTGGGCACTTATGGTTGCCACGCCCACGAACTGAGCAACTACCTGAAGAGCATCGAGCCTCGCACCCTTGTGCTGAACGGCGACATCTTCGACATGTGGAATTTCAAGAAAAGTTATTTCCCGAAAGAACACATGGAGGTGGTGCGTCGCATATTGAAAATGGCCGTGAACGGTACAAAGGTTTATTACCTGACTGGCAACCATGATGATCTTCTTCGGAAGTTTGGGGAAATGTCATTGGGACTCATTCATTTGCGAAACAAGTTGGTTTTTCAGGTAGACGGCAAAACGCACTGGGTTTTTCATGGCGATGTATTTGACCCTTCGGTACAACGGGCACGCTGGTTGGCGAAATTGGGTGGCCAAGGCTATGACTTGTTGATCCGCATTAATCGCATGATCAACTGTACTCGGCAATTACTGGGGCTAAAACCAGCCTCGTTTTCAGCCAGGGTAAAAAAAGGTGTGAAAGGCGCAGTCCGCTTTATTGGTGATTTTGAAGACATCGCCATTGATATGGCCGCCCAAAACGGCTACGACAGCGTTATTTGTGGGCATATTCATCAACCCCAAATGCGTGAAGTAGTGGCAAAAAACGGTAAAACGGTGCTCTACATGAACAGTGGAGATTGGGTAGAACACCTTACCGCACTGGAATGTAAGGCTGGCCAATGGGAAATGTACCATTATCACAAAGCCGATTTTTCCACCCCCAATCCGCGTTTGCATGTGCCAGAACGCGAAGGGCAGAGCCTTCAAAAACTTCGCGAAGAACTGATGGGGCGGTCACATGGGATGGCCGCGTTTGAGTGGGTGTAAATTGGATTTTGGATTTACGATTTACGATTTTTTTGATTCGAAAAAGGAATGAATCTTGCCTTTTTCGGATCAAATTAATCGCAAATCCAAAATCGCAAATCCAAAATCACAAGCCGGGGAGGACAGGGTTTCAGACAAATTGCGCCCCGGCTTATTCATTGTACTTCATACATACACAGTTTAGCAGGTTTAGTAAGGCCGGGCGAATCAAATTCGCCCGGCTTTTTTGTAACGCGGATTACGCGGATGAGGCTGATTTACGGAAGCCAATAATCTGCGAAATCCGCACTTCCTTAACATTGGCTTCATCCAAACTTGACAAACGCTTAACCCCCCTTTCCCCGCTCCTCTTTGTATGCTTCCGACCTTTGCTGCGCAAAAACTATCCAACAAATTTTGCCTGCTCTATGAAAAAAGCATTTCTACTGATTGCATTCCTTGCTGCCGTTATGGGCAGCACAAACGCCCAGATTGTCGTATCTGGTGACATCACAACAAACACTACATGGACGAAAAACAACGTCTATCTTCTCCAAGGCTTTGTATATGTAAAAGACAGCGCCACGCTCACCATTGAGCCCGGCACCCTTATCAAAGGAGACAAAGCATCCAAAGGCGCCTTGATTATCACACGCGGCGCGAACATCATTGCAGAAGGGACTCCTTCTGAGCCAATTGTGTTCACGAGCAATGAAGCGTCTCCGACCTATGGTGATTGGGGAGGCATTATCATCCTTGGTAAAGCACCGGCCAACTGCAGCACTTGTTTAATAGAGGGCGGTATTACAAACGGTGATTACGGTGGTAATGACCCAAATGACAATTCTGGCATTTTAAAATATGTGCGCATCGAATACCCCGGTATCGCTTTCCAGCCCAACAGCGAAATCAACGGCCTTACCATGGGCGGTGTAGGCAGTAAGACTACCATTGAATATGTACAAGTCTCGTACTCCGGCGACGATTCCTTCGAATGGTTTGGTGGTACGGTGAACTGCAAATACCTCATTGCATACCGTGGGCTTGACGATGATTTTGATGCAGACTTTGGTTACTCTGGCAAAGTCCAATTCGGGCTTTCTGTACGCGACCCTCAGATTGCCGATCAAAGCAACTCAAACGGTTTTGAGGTAGACAACGATGCCCAAGGTTCTGCCAACGCACCCAAAACAAAACCCACCTTCTCCAATATCACCATTCTTGGACCAACAGGCCCCGTAAACGCGCTCTACCGTCGCGCCAGCCACTTGCGCCGCAACTCGGAGCCAGGCATCTTCAACTCGGTGTTTATAGGCGCTTACCCCGTTGGTCTTTTCATTGACGGTGACTCTTGCGCAGTGAATGCGCAAACGGGCAAGTTGGTAGTGAAAAATTCTTTTTACCATGGTATGGCTACCCCATTGAGCACAAATGTGGCAGCATTTGACATTGCTGCTTGGGCTACAGCCAACGGTATCTCTACGGGCACCAACAGCGCTGATGCTCAACTGATTGACCCATTCAACCTCGCGCTTCCAAATCCTCGCCCAACCGCTACTTCCCCTGTGTTGAACTATGCGAAATTTGACGATGCCCGGGTTGCAGACTTCTTCTTCTCCCGCGTTTCTTACGCTGGCGCATTCGGACCTTCTGGCGACTGGACTTGCCCTTGGTCAAAATGGGGCCAGGCAGGTTGTCTGCCTTCCAACCAGGAGCAAGTGGTGAGCGGTAACATTACCACCAATACCACCTGGACTGCTAATAAAACCTATGTGCTTCAGGGTTTTGTGTACGTTAAAAACTGCGCTACGCTTATGATTCAGCCGGGTACTATTATCAAAGGCGACAAAGGTTCGAAGGGCGCACTTATCGTTACCCGTTGCGCTAAAATTATTGCTGACGGTACCGTAGGCGAACCCATAGTGTTCACCACCAACGACCCAAACCCGACTTATGGGTCATGGGGCGGTCTTATCCTTTTGGGCAATGGCACAACCAACGCTACCTTCAACGGCCAGGCTGGTGTAGGGCAGATTGAAGGCGGTGTGGACAATGCCGCAGGCGATGGCCTCTACGGTGGCGGTGCAAACGCAAATGCAGCTGACAACTCTGGCATTCTGCGCTATGTGCGCATCGAATACCCCGGTATCGCTTTCCAGCCCAACAGCGAAATCAATGGCCTCACTATGGGCGGTGTTGGCTCGGGTACTACCATTGACCACGTTCAGGTTTCGTACTGCGGCGATGACTCTTACGAGTGGTTTGGTGGCTCTGTAAACTGCAAACACCTGATTGCGTACCGCGGTTTGGACGATGATTTCGATGCAGACTTTGGTTACAACGGCGATGTACAATACGCCCTTGCTGTGCGCGACCCACAGATTGCTGACCAGAGCAGCTCGAACGGTTTTGAAATTGACAACGATGCTCAAGGCTCCACAAACACACCCAAAACTAAACCTACGTTCTCGAACGTGACCATCGTTGGCCCAACAGCTCCGGTGAACAGTCTTTACCGTCGTGGTGCGCACATTCGCCGCAACTCGGAACCTGGTATTTTCAATACACTTATTGTGGGTTCTTACCCGGTAGGTTTCTTTATTGACGGCAACTCTTGTGCAGACAATGCAACAAGCGGCCTTCTGGAAATCAAAAACAGCATCGTTTCTGGGCCGACTGATCTGCTCAATACCAATGCTACCAATGGTTTCAATATAGATACCTGGTACGAGACCACAGGCTTTGGCAACAAGCAATTCACGACCAGTACAGAGGCTAAATTGGACGATCCATTTACCCTCGATTTCCCGAATGCACAGCCTACGGCAGGTTCCCCAGTACTTGGAATGGCAGCCTTTTCCGCACCCCGTATCAACAAACCTTTCTTTGATAAAGTAGATTACATCGGTGCGTTTAGCGGCATCGGCGCGGCTTCTGACTGGACTTGTGGCTGGTCGAAATTCCTCGACTTGAACACAAACTGCTTTGCTGGCACGGTGGGCACAAAAGACATCGCGGCGTTTGCCAGCGACATCAAGGTGTACCCAACCATGACGAGCGAACGCGCTACACTAGAGATGAACCTCTTGAACGCTTCTGATGTACAAGTGGACATCATTGGCCTTGACGGTCAATACTATGGCCAGCAAGTGAACGAAAAAGCTACTGCCGGGCAACAGTCCTTCAGCTTGAACACTAGCCTGTTGCCTGTTGGTTTCTACTTCGTCCGAATTCAAGTAGGAGAAGCAGTAACGGCAGAAAAACTTATTGTGGTGCGATAATAACGGTTATTAAGACGTAACCAAACTATAATACTGACGGCGGCGCGTAATTACGCGCCGCCGT
>CAZPTQ010000279.1:0-4402 GCA_964589365.1 uncultured Saprospiraceae bacterium
TGTTTTAATCCAGTTTTTTCATAACCCGCCTCCGGCGGGTGCTAAACAGTTACAATTGTTGAATAAATTTCATGCCGGTAAGTAATAAATAAATTCTGCCATCAATGCACTCCTGTCCATGCCTCCTAAACGTCGGCACGGGCAGGAGTGCTCACGAATGGCACCAATAAGGACATCTTAATTTCATTCATTCTTAATTTTTTTGATTATGAAACAACCATTCGTTTCCAAACTTCATTTACGCGTCTTATTAATGGCGTTGATCTTGGCAATTACGTCTTGGACGCTAAATGCCCAGCAACTGACAATTTGTGATACTGATCCAGCCCCAAATCTTGAGTACAACACATCCGTGGATCCGATGGAAGAAGAGGGGCCATTTTACCTGAAAATATACGTTCATGTTATTAGAGATGACAATGGGAATGGTGGCCAAACCCCTTCGCAGGTTAATGAAGCGTTGAGCTATTTAGATATTGCGTTCAACCCACACAACATATTTTTTGTTTGGAATTGTGATATTGATTATATTAATCGTACGGATTATTTCAGTTCAATTTTTGGCAGCCCAGGGATATTCTCTTTCAATAATCATAACGATGGAATTGACATTTATTTATTCCCAGATCACCCCTTGCCTGTAAACTTGGGTAAAGGGTTTGCAAGTGCAGTGTTGTCTACCGAGTTTTTTGTTTCAGGAAATTTTTGGCTTCCTCCATACACATCGATTATTAGATCACAGATAATTTCTCACGAAATGGGCCATTGTGTAGGGCTTAATCATACCTTTAGTCCCATGGGCGCAGGTCAAATTGTAAACGATCCAATTTGTGATACAGAAATGTTCACGACCAATGGCGATAAAATTTGTGATACCCCTGCAGATCCAGTCATCAATTATGATGTTAACCCTAACACTTGCCAATGGAACAATTTTGGGTATGATGTCAACGGAGTATAACAATGTAATCAGAAGAAATACCTATAATGGGATAACCTATGGGAATATAGCAGGCGGAAGAAATGCCGTTATGACTGAAATTCCAATAGGCTTAAGTTATGAATGTAACACTAACATAAACGTTAGTCAGTATGATTTCCTTGTGAGCGCACTTGTAGACTTTTTTCCGAATAACATTAGAAATAAACAAGGGCTTTTGTCTGGTTCAAATATAATGGGCGCTTCTGGGAATAAATTTTCGTATTCTGGGTCTCCTGATGATAGCGATTTTGGAAATCAAGGAGGCTGGACTGTTGAACTTGAGTATTTCTACAATCCTTTGGGCTTAAACGAAACACCGATTGATTTCTCAAATATAACGCCGGACGAGATTGTTGCGAACCCATGTCCAATAGCCTATTGTGACCCTCCGTGCAGAAACCCTGAAGAAATTGCACTTGAAAAACAAAGATTTTACAACTATAAAAATGTTTTTAATACAGCAAAAAGTAATTATTTGGCGGCAGTTAATTCAGGAAACACTACTTTATCCAGCATAAAAGCAAATGAAGCTGGATATGCTCGTCAAGAAATGGATCGTTCAGCGCACATGGTATTGCTCCATACTATGTATGATACACTCACCTACCATAGAGATACCCTCAGGAGATGGTTAGCGAATGTCGAAACCTATTCAACAGATTTAGCTTTGGCGAGGGAATATGTGTCAGCAGGTCAATATGGTGAAGCTGAAACAGTTCTAAACAATATGCCTGCTAAATATGTGCTCGATGCTAACGATTTGTTAGATTTACAAGCAACAAAATTCATTTTTTCCCTATTCAACCAAAAAACACTTTATGGTTTGGTTGAAGCTGATTTTCCATTATTGACGAATTTAGCTTATAGCAGCTTGCCTCATGCTTCGAGTATTGCAAAAAGCGTACTGGAACTTTATGATGTCGAACATTTTTCCCCCTTGTATACATTGGGGGGCGGAGAACGATCGCCAGAAGGCAATGCTGCTCAACAGGTGGAAGGAAAGTTTTTCAATATCACGGTATTTCCTAATCCTGCAGACGATTTTATTATAATGAATTGGAATCGGAAACTCGAAAAAGGCGCGAGGTTGACGCTCACCAACAATACTGGAATGTTAGTTCTACAAAGAGATATTCCAGCAGGGACTCAATCACTACACATTGAAAAAATGGAATTGCCTGAGGGAGTATATTTTTACCAGGTAAGTTCCGATTCAGCCGTAATCAATTACGGCAAAATAGTTATACAAAAATAACCAACTTCTATGGTCTCATTTGCCGGCTTTCGGCTGGCAAATGAGGCTATTTGGATTGGAGGCTGTCCCCAAAAAGCCAAAAATGGTTCAGATAACCTGAAGTTAATCCGTTACTATGAGAATCATACTCTTTGTTTTAACCATAATTGCTTCCTGCCTGCAGGCTCAACCGGGCTTTTCTAGGCTATATGAAATGGATGCTCCAGGCGCAGGATTTCATAATATTATGATAGATGATGACACGCTCTATGTTGTAGGAACTGCCAAATCAGGGGCCGCCCAACAATGGGGGCTGTTGTTTTCTAAATTTGACACATTGGGTAACCTTTTAGACCAAAAAGTGCTGTTTGATTCCTTAGGTGACGACTATGTTTTTGAACTTAATTATTCCATCATAAAAACTTCTGATGGAAATATCGCTGTGACCGGCAATTTATGGTATGGAAATTGGGGGTTCATGGCCAAATTGTCAAAGAATGGAGACTTGATTTTGTGGAAAGAATTCCCCGAACCCGACATACTAAATTTTCAATATAAATCCATCCTTGAATTGCCGGATGGATTTATCATTGCTGGCACCAAACAACTGGGAAATTACCGACTCAAAACTTTTATTCAAAAAGTAGACCATCAAGGAGAGGTGATTTGGGAAAAAAAATATGGTAACCCACTATATGACAACGCTTTTGGCTCGATTGAAATGAATGATTTAAATACGTTTCTAATTGGTTCATCCGAACAAAGTTATCCGTGGTTGCAGCCATATATTATTGGGCAAGATTGGAGTAAAAGTTGGCTGTTTTCCATTGACAGTTTAGGGAATATAAAACATGAATTCAAAAGTAAAATGTATGAAGAGAGTACAATCAGCGGAATCCACTGCACTAATGATGGAGGGTATATTTACGCTACTTCAGAAACAAAAATATTTGACCAATGGAATTGGGGTACAAGAACTAAAATTGTCAAACGTGACAACAACCTAGACCTGCTTTGGTCACATTTCTTAAGTCCAACAACGGTTATTGCAAATTTCACCATTGATTTGAATCCGACCCAAGGAGGTAATTGGATTGCACTTGGGAAATGGGCAAATCCTGATGGAAGTACTTATGGCTGGCCTGGGGCCTGTCTTTACAATATTAGTGCCAATGGTGATAGTATTTGGTCAAGATGTGATACGGTAGTCGGAGAATTCTATTCTTCAGGAGATTTAGGTGGATTGATAGTGTTGCCTACTGGAAGCATTATCGCGGCCGGAAAAGTTAACCGCTATTCCCCATCCGGGTCAAGATCTTTGGGTTGGTTGTTAAAAGTTGACAAAAATGGGTGCTTGGACTCTTTGTGCAATTTGGTTAATACTCAAAGCGAAATCCCTTCCTTGGAACCTGATTTCCAAATTTACCCTAACCCCACTGATCATCTTCTATACATTAGTACATTATATCCGATGCACTTTGACCTAAAATGTTTTGATGCTTTTGGGAGAGTTATATTTATAAAGAAAGAAGCCTCTAAACATATTGTATTTGATTTATCCTCGGAGCCTTGTGGGTTTTATTACATTGAAATAATCCTTGAGGGAAGAAGATTGTTAAGGAAAGTAATAAAGTTATAGATTTTATATTCCCATGCTGGCGCGAGGATAAAATCCCTTGCTGGCGCGAGGTTATGATGATCAAGCAGCAACCTAAACCCCAAGCCCAACGAACGCTGGCGCGTAAGCTTCAGCTTGGTGCCGAGTATTCCCGCCGGCTGTGCCGGCAACAGCAATACAGATGTCAACCTTGTCTGTTCTGATCGTACAACTCGGAAATCAAGCGGAACAAAACCTGTGTGCATAATCCTGTGCAAACTGGATAATAGACAGGCTTGGACGCTGGCTATTCGGAGCGTTCGCCCGCAAAATACGCTCATGTTTTGAAGGGGGGCCAAGCGCAATGTCGAATATAAAAGATTGATTTTCAGTGGCTTTCAGTGGATAGCGGATAGTGTGTCGGTCTTTTTGCATTCAGCGCAGCCGAAACAGAAGAAATTAGCGCAGAAAGTTATTTATCTTCTACAAGAGCAATAACTTAGCGCAACCTTTGGTGACTTTAAATAAATAAGCTGGTGCCAATCGAGTAGGGAGCGGTGAGCCCATTTGACCCACCGCAGCCCTCTCA
>CAZPTQ010000280.1:0-4389 GCA_964589365.1 uncultured Saprospiraceae bacterium
TAAAACGGGCTTTTTAGCCGCATCGCGGCGACATTCCTGTAGCACTTGGCGTCGTTGGGGGGTGAAATCACATTGACCACATTTTTAACATTAACGTGAGTTTTGGATAGTTCCTGCATAAAACGGGCTTTTTAGCCGCATCGCGGCGACATTCCTGTAGCACCAGCGTTAAATTTTTTCAGAACGGCGTAGCCGTGGCATTATTTCGACCTAAAAATGTCACGGCTACGCCGTTCCTATCCTCACAAACGCCCTATCGGGCTACAGAAATGTCACGGCTACGCCGTTTTTGTTTATGGCTAAAGATGGGGTTATCCAAAACTCACGATAACAATGACCACATTTATAAGGTAAACTTATACCCAACCCCCCGAATCGAATGAAAAAATCGCGGCGTCTTGGCGTCCTCCTCAAAGTATTTTCGGAACGAAAGTATGAAGTTGTCAATCGTGCGCGTACTGGGAAAAACATCGTATCCCCACACTGCTTGCAGTATTTGATTGCGGCTCACTACCTCGTCTTTGCGCTCGGCAAGGAGTTTGAGCAGCATGGTTTCTTTTTTGGTTAGCGTGATTTCTTCACCCCGAAACGTGGTGGCTTCAAAAGTTTCAAAGTTTATTTTGTTGCCACCAAATTCAAACAAAGAAAGCGATTCGCCTTTTTGTCGTTGACTTCTTTTTAGGAGTTTGCTCACCCGAAGTAAAAGTTCTTCAAGATTGAACGGCTTTGTGAGATAATCATCGGCACCTTTTTTTAGACCCATCACGCGGTCTTGGCTCATGTCTTTGGCCGTTAATAACAAAATAGGAACCTCCGTGTTCGTAAGCCTCACTTTTTCAGTGATGTCAAAGCCATCTATTTCGGGCAACATCACATCAAGCAACAGCAGGTCAAAATGTTGGCCGGCAAACAGCTCGAGTGCCTTGCGTCCATTTCCCGTACCCACCACCTCGTAGCCTTCGAGCTCGAGGTTTAGTTTCACCGCTTCGCGGATATGGGCTTCGTCTTCGACTAATAGGATTCGTAACATGATGCAAAGATACTGGGAGGATGTGATAAGGTTGTTTTTTTGACAGGATCAACAGGATCATAAAATCCTGTTGATCTTGTCCATCCTGTCAAAAAAACAACTCCATCGCCACCCGGTCGGCCAAGAGCTTTCCTGCACGAGAAAGTCTGAACGTTTGTCCTTCTTGTTCCAACACCCCGATTTCCAAAAAGGTCCGCGCCTCCGTTTCAAAATGCTGGGCAAACCCTTCGCCCATGGCCATGATTTTTTCCAAATCTGTGCCCCACATGGTGCGCAAGGAGGTCATCACATACTCGTTGTAGCACTGCATAGGGGTGAGTTCCTCACGCTCAAATGGTATTTTACCTTCAGATAACTGATTGATATACTGAGCATTATTTGCCACGTTCCATTGGCGAGAAACGCCGTCGAAGGAGTGCGCTGAAGGTCCCACGCCTAGGTACGGCGCTGATCGCCAATAGTTTGTATTGTGCCGGGCATAGCGACCAGGCTTTGCAAAATTGGAAATTTCGTAATGCTCATACCCTTTCGCGGCTGCGGCTTCCATGAGCATTTCGAACTGCCGGGCAGCACGGTCTTCATCCACAGGGGGCTGTTGGCCTCGGCGGATAAAAGTGCCAAGCGCGGTACCCTCTTCCACCGTAAGACAGTAGCAGGAAAGGTGCGGAATGTCATACTCAAAAGCCAGGCGAAGGTTGTCGGCCCATTGCGCATCCGGGGTGGTAGGCGCTCCGTAGATCAGGTCAATCGTGAGGTCGTGGAATCCAATGCTCAGCGCATCGTCCAGGCAAGCGCGGGCATGCGCTGAGGTGTGGGCGCGATTCATCCAGCGCAAATCCTCATCGGCAAAAGACTGTATGCCAATGCTGAGGCGATTGACAGGGGTGTAGTTTTTCAGGTCGCGGAGTTTTTCGGGCGTAAGGTCGTCGGGATTGGCTTCGAGGGTGATTTCGGCATCGGGAGCGACACGATGTATCTGGTTTATCTTGTTAGAAATCTGCTCCAACTCACTGATTTCCAATAAAGAAGGAGTGCCACCCCCAAAATAAACCGATTGAATTGCTGCGCCGCCGAGATAGCCTTGTTGCAATTCCAATTCTTTCAAAATGGCCTCGACCATGGCCCCTTTCGCTCGGAGTGTGGTAGAAAAATGGAAATTGCAATAGTGGCAGGCCTGCTTGCAAAATGGGATATGGAGGTAGAGGCCGGGCATCTTATTTGAATTTAAGCTCTGGTGTTTATTCCGGAGTATCTGACCCCCTCATTCCGGAGCTTTGACCCCCTATGTGGATAAGTACGGATTATGTTGGGGTCAAGGTAGTTGTTTTAGGTTTTTTCGTCTGCTTTTTCCTTTCAATTCGATACGCTGTGCTCTTGGGATGATGCGATCAAGTATGGCGTTACGGAGATTTCCGAAATGACTGGTATGTTGAAATGCACCGTCAGCTGTTAAGCCCTAAAAGTTACCAGTAGTATTTTATTATCGTTCGTACGCTAATGGTCCATGTCTTTTGCCTGTAAATATGTGAATTATATAACTATAAATTTTAATTCTGTAAGGCTATTGAGTATTTAAAGGCGTAAATTTGCTTCTTCAAGTGTTGAAGATCAATTAATTACAAATTTTATTTTGTAATTAAAAAACATGAAGACAGAATTAGAGTTGAACGAAATGATTTTAGGTGTTACTAACAACATTAGGGAAAAGCATCCTGAGTTGCTGAAATATCTGAATGAAATGCCGATAACCATTCCCTATGAAGAAAACCTGGGAACTTTTACCAATAAACGAAATTGTAAAAATGGAATTAGATAATTCTTATCAAAATTTATTGACAGAAGTCAACAATATCACTATTTCATATAATGATGTTGGAGAAGGAATTGTTCCTGTAATATTTCTTCATGGCTATCCCTTCGATAAGTCAATGTGGAAAGGGCAACTTGATGGTTTAAAATCTTTAAATCGTTTAATAGCTTGCGATATTCGTGGGTTTGGCAAATCAACAGATGAAAAAACACCGCTAAGCATTGACTTGTTTTGTGAAGATTTAGTGTTGTTTATGGATAAATTAAATATTAAAAAGGCAATTGTTTGCGGTCTCTCAATGGGAGGGTTTATTGCTTTGAATGCGGTAAAAAAGTATCCTGAACGCTTTGCGGCGTTGATTTTATGCGATACGCAATGCATTGCAGATACCGCTGAAGTAAAAGAAAAGCGTTACAAAACAATCGAACAAATTAACCTTGATGGCGTAGATGCATTTAATGAAAAATTTATTAAAAGTGTTTTCCATCCTGATTCGTTGACGAATAAAATGGAAATCGTTGAACACTTGCGAAGTATTGTGTTTGCAAATTCTAAGGAGATAATTACCGCAGGGTTAACTGCTTTGGCAGAGCGTTCCGAAACCTGTTCGTCTATAGATGCTATTCGCATTCCAACACTTATTATTTGCGGCAGAGCAGATGAAGTAACGCCACTTGTCCAATCTGAATTTATGCATAAACACATCAAAGGCTCAAGTTTGAAAATTATAGAAAATGCCGGACATGTTTCTAATCTTGAACAACCGAATGAGTTCAACAAATATCTACTGGATTTTTTAAGTTCTTTAATTTCTGTTTCTACGGTTGCGCTAGCCGCTGTGCGACGTTAGGAGCATTGTCGGCTAGCGCGTGTTGTAAGGCGTTTTTTTAGCGTTGATCTAACATCTCTTTAAGTAAAGTCTCCGAATTAATAGATATTGTGAGCGATGCACTAAATAGTTCTTCGATAACCTCCAAATTATTCGTTTTCACCGCTTCTTCTATTTTGATGAGTTCTTCTTTTAAACTATTAATTCCCATAAAATCAGCTTGTGGTTTTAAGGAATGTGCATTAATACGAAGCTGCTCCCAATCTCCACTTTCGAGGTTACGTTGCATTTCCTCAAAGGTTTTTGGCGCTACATCAAGATAAAGTGAAATGTAGCGTTTCATTTTTTTGGGATCGTCTTTGGTAAAATTTTTTAAAAAGGTTAAATCTATCATCTACACATTAGCATTAATTAGTTGGAAAATCTCTTCAAAAGCATCTTGACCTTTTGTCACATAGTGTACGGCGCCATACATGATGGTTTGTGCGGCTGTTCCATAACTTTTTTGACTGGATAGTATGATGACTGGTAAAGCTTTGTTTCGCTTTTTGATTTCCTTCAAGATATCGATACCATTCGCTGCTTTTTTTTTGCTCATTTACTTAAGTTTTTATAATCTGGTTATGAAATTTTATTGCTGTCGCTGGTTTTTTAATAGCCGCCATCGTGAGCATGGGCTACGTGGCCGCGCTTAGTCGGCCATGTGAGACCATGCATTGT
>CAZPTQ010000281.1:0-4275 GCA_964589365.1 uncultured Saprospiraceae bacterium
AACCTCATAAACCTCATAAACCTCATAAACCCTCATCAACATAAAAAATGAGCGTCACCCGCATTGCTACCCGTTACGCCAAGTCGCTGATCGAGCTTGCAGTTGAGCAAGACAAACTTGCAAATGTGAGCACCGACGTGCTTGCCTTGGCGACTGCTGCTACCAATCGCGATTTGCAGCTCATGCTAAAAAGCCCTATTATCAGCGCAGACAGAAAAAATGCGGCGCTGAACGCCCTTTTTGGCAAGCAAATGGACAGTCTTACCATGGCTTATCTGACGTTGCTTGTCAACAAAGGCCGCGAAGCTTACCTGCCTGAAATTGCAGCCGAATTTGTGTCGCAGTACAAGACCTTGCAAAAAATTACCACGGTGAAGGTTATCTCTGCCGCGCCTTTGAGCGAAGGAGTTTTGGCCGATCTAAAATCGCGCCTGCTCAAAAGCGGCATTACAAACCCCAATCTCGAAATACAAAGCAGCATTGACCCTGAACTTATCGGAGGTTTTGTGCTCGAATTTGACAACAAACGCTACGATGCTTCAGTCGCCAACAAGCTGGCAGAATTGAAATCGGAGTTCAATAAAAACTTGTACATCAAAGAGTATTAATGATGAATTATGAATGATAAATGATGAATTTCGTTTCATCAACTTCATTCAAAAATATTCATCATTTATCATTTATCATTCATCATTCAAAGAATATGGCAGACGTCAGACCGGAAGAAATCTCCGCGATATTGAAACAGCAACTGTCGGGCTTCGGGGCCGAAACAAACCTTGAAGAAGTAGGTACAGTACTGCAAGTGGGCGACGGTATCGCCCGTGTTTACGGCCTGAATCGCGCTCAGTCCGGCGAACTGGTAGAATTTGAAAATGGCACCCGCGCCATCGTGCTCAACCTCGAAGAAGACAACGTGGGTGTTGTACTTATGGGTTCTCCTACAGGTATTCGCGAAGGCTCTTCGGTAAAGCGCACGGGCCAAATCGCCTCGATAGAGGTCGGTGAAGGCTTTCTTGGTCGAGTGGTGAACCCACTTGGTCAGCCGATTGACGGCAAAGGCCCTATTACGGGCGCGAAGTACGATATGCCATTGGAGCGCAAAGCCCCCGGCGTAATCTACCGCCAGCCCGTAAACGAGCCGCTTCAAACTGGCGTAAAAGCCATTGACGCAATGATTCCGATTGGCCGTGGCCAGCGCGAATTGATCATTGGCGACCGGCAGACCGGCAAAACGGCCATCGCTATTGACACCATTATCAACCAGAAAGAATTTTATGACCGTGGCGAGCCGGTGTTTTGCATCTATGTCGCTTGCGGCCAAAAAGCGTCGACCGTGGCCACTGTGGCACGCACACTCGAAGAATATGGTGCGATGGCATATACATGCATCGTGTCTTCATCGGCTTCTGATCCTGCTCCATTGCAGTTTTATGCGCCGTTCGCAGGTGCTTGCATTGGCGAATTCTTCCGCGACACTGGCCGCCCAGCGCTCATCATTTACGATGACCTTTCCAAACAAGCCGTTGCATACCGCGAGGTATCGCTATTACTTCGTCGACCTCCGGGTCGTGAGGCTTACCCTGGCGACGTGTTCTACCTGCACAGCCGCTTGCTAGAGCGTGCTGCAAAAGTCATCGCCAGCGCAGACGTGGTAAAAGACATGAACGACTTGCCTCCGAGCCTAGTGAAAGCAGGTTTGGTGAAAGGAGGTGGCTCACTTACCGCTTTGCCAATCATCGAAACTCAGGCTGGCGACGTATCAGCCTACATTCCCACGAACGTGATTTCAATCACCGACGGACAGATTTTCCTGGAATCCAACTTGTTCAACGCCGGTGTCCGCCCAGCCATCAACGTGGGCATCTCGGTAAGCCGCGTGGGTGGTAATGCTCAGATCAAGTCGATGAAGAAAATCGCAGGTACTTTGAAACTCGACCAGGCGCAATACCGCGAATTGGAGGCGTTCTCAAAGTTCGGTTCTGACTTGGACGTGACCACCCAAGCCGTTTTAGCAAAAGGCGCACGAAACGTGGAGATTCTGAAACAACCACAGTATAGCCCGGTTTCGGTCGAAAAACAGGTTGCCATTATCTATTTGGGCACCAACAACCTCCTCCGCGACGTGCCGCTCGATAAAGTACAAGAATTCGAACACCTCTTTCTGGAGCGCATGGAAAGCAAACTTCCCGATGTGCTGGAAGAATTCCGCAAAGGCAAACTCGAAGAGGCCAGCCTTGCCAAAATGAAAGCATTGGCGGCTGACCTGGCAGGCGGCTATAAATAATGATAAGTGTTGAGTGATAAGTGTTAAGTGGCTTTGATGCCCGCACTTATCATGGAGCACTTAACACTTAACACTTAACTCTCAGAAAATGGCTGGCGGTTTAAAAGAAGTACGCGAACGGATCAAGTCGGTAGGCAATACGCAACAAATCACGAAGGCCATGAAAATGGTCTCGGCTGCAAAGTTGCGCAGGGCACAAAATGCCATTGTGCAATTGCGCCCTTACGCCAATCGTCTTAACCGGATGCTCTCGAACATACTATCCAATCTTGACGGTGGCGGAGATACAAGTTTTGGAAAAGCCCGGGAGGTAAAAAATGTACTGGTAGTGGTGATTACCTCCAACAGAGGACTCGCCGGCGCATTCAATACAAACATTTCGAAAGAAGCTACCGCGCTAATTACTGAAAAGTATGGCCGTCAGTTTCGTGAAGGCAAGGTGAGCATGCTGTTCATCGGCAAAAAAGGCTATGATTATTTCCGCCGCCGTTTCAAGGATATCACATTCATTACGGACTTTATCTCCTTGTATGACAATCCTTCATATGAAAATGTGAGCGCTGTGGCGCGTGGACGAATGGAGGAATTTTCTTTGGGAAAATACGACGCGGTAGAGGTGGTTTATAGCCGTTTCAAAAATGCGGCGACGGTATTCCCGACATCGGAACAGTGGTTACCAGTACCAAAAATGGAAATTCCTGCCGGGACCAAAGAAAAAAAGGTCAACTACATTTTCGAGCCTGATCAGGAGCAATTGCTGGAAACTATGGTGCCCAGCATTCTTCAATTGGCGTTCCACAAAAGTGTGCTGGATACCCAAGCCTCGGAGCATGGATCTCGCATGACAGCCATGGACAAAGCGACCGAGAATGCGGAAGAACTGCTGAAAGCACTTAAAATATTCTACAATAAGAAGCGACAGGAAGCCATCACGACGGAGCTTGGGGAGATTGTTAGCGGGGCGATGGCGTTGGAAAATTGATAAGTACGTTTACTAAACCTCGGAGGTTTAGTAAACGTATGCCCTAAAAAACACCCTGTTGGCGATGCTGGCAGGGTGTTTTTTTGTAAAAAATCCGTATATTTGGGTTGGGTTTTCTGGGTTCTGGGTTTCGGTTCTACGTTTACTAAACCTCCAAGGTTTAGTAAACGTAGAACCGAAACCCAGAACCCAGAAAACCCAACCCAAACTGAATCATCCAAACCAAGTAAAAATGAAAACTAATTACTGGGAAAAACTCGAGCCCGATGTCGTTTATCACATCTACAACAGAGCAGTCGGTCGTGACAACCTGTTCAGCAATGATGGCAATTACCTGTTCTTTTTGGAAAAATGGAAAAAATACCTGCCCTATTTGGACGTGTATGCCTACTGCTTGATGCCCAACCACTTCCATTTTCTGGCCAAGGTAAAACCATTGACCGATGCGCTGATAAAGCATATTCAAGAACAAAGAACCGTGAAAAGCCAACAGTTTCTCCTTGAAGAAATACCTTATTCTGAATACCTCGAAGACCAATTCAAGCGACTTTTCAGCAGTTATGCCCTGGCATACAACAAGCAGCAAGCACGACACGGTACGCTTTTCCAAAAGCGTTTCAAGCGGATTTCAGTGACTACCGAGTATAAATTGCACTATCTTTTGGCCTACATTCATCATAATCCCCTGCACCACCGCTTTTGCAGCAACTATGAGGAATGGCAATATTCCTCCTGGACAGCTTACCGAAATTTACAGCAACCTTCCTTGTTGAACAGGAAAGAAGTATTGAGCTGGTTTGATTCTGACCTTGATAAGGCTTTGGTGCTTTTTCTAAAATTCCATGACGATTTTCGGATTGACCGGGAAATGGATAATTGGTCGCTTGAGGAGGATTAGGGTTTCCGTGGGGCCTTTTGCGGGGTGTGGCGGGGTGTACGTACGTTTACTAAACCTCGAAGGTTTAGTAAACGTACGTACAGGCGGGGCTTTTTTTTAATCCCAAAC
>CAZPTQ010000282.1:0-4166 GCA_964589365.1 uncultured Saprospiraceae bacterium
CCGTTGTTGGCGTCCCCGCCAACAACAAACAGTGGAACGGAAACCCAAGCGTTTTTCTTGATTATCAATGGTTTTAGTTTTTAAGTTTGGTATCGTCGTAGTTGTTGGCGAGGACGCCAACAACGGCAGGACGCCAACAACGGCAGGAAACCTCGCATTCTGATCCTACTGCTTCCCAACCGCCTCTTGTACTTCTATAGGAATTACATGATAAAACAGCAATTCAGTCTCCTGATCGCTGGCTTTCCCTCTTTTGTCTTCTAAAAAAAACCAGATGGGCGAAGCCGGGTCTTTGTAGGCAATCATGCGCTTGTTCTTTTCCGTTAGCAACAAGGCGGATTCACCTTCTTCCTGTATGTTTTCGCTGCCGTATTCTGACTTTAACATCTTTGTGAAAAGGGTTTTGAAAGCCGAGTCTCCTTTGAGCCCTATGCGCATCGTCATATCATAAGGCACGAAAACCCAGTGGTAAATTTTGGCTTTTTTGATCTTCATCTTCCCTTTGGACTTGTAGTCCATCCCCTTAATTTCGAGGCTCATCTTTTCATTTTCATAGGCGTGGCGCGTGGCGGCGAGCAAGGAGTCTAACGGTGTAATTTCGAACATTTTTGGCGGCATAAACTGAAAACTGCTATCAAAATTTGACGACATCGTATAGCGCTTATATGCCTCCAAATCACGGTATAACATGGCTTTTAATTCCTTTTTGCTCTGCGCCTGCATATTTGCAAAAGCAATGCAGTATCGTAAGTGAAAGAACTAGTTGCTTCATATTGAAAGCGTTTAAGGTTTCTTGTAAGCCTTAGAATTTTCAACGGCAGGTCAATCTCCGCTTCGTTCCTGCTCTATTTCTTCCATCTTCTTCCGCAAACTCAAGGGCCGCATATCTGTCCAGACTTCTTTTATGTATTCGAGGCATTCTTCTTTGTTGCCTTGTTTCCCGGCATCGTTCCAGCCAAGCGCGTTTTCCCTGTGAGCGGGCCAGATGCTGTACTGTTCTTCGTGGTTCACAACCACTTTGTAGAGGGTGTTGTCTTCTTGTTCTTCCATAATGATAGATTTTTGAAAGGGACAGGTTCCCGCCGCGCTTGGTGTTTTCACCAAGTGCACAGCGAAGTGAGTGTTTCAATTTTGATATCCCGTCGGGGTTGTGCTTGGTGAAAACACCAAGCACGGCGGGGAAATTTTACCGTGTTGCAAGTGCATCGCAATGTGTTTGCATTACCTTTGTATCACTTTCTAGAGCCAAGACGTTGGTCGTATCGGTCACTGACGGAAGCCTCTCACCGAGGCAGGAGGTTCGAATCCTTCTGGCTCTTCTTCCAAGCCTCGCTGACTTACGTCAGTGGGGTTTTTCCGTTGTTGGCGTCCCCGCCAATCCCAACTTATCGGGATGGAACGGAAATCCAAGCGGTATTCTTGATTATCAATGGTTTTAGGATTTAAGTCTGGTATTTCATTTCTCCTGTTTCCCATCCCAAGCCAGCGTGTCATTCTGAGCGCAGCGAAGAATCCGAGGCAGAAGGCCGAGCCAGCGTACACATGCTTCGGGCTGCGCCCTCAGATTCCACGCTTCGCTCTGAATGACACCTCGCTTGAGATGGGTTAAGAATCCCAATCTCAACCCCGCAGCCCCTTCATCACTTCTCCCCATTTGACCAAGCCCTTCATCACGCCATGGGCCGATTTCGTGAGCATTTCGTTGGGCACAAACTTTCCCTCCGCGTTGATGAATTGGGTGAACTGCGGAACGCTCACCGCTTCGGGAATGGCAACCAGGCTTACCGCAGCCAATACGGGACGGATCATTTGTGCGGCCCGCAGCCCTGCCGCCACGCCGCCATAACTGACCAGCGCCACGGGCTTGTTTTGCCATTCGCGGTAGAGAAAATCTATCGCGTTTTTCAGCGGCGCGTTGAAGCCGAAATTGTACTCCGGCATCACAAAAATGAAGGCTTCCGCCGGAGCGATTTTGGCGCTCCAGTCTTTGGTGTGTTGTTTTTCGTATTGCTGTAAGCGCGGGTGATTCGCTTCGTCGAGAAAAGGCAGATTGATGGTGGCCAGGTCAAGCACTTCCACATCGAGTTCTGGATGTTCTTTTGCAAGCTCCTGAATCCATGCCGCTACTGCCGGACCTTTGCGGCCGGGTCGGGTGCTGGCGATGATTAGTTTTGTATTGAGCATGATGATGTTTCTTTTGTCTTTGTGGCGTCCCGTTGGAAGGGGAAAGCCTATTGTGAAGATTTCATTTCCTTCGTTTCCAATTAACGCTTCATCACTTTCAGCCTCGCCGTGCTCCCCGCCTTCTCAATCACCACCAAATACATCCCGGGCGACCAAGCCGCTGTCTGTATTTCAATTTCATATCCCCGGCTCTGATGCAGCGTTTGTTGCAAACGCCCCAGCGCATCAAAAACCTGAATCCCATGCACTGGGCGCTGGTCTTTGGATTGCAACACCACATAATCCTGCGCCGGGTTCGGGAATGCTACCCAATCAGCCGAAGCAGATTCTGGTGCGTTCGTTGCGCTAAGTTGATCCAGCCTGTACTGACTGAAAAAGCGCCAGATTTCCTGACTGGCACTGAAATCCTGATTCGTCACGCCAATATTGAAGGCTGCACCGGGCCAAGTATGCGCACCACCGATTATTTTGTAATGTTCAACCGTACTTCCATGGTCGCCGCCAGTGTAGAGTTGTCGCTCTGCCGTGCAGCCATCGGTCGTGTTGATATTTGGCACTTGAGTGATGCTTGGCGTTGGGTTGCAGTTGTTGAAGCCCACCCATGCGGTCATCAGCGTAGGGATGGAGACAAATGTGGAGATCGGAAAACCGGTGTAAGGCACGGTGTTGTCGGCAGTGCCGTGAATTTCCATCACGGGCACCGGACGTACGGGATTGCAGGCATTGAGTTTGGACTGGATCATACTGCCCGTCACGGAGGCTATGGCTGCGATGCGGTTGTTCAGTTCACAGGCCAATGAGTAGCTCATGAAGCCTCCGTTGCTCATGCCGGTGCTGTACACCCGGTTGGGGTCAATGTTGTATGTCACTTGCAGCGTATCGAGCAAATCGCGGATAAACCCCACATCGTCCACATTGGAATTGCCAAGGAAAGTATTCCAAAAGCGATTTCCTTGAGCATCCAGGGTACCATTGGGAAGCACGATCAGAAAATTGGCTGTGTCGGCGATTGACCGAAAATCCCCGTAGAATTGCTGCGCCGCATTGTTGGATGTGTAGCCATGCAAGTTGAATACCAGCGGCACTGCGGTATTTCCATTGTACAAAGCCGGAATGTAAAGCAGATACTCCCGAGTGAGGCCACCGCTCTGGATCGTGCCGGTGATTGTGGACTGACCAGACAAGGAGCCTGCGAGGAGCAGACAAAACAAGGAATGTAGCGTACGCATAGTAGTGTTTATTGAAAATTTAAGCATTTTTTCTCGCCTATTGATTTCCGATCGCTTTCAACACTTCTTCCGGGACGACGGAATTGAAGAACTGCGTTTGCTCCGCCCCTCCGGGCCCTGTTTCAGCGCGTTTGTCTTCAATCATGTGCCATTTAGGCGAAGCGGGGTCCTTGAATGCGATGAGTTTTTTGTCTTTCAACGCCACCAACATGGTCGAATCTCCTTCCATTTGCACATTTCCTGCTCCAAACTGGGCAGTCAGGAGCGGAATCAGAATGGCCTTAAAGTTTTCCTCTCCTTTTAAAACCATCCGCAGGCTGCCAGTATAAGGCACAAAGGCCCAATGGTACTTTCCAGCCTGCTTGATTTCAGGTTTGTATTGGATGTCAACATCAAATGAAGCCATCTCGATATCCATGTATTCATTTTTAAAGGCTTGCAACATGTTTGCCTTGAGCGAATCGAACGGAACAATATCGAAGGTTTTGGGCGGCATGAACCGAAGGCTGCTGTCAAAATTCATGGCCAACGTATACTTTCTGTAAGCCTCCAAATCATGGGAAAGCTGATTGGACAACTCCTCCTTGCTTTGCGCCTGAAGGTTTGAAACTGTAAATAAAATTGCAGTAAGACAAAGAACTAAGTGTTTCATGTTGAATGGGTTTATGAGGGTTTATGAGGTTTATGAGGGTTTATGAGGTTTATGAGGGTTTATGAGGTTTATGAGGTTTATGAGGGTTTATGAGGTTTATG
>CAZPTQ010000283.1:0-4134 GCA_964589365.1 uncultured Saprospiraceae bacterium
GGAGTTTGCACGAAAGGATAGGATTGACTTGATGCGCCCCATTACATTGGCTCAAAAGTGCATTTCATAGGCGATGGAAACCGCCAAACTAATTTTCTAAAACTTTTCAAAGAACTGGGAAGTTATTTTGACACCGTTCCTAAGTCTAATATTTCAACAATTTCTCCAATAGCCCTTTCAATCGCCCAACCGGAAAAAAATTATTCTCCAGCGGAATCGCAAAGGGCACGGGTGTGTCAAGACTAGCCGCCCGCATCACAGGCGCATCCAAATGCTCGAACAAATGCTCCGAAATCCAAGCTGCAATTTCCCCGCCGATGCCGCCAAAAAGCGTGTCTTCGTGTAAAATGAGCACTCGGTTCGTACGTTTAACGGAGGCTGTAATCGCTTCATAATCAAGTGGAACAAGCGAACGCAAGTCCACGATGTCGGCGTCCAGGCCCATCTCGTTGGCAATATGCTCCGCCCAACGGACTCCAAGTCCGTAGGTCAGAATACTCACTGCTTTTCCTTCGCGCACTTGTCGCGCTTTCCCGATTTCAGTAGTGTAATAACCCTCCGGGACAAGCCCGGTCTCTGAGCGATAAAGCGCTTTGTGTTCAAAATACATCACCGGGTTGGGGTCTTCAAAAGCGGCTAACATCAGACCCTTTGCATCGGCGGGTGTACTTGGGTACACGACTTTGAGGCCCGGGACATGGGAGAACCAAGCCTCGTTCGATTGCGAGTGAAAAGGTCCGGCACCACTTCCACCGCCCGTAGGCATCCGAATCACCATGTCAGCCGTTTGTCCCCAGCGCCAGTGGAGTTTTGCCAAGTTGTTGACAATCTGGTTAAAACCACAGGTCACGAAGTCGGCAAACTGCATTTCCACCATGCTTTTGATGCCTTTCAGGCTCAGCCCGAGGCCGATGCCCACAATGGCCGATTCACAAAGCGGGGTGTTCCGCACACGATCCTTGCCAAACTCGTCGGCAAAGCCTGCGGTTATTTTGAACACGCCGCCGTAATCCGCTATGTCTTGCCCCATGAGCACGAGTTCAGGGTGACGGCGCATGGCTTCGCGAAGACCATCGGAGAGCGCGTCAATGAAGCGCATTTCGCGGACATTTGACATTGGATGTTGGACATTGGACATTGGATTGGGCGCAAATACATCCACCAATTCTTCCTCCGTATCCGCCACCGGTTCTGGTTCGTTGAACATCACATCCACCGACTTTTGCACCTCTTTTTTGTAGCGGTCTTTGAGTGTTTTGATGAAGTCGTCGGTGAGGATTCCTTCTTTCAAAAGCCACTTTTCGAAGTTTTCGATCGGGTCTTTTTTGGCCCACTCATCCATGAGTTCTTTCGGGACATACTTCGTACCACTGGCCTCTTCGTGGCCGCGCATTCGGAACGTAACACACTCTAATAGAAAGGGCTGTGGATCGAGGCGCATTTCTTCAGCAATGGTTTTGATGGTGGAATACACCTCCAAAATATTGTTGCCATCAATTTTCGCACTGCGCATTCCATATCCTTGCGCTCGGTCTACGAGGTCTTTACAGGCATACTGTTCGTTTGGGCGGGTGCTGAGGCCGTAGCCGTTGTTTTCTATCAAAAAAATGACAGGCAGTTTCCAGACCGAAGCCACATTCAATGCTTCGTGGAATTCGCCTTGGCTCGTGGCTCCTTCGCCCGTGAACGTGAGCGAAACCCGGCCTTCCTGTCGGAGTTTGTGCGCCATCGCCACTCCTGCAGCCAGTGAAAGTTGCGGCCCCAGGTGCGAGATCATGCCAACGATGCCATGCTCCATCGAACCAAAATGGAATGAACGGTCGCGGGATTTGGTGTAGCCCAGGTGTTTGCCCTGCCATTGACAAAACAAACGATCGAGCGGCATCTCACGGGCTGTGAACACGCCCAGGTTGCGGTGCATGGTAAAAATCACCTCGTCGGGCAAAAGGGCACAGGCTGCGCCGACGCTGATTGCCTCTTGCCCAATGCCGGAAAACCATTTGGAAATTTTGCCCTGCCGAAGCAGATTGAGCATTTTTTCCTCGATGAGGCGGGGTTTGGCGAGTTGTTCGTAGAGGTGGAGGAGGGTTTCAGGGGTGAAGCCTTTTTTGTTGTATTTTATGGTGGACATGGCGATGGACGTGGGGATTTGGGGACTTGTTAGTTGGGGATTTGGACGCAAAGAACGCTCAAATCCCCAAGGCCACAAAAACCGGGTAATGATCAGAAAAATCATCCTCTCGGACGCTGCGGCAGGAGAAGGTGGTGATGCTTTTTTCGGTCAAAATGTAGTCAATGCGGAGCAGCGGCATTGCGCCACCAAAAGTGGTGCCTAGCCCCAAGGCCTTTTGGCGGAAAGTGTCGTGGAAGCCTTCGGAAAGCAGAGAATAGACGTAAGAATTGGGGGTGTCGTTAAAGTCGCCGCAAATGATGACCGGGAGTTTGCAGGCAGCAATGTGCTCGCGCAATTTTTGCGCCTGTTCAGCGCGAAGGCTGGTGGCTGAGCCTACTCGACCCAATACAAAACCGATGTCTTGCCAAGTTTCCTCTTCCTCCAAATCGCCTTTTTCGATGACCTTGGCCGTTGTTTTTGTTACCCTATTCGATTGAAGGTGAACGTTGTAAACTCGAACGACCTTTTTTTCACCTACCTTGATATCTGCCCAAAGGGTGGAGTTGGAAGTATTCTCATACGGAACATCACCACCCGCAACAATGGGGAATCGGCTGAGGATGACCGTTCCTTTTTTGAGATTGAACATGTGCGGGTAGCCCATTTTTTCGGCCAGCAGGTGATAGAATTTGCCACTTGTTTCCTGGGTGCAAAGGATGTCGGGGAATCCGTTTTCCTGTAAAAAACCAGCATAGGCGGCAACACGTTTTTCACGCCAGGCATCCGTTGCCTGTCTGCCTTGATAGATGCCACCGAGGTTGTGCGTTGCCACGGTAACAGCGTTTTCCGGCACCGCGTCTTTACCAAAGTCAAAGCCGATGAACCCGGTGATATGTTGCCAGCCCAGCACCAAAATGGCAAGATGGTAAAGTGCAAACCGATTGCCTCGCCATAGCCACACTCCAAACAAAACCAAGTTTGCCAACAATAACCAAGGGAATGCCGTCCCAAAAAAAGACAGCCACGAAAACTTTGCCGGATTCACATACGGGCAGAGATACGCCAGCACCGAGCAGCAGATAACCACTGCACTAAGCACCTGAACGATATATTTTAGCATTGACTTCATTTGATGTACCCCGGAACGCTGTTCCGGGGGTGTAGGCATGAATGCTCCGGAACGGAGTTCCGGGGTACAGGATCGTTAAGAAAAGTCTAAACCTTGACAACTTGTGTTCCTAATATCTTCGCGCCACGTTTAAAGCCCTGAAATTTACAACATTCCCTCCCTTTCATTCTAACACATTGATTATCATGTTCAAAAAATCACTCCTTTTATTTACTGCCCTCCTGATTTCTCAATTTGCCCAGGCTCAATTTGGCAAAATCCTCGACAAAGCCAAGGAAAAAGTAGGGCTTGATGTTCCGCTCAGCCAAGAAGAGGCCGGCAATGGTCTCAAAGAAGCCCTCAACAACGGAATCGGTGAAGCGGTAGATTTCCTTTCTGCAAAAGACGGCTATTTCAAAACTCCCTATAAAATCCTTCTGCCAGAAGAGGCCCAAAAAGTGGTCACCAAACTTAAAGCAGTGCCCGGCTTTTCCAACGTAGAGGCTGATTTGACGGAGCGCATGAACCGCGCTGCGGAAGATGCTGCCACTAAAGCAAAGCCTATTTTTGTAAATGCCATCAAAAAACTCACTTTCCAAGACGCGCTCAATATCCTGATGGGCAACACCGACGCGGCTACGCGCTATTTGGAAAAAACCACTTTTGATCCCCTTTACGCTGAGTTCAAACCGATTATTCAGACTTCGCTTGACAAAGTCAATGCCCGGGAATACTGGAAGTCATCCGTGACGGCCTACAACAAAATCCCGCTCGTAACAAAAACCAACCCCGAACTCGACGACCATGTGACTAAAATGGCGCTCAAAGGCATGTTTAGCCTTGTAGAAAAGAAAGAACAGGGTATTCGCACTAATGTGGGCTTGCGCAATTCTGATCTTTTGAAAAAGGTTTT
>CAZPTQ010000284.1:0-4131 GCA_964589365.1 uncultured Saprospiraceae bacterium
CATCGTATGTGTAGGTTTCTTCCATAGGCATTTTGCCGTACTTTGGCTTGTAAATTGTTGAAAAATCGCACATAAAACACCAGCTTTGGATGGGTTATTGCATTTCCGGTAAGAATATTTTGGAATTTAACATCAAAGTACTTAAAGGCACATTTTAGCCCGAAGCTGATGTACCGATTTGCCTACTTTTGCCCGCCAATTAACAGATTTCAGAAGTACTCCGTTGGATGCACTTGCGTCAAATCAAACACAATGAAAGGAGTAGAACAAATAGAACAGACTTTGCACAACCTTGCTTCGCCCAAGCGAGGCCATACTTTTTGGGGCTTGGTTGTGGTGTTTGTTGTGGCTTCTATTTTGATTTGGGCAAATCATGGTACATGGCTTCGAACCCCCAATGAAGTCATGTTCGCTAAAAGCTCTGACGGCCTCAAAAACTACATGACCACGGCTTGGTTTGTGCAACATGACTCGAGTTATGTCCACTTTGGCGGTATGGGTTATCCATTTGGCGATCATGTCCTTTTTACTGACAATCAACCCGTGTTATGTGTGGCGATAAAGTGGTGGAGCCACCATGTTTTCGATGTGCGAGGCCAGACGATAGGCATTCTGCACCTGTTTCTTGTAGTTTCTATGATATTTGGTGCAGGTGTCATCTACCTATTGCTTCGAAAACTCCACCTGCCCGCGTGGTATGCTGGAATTGCGGCCTTAGGCATCGCATTTCTTTCGCCCCAATACAACCGATTCGACGGACATTTTGGCCTCTCTCATATTTGGGTGCTGCCGATGCTTTTGCTTTTGCTCTGTCGTTATGAAGAACTGCGTAGCAGGCGCTATCAAAGCCTTTTGATTGGGATACTTATCTGGTTTTCATCGCAGTTACATTTTTACTATTTGGGCGTCTCTGCGATTTTTTTGGGTTTTTATACCTTATTTCATCTCCTGCGAGACCGATCCTGGCGCAATATCTGGACACGGCTGAGTCATATGACCGTGATGATAGTGCTCCCGTTCGCAGCCTTGAATATCTGGACCCATTGGTCAGATTATTGCCCCGACCGGGCCGCAGCTCCTTATGGATTCACAGATTATATTGGGCACTGGGAAGGTGTTTTTTTGCCGTATAATTTTTTCCCGATGCACCAGTGGATCAGCCAGAACATCACGAAAATAAGAGGGCTAGATTTTGAAGCAGAGGCCTATGCCGGTTTTGCAGCATTCATATTTACCCTTTGGCTTATCTTCAAACGTCGGTTTCGACTTTTCGAGCCAGAATGGGAACATGCAGCCTATCACCGCGTACACAAAAACTACCTCCGGGGAATTTGCTTTGCAGCATTTGCAACCTTGATTTTTGGCCTCGGTTTTCCGTTTTCCATAAAAGGATTCGAATGGATGGTTAATTACCTTGGCCCGCTTCGACAATTCAGAGGACTTGGGCGATTCACCTGGGCTTTTTACTATGTTATCAATGTTTTGATGTTTTACATTTTATGGAATAAAAGCCAGCGTATCCAAATGGGCGAGCAATGGATGACTTGGCTAAAGTCCCGTTCGGAAGTTGTTGCAAAACATTTCCCCAACGCGGCAAAATGGAGCCTGGCTCTTGTTCCCTTGACCGTTTTATGCTGGGAAGCCTTTTATTTTCAAAAACATAAATCCTTGCCATTGATGCCCAGTATTGCACAGCACAGTGCCGTGGCTGTCTCACCAGAACATTGGTTAAACAAGGTTGATTTTGCGCGCTATCAGGCTTTTATGCCATTACCCTATTACCATGTAGGTTCTGAAAACCTCTGGCTTGAGGTATATTATCCACTTTTTAAAAAGGTGCATTACACGGCCTTGCAAACGGGTGTGCCTGATATGGGAGTCAATTTGAGCCGCGCTGCAATAGGACGGATGGTAAAGTCCATGCAGTTTTCCCTTCTTGCCTGCGAACCGCCCGAATTGCTTTCAGAACTTCCAGACAACCGCCCCATTGCGCTCATGATTGAAATGAGTAAGTGGGAAGAAGTTCAAAAAAAATATGGGCACCTGTTAGACAAGGCCACGCAGGTGTATCAAAACCCGGAACTCAAAATAATGGCATTAGTACCAGACAGCGTTCGTGCTTGGTCCCAACAACAGGCACTCAGCATTTTAGCAGAGGAGCGACAAGCAACTTTCAATGCTGGCGGCGACTTTCGCAGCGAAAAACAACCACTTTGGTACACCAGCATCAACTTTGATTCAATTACCACGAGCGAGCATGTTTTTCAGGGCAAAGGCGCAGGTTATGGGAATATTGGAGACACCACTTGGATTTGGAATAAACCAATACCAAAAGGGGCATACGAATTCAGCATTTGGACAAAAGTAGATGAGGACATGGGCATGACCCAGGATGTTAAATTTTTGGAGAATGGTCGTGCAGATGGACATCAAGTTTATTTCAGGAAAGAAACCTTGCGATCAGAAATCAAGACAATTGTAAATGGCTGGGCTTTGTATGTGTTCCCCTTTGAAGTCCAAGAAGACAATTCAACGTTGGGCATTTACCTCCATAAAAAGAATGCTCGTGCGCCTTTTTGGTACGATGAAGTCATTATAAAAGACAAGAATTTCAATTTGTATCGACAGGAACCAGGATGGGTAATCCGCAATAATTATTGGTACAAACTGCCAAAAAATTGGCCAAACCAGCGGTGACACTTCTAAAAAAGTGTTGCCCATACACTCATCAGAGCCATGCAAGTACTATTAAAAAATGCCCATCTCTACGAGGGCATTTCTAAAAGCCGGGTGCAAGACATTTTGCTGAGAAATGGCCATATTGAAGCCATAGGCGACCAGATTCCTTTGCCTCGAGGGGCAGATCTGCGGGAATCAACCAATCTCTGCGTGTCTCCCGGGTGGCTTGATATAGGGGTGTATGCTGCCGATCCCGGCTATGAGCATCGAGAGGATTTGACCACAGCCGCTGCCGCTGCCGCTGCCGGAGGGTTTACTGCGATGGCATGCTTCCCAAATACTGACCCAGCCTTGCACACCAAGTCCGAGATTTTGTATGTGAAAAATAAGGCGAAAGAATTACCCGTACATTGTTTTCCAATCGGGGCAGTTTCACATGATTGCGAAGGAAAAGACTTGGCCGAACTTTTTGATATGCACGCGGCGGGAGCAGTAGCCTTTAGCGACGGCAAACGCTCGGTCCAAGATGCTGGACTGTTGCTGCGGGCTTTGCAATATGCTAAAGCCTTTGATGGCTTGATAATCAATGTCCCCCACCATAAAACGATTGCTGCTGGTGGGCAAATGCACGAAGGTGTTATGAGCACTTCGCTTGGATTGAAAGGGCTTCCAGCTTTGGCAGAAGAACTCATGGTGCAGCGCGACCTCAGTCTCTTGGAATATTCTGAGAGTAGGCTGCACATCCATTTGATTTCAACGGCAAAAAGCGTGGCGCTTGTAAGAGCAGCCAAACAAGCCGGGTTGCGTGTCAGCTGCTCCGTAGCGGTGGCGAATCTCTGCTTCAGCGAAGAAAAACTAGCAGAATTTGATTCAAATTGGAAAATAGTGCCCCCGCTCCGCGGCAGCTCAGATGCCGATGCTTTGCTGGAGGGCTTGGCCGATGGGACGATTGATTTCATTTGCTCAAATCACAGCCCTTGGCACAAGGAAGCAAAAAATCTGGAATTCACCTATGCCGACTTTGGCATGATTGGGTTGGAAACAGTCTTTCCTTTATGCCGCACATTTTTGAGCAAGAAACTGACTATCAATGATTTGGTTGAAAAAATGAGCCTTGCTCCACGCCGTGTTTTGGGCTTGCCCATTCCGAGAATCGCCCAGGGAGAACGCGCGGAATTGACCATTTTCGATCCGGATATCGAATGGGTGTTGGAAGAAAAAAACATCCGCTCCAAATCGAGCAATACGCCCTTTATTGGTCAAAAGCTTAAAGGAAAGGTCTTGGGAGTAATTAGTGGCAAGTAAAAAGGTTGAGGATTTGGTGATTGGTGGATTGGTGATTTGGGGTGCCCAGGCTTTGTTTTTGTTTTTTCCTAAAGGCTGATGTGAAGGGAGTGGGGAGTGTTCAAAAATCTGTGTCAACTGGCTGGTTACACCCCCTACCCCTAAAGG
>CAZPTQ010000285.1:0-4083 GCA_964589365.1 uncultured Saprospiraceae bacterium
GCACCCTGGCGAGCAATTCGGGCACCCGGAAGGGCTTAACCATGTAATCATCGGCTCCGGAATCCAGTCCTTGCACTACGTCTTCGGTGCTGCTCATGGCCGTAAGCATGATGATAGGGATATTGCTATTTCGGCTACGGATTTGCTGGCATAGTTCCTGGCCGCCCAACAAGGGCATCACCAGGTCCGTAATCACCAACTGGGGGCGGAGGCTTTCGAATATACCCAAGGCCATTTTCCCATCAAATGCAACAAAAGTCTCGTAACCACTCTCTTGTAACGTTCGGTTGATGAGTGCGGCGATGTGTGGGTCGTCTTCAACAATGAGTATTTTTTGCATCGCCACATGATAACGAAAGGTTGGCCTTTAGGGTTCACGGTTGTAGCCAATTTCCGTATGCGTTCGGCCAGGTACCAGCTCAAAAACTATAGGAATCTTCACCCACATCACTAAAAAAAAGGACTCTTCGTGACATTGCCACGCTATTACGACAGAAGCAGGAAGGCCGGTTAACGAACGACCAGAAAGCCCTGGTAGTCGTGCCAACTACGCTGTTAACCAACTGGAGCAAAGAAATTGCCCGCTTTGCACCTGATTTGACGGCTCATGTGTATCATGGTGCAACGCGCCAGCAGTCGCTCCCGGATGTTGCCGACATCATACTAACCACCTACGGCATGGTGCGTTCGGGGATGGAGGCATTTCAAAAAAATTCGTGGCAACTTTTGGTGCTTGACGAGGCGCAGAACATCAAAAACATGAGCGCAGCCCAGAGCATGGCGGTTAAAAAGATCAAGGCGTCTGTGCGCATTGCTATGACCGGTACACCGGTGGAAAACCGCTTGAGCAAATATTTTTCCATTTTTGATTTTACCAATCATGGGTACCTAGGCTCCCTGAAAACTTTTACCGAAGAATATCCCAAGCCCATAGAACTGGAACGCAATCACGCAGTTTTAGCAAGCTTCCAGCGCGCCACCATGCCCTTTGTTTTGCGCAGGGTAAAAACCGATAAAAGTATCATCAGCGACTTGCCTGACAAAGTTGAGATCAATCAGTATTGCAGCTTAGGCCCCGAACAGGCAGCACTGTACCAAAATGTGGTGGACGAATCGCTCCGTGCCATTTCATCCGCCGCAGAGGATACCATCAAACGCCAGGGACTGGTATTGAAAATGTTGACTGCGCTTAAGCAAATTTGCAACCATCCGGCGCATTATCTGAAAAAACCGGATGCTGATCCGGCGCTTTCCGGCAAGGCCCAGCGTTTGCTTGAGGTGTTGGCGCAAACGCTGGAATCAGGCGAAAAGACCTTGATTTTTACGCAATACCGTGAAATGGGCGAACTCTTAGTGCCATTGCTCCGCGAACGACTCGGGGTAGAAACGGCATTTTTACACGGCGGCGTTTCCCGTTCCGCACGCGATAAAATGGTGGATGACTTTCAGCAAAGACAAAGTGCAAGGGTATTATTATTGTCGTTGAAGGCGGGAGGAACGGGGCTTAATCTGACAGCTGCTTCCAACGTCATACATTACGACCTTTGGTGGAACCCGGCGGTTGAAGCGCAGGCTACTGACCGGGCATACCGGATCGGGCAGCACCGGAATGTGCAGGTAAACCGGTTTATAACCCAAAGTACTTTCGAGGAAAAGATTGACGCCATGTTGCAATCAAAAAAGGAACTGGCGAATCTGGCTGTGGCAGCAGGTGAAAAATGGGTGGGCGATTTGTCGGACAAAGCGTTGAGCGAATTGGTTAAGTTGGGTTAGGGAATTAACATTGCCGGAAAGCCAATCGTCATCTTTGTGGAACTCCGTCTACAAAAGGTTTACATCATAAATACCCTGGGGATTGGTGGTAGCCTCGCGCGAGCAGAGCGCGAGCAGGAGAACCACGCAGGGCGGAAAGGGGTTTTCACCCTACTCGTCAGGCTATGGTCTTTTGATCTAAGGTATACTTAAAAAGACCTTTTCAGGATGCCTGGTGGCCTCTAACAGCCTCTTTTTTACTGCTTCAAAGGATATTTTTCTTTTGAGCATTGGTTTTTCAATCTCAAAATCAATGTCTTCAAACCACGTAATTCCTTTTAGTGGAATAATGGGGTTGGAATTACTGTATTTGGTTTGATAAGCCTCAAGAAGATTTTGTAACGAATGATGCTCTAAAAGGAAAAACAAATCGTAAAAATCTTTCTGCCTGCTTCCATTGTGGGCAATCGCATTGAGTTTCATAGCACCAATGTCTTCCAGGGTAGCAAGCGACAACCCATCTTCTTGCACTAGAGGCTTGACCAAAGGGTGAAAATGGGTCAGAAAATCAACTTTGACATTTTGGATGGATCCCTTCAGGGTATTGTTAGCGACATAATCCGTTTGAAACCGATATTGTTCTGATAGATATGCTTCTACTTGTTGGTTGTCAAATGGCCGCATAGTAAAGAAATCCAAATCAATCGAGAGGCGGTGATCTATTTGTAGCGCAAGGGCTGTACCTCCAACAAGAAAAAAGGCATCGAAGAATGAATCTTGCTGAATTCGGTGTAGTAAACCAAATGTTTCAGGAAGTATGACTTTCGGGTCTTTGAAGATCATGGATAAAGCCAGATTGAAGATAAACGCGGGTAAAATTTTTGTGCTTTCGATCGAGACGGCTACTCTTTTTTGCTATTCCCGAAATTTTTTCAACCCCATAGAAATTCACAATCTCCTGCCACTCAAAAGGATTGCCACGTTCAATAACCCGCTCAATAACGACAGTAGCCAAGCGAGAAAAGTCAAAGCTTTCCCATTCATATTCCCAAAGCAAGTGCTTGCGAATGGTTGGAATTCGTTCACTTTTTACCATAATTCTTATACAAAGATAGGCATTTCGCTCCAATAGATACGCGAAGTTGAAACTTCGCGCCAACGTGCGTTGGGCTTGGGATAGGTGGTAGCCTGGCGCGAGCGGAGTGATCCCCTCAATCCTGGTAAACATTACACAATTTAAGGAAAGATATACATGAATCACAATTTATCCAGGGCGCGCAGGCGTTTATGCTTTAATTTCTTGAAGCGGGAGGGGGTCAAACCGGTCACTTTTTTGAACTGGTTGGACAAGTGCGCCACGCTACTGTAATTTAATAAATAAGATATCTCGGTGAGATTGAGCTCGTTATAGACAATCAATTCCTTGACGCGCTCTATTTTGTGTATGATGATGAAATGCTCGATGGTAGTGCCAACCACCTCGGAGAAAAGATTGGAAAGGTAGGTATAGTCGTACTGGAGTTTTTCGGCAAGGAAATCCGAAAATTTGATTTTGAGCGGAGCATCAGCGTAATGGACTATCTCGACAATCACGGCTTTAATTTTTTCAATCAGGATGCCTTTTTTGTCATCTATGAGTTCCAGCCCTGATCGGTGCAGGGCTATTTTGAGCTGCTCCCGTTGCTCCATCGAAATATCTTCCATAATTTCTACCACACCCAGTTCCACATTGGTATAATGAAGCCCCAGCTTTTTCAATTCTGCCTTCACCACCATTTTGCAGCGAATGGTCACCATATATTTTATGTGCAGTTTCAACATATAAATATGGCTGCTAAGTCTTCATCCTTGTGTCAGAGTGAACACTACTCTGGGCATATTTTCTCGCAGGTGCTACACGCTCTCCCCATGCCGCTCCCCCACCCTCCTCGCCTTCCTTATCCTTACCGCCACCACCTTAAACTCCGGACATTTCGCCTCGCTATCGCTAACATTAGAAGTAACCATATTCACCAGCAATTCCGGGAAGTGGAAAGTAGTGCTGATCACCCCCGGTTTTACTTCATCAGAAATACGCGCCTTGATGTCCACTTTACCCCGGTCTGATTCGATGCAGACCCAATCGCCCTCTCCGATATTGTGCTGTGCCGCATCGTCCGGGTGGATGATTACTACGTCTTCGGTCACAATGTCCACATTGGGTGTTCTGCGGGTCATGGTGCCCGCATTGTAATGTTCCAGCACGCGGTTGGTGGTCAGAATATAAGGATAATCCTTGCCAAAGGCCAGGATTTCAGGGCTTTCGACGTATTCCCGGAATTGGAAATGGCC
>CAZPTQ010000286.1:0-4078 GCA_964589365.1 uncultured Saprospiraceae bacterium
GCGGCAAAAGAATGGCATCAAATTGGGAAGTTATTTTGACACCGTTCCTTATCCTAAGCAATAATCAATTGACTACTCTCCCCCACTGGAATACAGCAAATGAAGTCATTGCAACGACTGTATTTGGGCGGAAATCCTTTTTCCTCCGACTACATCGCGCAACTACGAAAGGATATGCCTTGGTGTGAAATAGAGTTTTGAATATTATGTGTACGATTGTGAAAGGGCGGGTAGAATTCGAGGGTAACAAATCTATCATTCCAATACAATGGCCTTATCCAAGTGCAACTCTATCAAGTCGTGATTTTCCAGCAGGAGTGCGAGGCTTTCAGCCTGCGATTCAAAAAGTTGCTTCATGCCGCGTAATTTTAGGTTCCCCACTTTGACAATAATAAGTTTCGGTGGCTTTCGATTCAAAAGGAAGGAGTGAAAGAAATCAGTGTCTTTTGAAATCACAACCGCACTCTTTTTTGCAGCCTCTTCGGATAGCCAACCATCGCTCGTGGCATTGCCCAAAGGAAAATCCGTTGTATGAAATGCTGTATGGCCGAGCGCCCTAAAGTATTTACAAAGTGATTTGGGTAGGTGCGCGTCAATAATGAATATCATGCGGCGATCGGATAGACATAGACACTTTTATCTTTGACAACTAGCGCGGCATAAGCCAGACAAGCAAGAATATCATCTGACTCAAGATCAGAAAATTCTGCCAGGATATCCTCAATGGTGTCTCCCGCGGCCAAATATTCCAAAATGCTTTCCACGGGATAGCGTAGCCCCCTAACGGTGGGCTTGCCATGACAAATGGTGGGGTCAATCGTGATTCGACGAAGCAGTGAGGTCTGTTGCATAAATTATGACAATATGTTTTGCTACAAAAGTAGTGTGAACTAACCAAATTTGGCAAAAATTGTCAAATTTCCGTGTTTTGAACCCCTATAAATCAACCCGCCCCCGCGACTCAAAATCGCAGGGGCGGGCCTCAAAATCGTAAATCCCAAATCGTAATTCGTAAATTCTCATTCCTCCTCCCTCCTATTCCTCACCCTCGCCCCCCCATCTACCCGCACAGCACTTTGGCCGGTAGAGAGAACAAGGGCCTCATCTTTGGCAAAAACCCGTGCTTTTGCATTGTCTGAAGAAGATACTTCAACACGGTCGGCGTTCCAGTTGGCGGATTCGAGCACGGAGTTGTCGCTCAGGCTCACATCCAAGTAATCGCCTTTGCCCGTCAGGTCGAGCGATGCCTTGCCAGAAAGTGCAATGTTGAATTCATTCGAAACGTCTATGTACGCTTTGATCTTGCTGTTGCCGCTGGCCGTTATGCTGGCCTGGCCTTCGTCGAAACCACGGATGGTGATCTCGCCAGCGTTATCGGCGTGAAGTGATGTGAAGGTGGGGGACTGTATAAAAATCCGCACCGCTCCATTGGTCTGTTTTCCATTGGTGGTGAACGTGATCTTATCTCCCGTCTGGATTTTTTGCACCATTTCTTTTTCGCTGCCAGGGCCTTCAATTTCTACCCGAAAATCGTCGCCTTGGCGGATTTCGGTAGTAAAATCACCTTCCAGGATAAAGTTTTCGTAGTTGCGGTCAGAGCGGTAGCCCTTGTCGCCCATGTTCGGGCAATCGGCGCAAATCAGGCCTTTGCTGCCCATACGGAATGTCTTTCCAGCCCGGTTCGAGATATAGTTGTTGTCGTTCTCATCGTCGTATTCGTCCAGGTCTGCCCCGGCGTACTCGTGGATGGCCTCGTCAAAGGTGATGTTCTTTCCCACAGGCACTTCTATGTTGATGCGGACCCTTTGCCCCCGCCATTTTTCGCCTTTCGCCACGGAGTAAGCGGTAGGTACATGAAGCGTGCTGCCCGAAAAAGTTGCTGAATAGCCTACCCGATCGGCGTTTTCCTGCGCCTTAAGGCTGGAAGAACCTTCGGATTTAATGACTTGGGTGCAATGGTATGCTTCGTCATGACTTGGGACGACGCGGATTTCGAGCGGGCAGCGCATTTGCAGTCCGTTGTCGTCTATGCGTAGCCCATCTTCTTCAAAATTGAAATCATTTTGGTTGTGGTATCGGCCACCCAGTAAATCCGCTACCGCTTCTACCTTCAAAGTGTCATTCCGGAGGGCAGAGAGGTCAATGTTTTTAGAAATTGAACCGGATTGGCTGTATTCCTTTATCCCAAAAGGCAGCATCGAAAACGCCGTGATAACGCTCAGGATAAACAGGCCAGTCAAAGTGCCGTTTACCCATCCGGGCGTGCGGGTTTTGAACAATATCCGCGAGAAAAACAACACGAGCGCTATGGCAGGAATGCCCAAGAGGAAAAACAGGGTGATTACGCCAAACCAGGTCCATCCCACTGAAAAGGGACTGAAATACTCCAAATATGGCGCACCGATCAACAATCCCATAATGCTCCCGATCCAGCCTGCCGCCAAGGCAATGAGCAGCGCAATACCGATAAGTATGGCAATCAGGGCCGCGAATTTGGCGATAAATCGCAGCAGAAGCCCGAAGGCTTGTCCGATGGCTGTCACGCCTGTACTCATGGCGTTTTGCGCACCCGAGCTGCCTTTGCGGGCGGCATTACCACTGAACTCGTTGACCTTTTTACCCAAACGGTCAAAACCGTCTTCCACCTCCCGCGCAATATTGTCCATATTCACCTGTTCTCCGCGCATGGCGAGGCGGTCTGCAGCAGTTTTGGCAGGTGCCACCAGAATCCAGATGAGCACGTAGGCCGGCATCCAGAAACCAAAAGATGCAAAGGCCAGCAGTACAAAAATCAAGCGCATCCACACAGGGTCTTGAATGCCGAAGTAGGCCGAAAGGCCAGAGCACACACCTGCCACCACAGCATCGTCTTCGTCGCGGAAAAGGCGTTTCCCGGTACGAACAGCTGCCTTCCCGCTCTTTTTACTGCCACTAATACCGCCACTGGCTTCTTCTCCACCAAAATCCTCCGGCTTCCCCATGATAGCCACAGCTGCTTCTGCATCGGGCAACATGACGATGGTGCGCGACCCCATTTCTTGGCTAATGAGTTCGCCAAGTCGTGCTTCGATATCGCCAATTATTTCATCACGGCCCTCGCTTTCGCTGAACCGTCTGCGAATGCTATCCAAGTAGCCCGAAAGGTACTCGTAGGCATCGTCGTCTATGGTGAGGGCGTAACCGCCCAGATTGATATTCAGAATCTTGTTCATTGCTTTATGTTAGTTGTTGGTTTATCCGCCGTAGCCTTGGCGGAGGCGGATGATTCCTTTTCATTACCCTCAGCCTTGGCGGAGGCGGATGATTCGCTTTCATTACCCTCAGCCTGTTTACGGCCCTTTTTCGCCTCTGGCGGTTTGCCGACTGTCTGGGCAACCGAATGCACAAGTTGATTCCAACTGCTGCTGAGGGCTTCCAAGAATTGTCTGCCTACATCGGTGATTTTGAAATATTTGCGTGGTGGCCCAGCGTTGCTTTCGCGCCATGTGTAGTCCAAGAGGCCATCGTTTTTCAGACGGGTGAGGAGCGGATAGAGCGTACCGTCCACCACAATGAGGTCGTTGGTTTTGAGCCTCGAAATGATGTCACCTGGATACACTTCGTCCTCCTCGATGATGGCAAGGATGCATAGTTCGAGCACCCCCTTGCGCATCTGCGCTTTTGCATTTTCGATATCCATAATCTTTTACATTGTTCAGATGAGTGTAGCGCGAAATTCATTTCGCAGTACATTTTGAGTGTAGCGCGAAATTCATTTCGCTGGTTTCCGGTTGAGAACAAGGGAGTCAATTTCCCGAATCATCTTGTCGTCTTTTTCAAATTGGTTTTTCTTACGCATCAGCTTCGGGCTCAAGCTGATAATGCTGGGGGAGATCAGTGGTTCGCCCCCTTTAGGCTGCGTGGTAGGAACCTGTTCTGCAGCCGCCAACCCTGTGAGCACCATGGCCACGAAGGTGAAAACGGAAAGGGTAATTTTAACTTTTGGTTGCATAGCTTAATTGATGTTGGACATTGGTCATTGGACATTGGACATTGGACATTGGACATTGGACATTGGTCATTGGACATTGGTCATTGG
>CAZPTQ010000287.1:0-4019 GCA_964589365.1 uncultured Saprospiraceae bacterium
CACCGCTACGCGGTTCGTATTCCCGAAACGCCCTTGCGGGCTACCAAAATGCCACCGCTACGCGGTTCGTATTCCCGAAACGCCCTTGCGGGCTACCAAAATGCCACCGCTACGCGGTTCGTATTCCCGAAACGCCCTTGCGGGCTACCAAAATGCCACCGCTACGCGGTTTTAATTGAAACTCCAATACCGAAACCTATTCAAAACTCACGTTAAGTAGCAAGTTTCGAGTTAAACATTTAACTTGCTACTTTCAAAATCGCGGCAGCTGCCCGTTCAGACGCGCCGCCACCGCCAAGAAGTTTGCGAAGTTCAGCATAACCAGCCCGTAGTTCCGCGGTTTTTTCCGGGGTCAAAATTTCGGTCAGCGCGGCTTTCAAATTCTCCTTATTCAGTTCATCCTGAATCAGTTCGCGTACCATTGGTCTGTCCATGATGAGGTTCACCAAGGAAATGTATTTCACCTTTACCAGCTGTTTGGCGATCTTGTACGAAAGCCAGTTCCCTGCGTAGCACACTACCTGTGGCACATCGAGCAGGGCTGTTTCCAGGGTTGAGGTCCCCGATTTTACGAGCGCGGCTTTTGAATGTCGCAGCACTTCGTATGTCTGCCCGCGCAGCAAGCGCACGTTCGGGTATTTTGCTAAAAACGTCTGGTAATATTCCTCCGGCAGGGAGGATGCACCCGCTATTACAAATTGATAGTCTGGGAAATCTTCTGTCACTTCCAACATCCTTGGCAATATGCGGCCCACCTCTTGTTTCCTGCTTCCCGGGAGGAGTGCGATGGTTGGGATATTGGGAAATTGGGAAATTGGGATATTGGGAAGCGGGACGGAATCCCCAATATCCCAATATCCCAATTTCTCAAATTCATCCAGCAGCGGATGGCCGACGAATTCGGCTTCTATACCGTATTTCCTAAAAAAATCTTGCTCGAATGGAAGAATGACCAGCAACTTGTCCACGTCGCGGCGGATTGCGTACGCCCGCGAAGCATGCCAGGCCCAGAGTTGCGGTGAGATATAATATATCACCGGAATGCCCTGTGTTTTCGCCCAACGCGCAATGCGCAGGTTGAATCCGGGGTAGTCAATCAACACCAGTGCATCGGGTTGGAAATCAAGGATATCGCGCTTGCAAAAAGCGATGTTCTGAAGAATCGTGCGCAAGTTTTTTGCCACTTCTACAAAACCCATATACGCGAGTTCGCGGTAGTGCTTCACGAGTGTAGCCCCAGCACTTTGCATCATATCGCCCCCCCAAGCCCGGCAAGAGAGATCGGGTTTTTGGGCATAGAGTGCTTTCAACAAATTGGAGCCGTGCAGGTCGCCAGATGCCTCCCCGGCGATGAGGTACAATCGCATAATTTGTAAATAAAAAAAGCGGCAACCGCTTTACGCGGTTGCCGCTATCATCAAAACACGCTTCATTGAGCCAAAGGTAAGTGTACGGTTTTTTTACATGCTGCTTTTTTTGAATTTTTTTCAAAAAAAAGTCGGCAGCCACATACGCGGCAGCCGACTTCAAGAAAGAGGTATTTTTGGAATTTACGATTTACGATTTTGGATTTACGATTATTTCGATCCGAAAACTGACAATATTTTGCTTTTTTCGGATCAAAATAATCGTAAATCGTAAATCCAAAATCGTAAATCCAAAATTACCTCATCACCACCCATTGGGTTTGCGCCAGGCCCTCGCTGCCTTGCAGCACCACGCGATAGCTGCCAGAGGCGAGTTTGTTGGCATTCATCACCACACGGTGTTCGCCTGTAGCGAGATCGCCGAGCAATTGTGATTGCACCAGTGCGCCCTCTGCGCTATATACAAAAAGATGGATGTTTTGAGCCGTTTCAAGACCAAAACGAACCTCTGCGTAATCGCGGGTCGGGTTTGGCACAAGGTTGAAGTTGCTGAGCATCAGTTCTTTTGTGCCAACTGTGCTGGTTACGCCCACATTGTCAATAAAGAGGTGGTTGCCAAAGCCGCTTTCGGCCATAAAATTGACGAGTACTTCAGGAGATCCGTTGTACGCTGAAATATCAATTTGGTTGGCACGCCATTCATCGTCCTCGGGCAGCCAGCTGGTGGGGTGGCTTGGAGCGGTTGCCAATCCATTTTTACCGTCGTGGAAAATGGTTTCCCAGGTTTCTCCACAATTGGAAGTGATAAGGATGCGGAGGCTGTCAAAAGAGAAAAAGTTGCGGGTAGAATAGGCATGGTCAAACGTCAGGACAGTTGGGCCGGTAGCGGTGCTCAAGTCAAGTTTCGGCGTGACCAGGGAGGCTACTTGTCCTTTCTCCATATCGAACATATTGCAACGGGCGGAACGTGTGCTTCCGGCACCTGCATTGGTGGCAAGTTTCCAGCCATTGGTTCCGGCATTGGATACAGACCATCCGGGTGGGGGGAATGCAGCACTTTGGAAATCGTAGCTAAATGGCAGTGCCTGACCCGGATCGAACACGGCTTTGACATTGATGGTACTAAAGGCATTTATAAAGCTTGTTTGGTACCCAAGATTTGAATTCAAAACGATGACTTCCAATTTGATGGTGCCTGACGTATTGATCACAATATCGGTAAGTGGTACGCCGGTGGTTGCTCCCGGGGCAAGGCTGCCGGTCCAGCTAAAATTCGACCATGGGCCGGTACCTTGGCGGTAGGTCATATTTACCGTGGTCAGTTCAGCGCTTCCCGTATTGGTCATCGTTAATACTGGGACATAACCTGGAGCACAGGCAAAAACCGTATTCGAGGCGATTTTGGCACCGTGGTTCTCAATTGGAAGGGGTTCAGCGCGAGCCGATTGATATACTTCTTTGGAGGTATTGTTTTGCAAGAAAGCGGCCACACTCAAGGTTTTCAGGTTGTAAATATTGGTCAGTTTCCAGGCGAAGTTGTAAGTCTTGGTTTGGCCTGCTGTAAAATTACCCGTGGTGGTACCATTTCCGTTAGGCAGCATTTTACGCATGATTTGGAAAAATTCTGCTTCCCCGTTGGTGCCTGGAGCCTTGGCGAACAGGATTTCATCCTCAATAACAGCCACATGGAGGCGGAGGTTCCCTGTAATGGCCGCATCAGAAGTCACGGATACGGTGATCAATACTGAGTCAACAGCGGCATTGTAGGCTTGGGTCAAGTTAATGGTCACAGGTGTGAGCGTGTTGTACGCCGCTTGAATCTGGGCAGGCGTGTAGCCTGATACTGGGAACACCTCAAGCGTGCCGTTTTGTTGTCCATTGGGCACACCGCTCACGGAATAGAAGTCCACGCGCGGTGAAACGTCCGATTGTGTTTGGACATTCATCGGGTCATAGCCCGGCCAGCTCGTTTGGTATTTGATTGGGGTCAGGTACTGGATGTTGGCATCAACAGTAGCGTTGAAAGCCGGGTTTTGTGCTGCACAAGGCGGGCAAGAAGCGTTGGTGAACTCTTCAATAAGCACACGGCGCAGGTGCTGAGCGGATACAGCGACAGCGCACAATAGAACGAAAGCAAGGATGGATAACTTTTTCATCATGTTTAGCAAATTAATAGTTGTGAAAAACGCACGCAAATGTAGCCAACCACACTAGCCTCTCCATGTTTTTAGGCAAAAATGTCGGCTTATGACATTCAGTTTTGTCGAATATTTGGGTTTTTGCTGGAAAACCTATTGATTTAAGCGCTGAGACGGCTACTTTATCACCTGACTTGTGAACACCGACTGCCCATTTATCTTCACTGTCAGGAAGTATGCCCCGCCTGGCAGCCCGCGCAGGTCCAGCACACAATCGCCGTTCCCACAGACTTGGGAGCGCAGCACCCGCCCCGATGCGTCGGCCAACTCCACCAAATGCCCGCTCAGGCCATCTGGCAGTACGATTTTTAACCAATCCGCCGCAGGATTTGGGTACATCAGAAATGCCGGCCTTTTTGCCTCCTCTGTGCCGACCATCTGTTCTACCACCACCTCTTTAACCGCCTCGCAGCCGTGCCCGTCCGTCACCGTCACGGTGTAGGTGCCCGCTGCC
>CAZPTQ010000288.1:0-4015 GCA_964589365.1 uncultured Saprospiraceae bacterium
TGACGGACGGGCACGGCTGCGAGGCGGTTGAAGAGGTGGTGGTGGAACAGATGGTCGGCACGGGGGAGGCAAAAGGGCCGGCATTTCTGATGTACCCCAATCCTGCAGTGGATTGGTTAAAAATCGTACTGCCAGATGGCCTGAGCGGGCATTTGGTGGAGTTGGCCGAGGCATCGGGGCGGGTGCTGCGCTCCCAAGTCTGTGGGAACGGCGATTGTGTGCTTGACCTGCGCGGGCTGCCAGGCGGGGCGTACTTCCTGACGGTGAAGATAAATGGGCAGTCGGTGTACACAAGTCGGGTGGTAAAGCAGTGACACTTTTTTGAAACCTGTCACTGCATGGTATAACGACGAGTAACTTCAGGCCATCCAGCCGGGCGGTAAAAATTTCCGCCCGGCTGTTTTTTTATCGAATAAAAAATGTATTTTTGTTAGCCCCTCGAAAACGCGTCCACCAAATGTTAACCGCTTCATCCCCCAAGGATAAATCACCAAATGATTCCGCATGGTATTCCCTATCTCCGTTTTATCGCCCCATTTGTTGTAGGCCTCGCTTTGGGTGCATGGCATGACACTCCGGTGCCCGGTTTGGATTGGGTGCTGATCGCCGGGGCAGCCTTGGGTGCCCTGCTTGCCATCCAAAAAATTGCGTATCGCTATCGTTGGGTTTTTGGAGCGTATATCCATTTACTGTTGTTTGGCTTTGGCTATTTTCATATTGTTGGCCACAATGAGCTTCGACAGCCCTTACATCTTGCTTCCAAAATTCAAGAGGGTCATTATTTCCTCGGCACGGTGTACGAGGCACCTTCTAAGGGTGCAAAAATGAAAATCCCGGTTCATGTAGAAGCCATGGGCAGCTCGCCGGATTCGCTTCAAGTGGCTGTGGGTAATGTTATGTTGTTCTTGGAACTGAGCACCTTTGCCGATAGTATCCAATACGGAGATCGCCTTGGATTTCAAGCAACCGTTCGCTCTACCGAGCCGCCTAAAAACCCACATGCTTTTGATTACAAGCGTTATCTCCATTTCCAAAACATTCACCATCAGGCATTTGTAAAGACCGATTCGCTGCTTCGGCTTTCTGAAGGCAATGGCTGGCTGCTCTGGGAAAAAGCCTATGAAAGCCGAAAAAGCCTCCTCACGTTGCTCCAAAAATACTTCCCAACAACCGATGAATATGCGGTGGCTTCGGCTTTGCTCGTGGGCTACACCGATGACCTTTCCGATGATATGCGCACGGCCTATGCCGAAACCGGTTCGATGCACGCGCTGGCCGTTTCGGGTACACACATTGGGATGCTTTATGTCGGACTGATGTTCCTGATTTCCAGGCTACAGCTGCGCGGAAAACGGGGACGGTTGATCGAAATGGTGCTGGTGCTGACGGCAATTTGGGCTTTCACTTTTCTGACTGGGGCCACGGCTTCGGTGCTGCGGGCCTCGGTAATGTTCAGTGTGTATATGCTGGGGAAGGCGTTTTGGCGCGATGCTTCGGCCTGGAATGTGCTACCGGCTTCGGCCTTTATTTTGCTGATTTACAATCCTTATTTCTTGTTCAATGTAGGGTTTCAGCTTTCCTATACGGCGGTGGCCGGCATGGTGTTTTTTTATCCGAGGTTCTATAAAATGTTTCCCCCTATGTCGCGCTGGCTCGACGAACCGCTCAAGGTATTTCTTGTCGGGGTGGCTGCGCAGTTGGGCACCTTACCGCTTACGCTTTATTATTTCAATCAGTTTCCCGTCTATTTTTGGTTGGCAGGCTGGGTGGTAGTGTTTGTGGGCGCGGTGTTTTTATGGGGCGGGGCGATGCTCGTTGTGCTGGATTCAGTATCCCAAATGCTGGCCGATTGGCTGGGCGCAGCGTTGTACCAAATGCTTTTGTGGATGAACAAGATCATCTTTTTCATTCAAGGCATTCCGGGTGGGGTAGTGCGCAACGTATGGACCGCTGATTGGGTGGTGTTCGCGATGTACGCTTGTCTTGCCTTTTTGGGCGCGGCTATTTCGACGCGGCGGGGAAAGTGGCTGGGGACGTTTTTTGGGGTGATGGTGCTCCTGGGCATGTATCGAACGTACATGGTACTGAACAAACAAACACAACAAACTGCCGTGATTTACAACGTGAACAAGGCCCGTTTGATTGATTTTATGGATGGCGATCAAGTCTTTGCGCTATCAGATACGCTTTCCAGAAAGCAGGAATATTTTGCGGCACTTGCCAACCGAATTGCCTCTGGGATGCACGAAAAAACGACTGTTTATTTTTCTGGCACTTCTGTGCTTTTGGGGCAAAACTTGTTTATTGACTTGCCTTTTGTTCAATTTTTCAATCAAAAAATGGTTTTGGTGGACGATGTCCGTTGGGTCAAGTTTGGCAATCCAAAACCCCTTGCAGTGGATGTTTTGGTATTGTCAAAAAGCCCCAAGGTTTCTGTAGCCGAATGTCGGGAGCGTTTCCCATGCGCTTTGGTGGTGTTTGACGCTTCAAACACTTTTCGACAAGCCGAACGCTGGCGGAAAGAATGCAAAGAAGAAGGCTGGGCCTATCACGATGTGCGCAGTATGGGGGCTTGGGTGGGTAGGAGTAACCAATCAAACAGGAAAATGTAAAACAGGAAAACAGGAAAATATAAAATTAATATGAAAACACGCTTCTTCAACTATCTGCACTTCAACCGCGCAGAACGGAACGGCACGCTTGCCCTCTTTTTCCTCGCGGTGGTATTCTTTGCAATCCCGAAAATTTCGCCCCACTTCCATGCTGCAAAAAGTACTGATTTTGACCCGTTTCAAAATGAAATCCAATCTTTCATAATTGCGCTCGGAAACGAAGAATATACCACCGGGCCATCTGCTCATGCCCTGTTCAACTTCGACCCTAACACGGCTTCCTTTGATGATTTTGTGCGGCTCGGCCTTTCCGAAAAAGTGTCGAACATCATTTGCAATTACCGCGCTAAGGGTGGCGACTTCCGTTCGCCCGACGATTTTCAAAAAATCTGGAGCCTGAAAAAAGAAGATTTCAGCCGGCTTTTGCCTTATATCCGCATCGGAATCGCACCAGAAAAGTCCCATGAAAAAGATCACGAAAAACCAGCTCCTGAACTTTTCGCCTTTGATCCAAATACCGCTACGGAAACCGATTTACAACGGCTCGGCTTACCAGATCGAACGGTGAAAAGTATGCTGAACTACCGCAGCAAAGGCGGGAAATTTCGCAAAAAAGAAGACCTGGAAAAAATCTACACACTTGACGATGAGGATTTTGCCCGCATAGCACCCTTCGCCACATTTTCAGAATCCGTTGCCATTGCCGATGCTTCGCGTCCAGTGGTATATGCGGGAGGATTTGGTGCAGCGTCCAAAAAAACCTCAGCTAGTGGTCCTGTTGACATCAACCGCGCCGACCTGGAGGCCTGGATGACATTGGCCGGCATCGGTGAAACAAGGGCACGGCAACTGGTCAATTACCGCGAAAAACTTGGGGGGTTTCTCTCTGTGGAACAAGTTGGGGAAATGCATGGCTTGCCCGACAGTGTGTTTCAACGGATTAGACCAAATTTGGTGTTCAGCACGGCGGATATTCGAAAAATCAACCTCAATACTGTTTCTGTGGCCGATTTGGATGCACACCCCTACATTTCAAAGCGACAGGCGGAACTTATAGTGGCCTATCGGGAGCAGCACGGAGCGTTTTCATCGCCGGAGGATTTGGGGAAGATGAAGGCTTTTTCGGATCGGGCTTGGTTGGCAAAAGTAGGGCCGTATTTGGGGCTGGAGTAGATTAAAAATAGACTCTGACCGCATCGCAAACCGTGCCGCCGCTACGCGGCACCGTTTATAGAAATCGTTGCGAAATAACCACGGAGCCGCGTAGCGGCGGCACCGTTTATAGAAATCGTCACGGAATAACCACGGAGCCGCGTAGCGGCGGCACCGTTTATAGAAATCGTTGCGAAATAACCACGGAGCCGCGCAGCGGCGGCACCGTTTATAGAAATCGTAACGGAATA
>CAZPTQ010000289.1:0-3980 GCA_964589365.1 uncultured Saprospiraceae bacterium
TTTCCAAATCTACTCAATTCAAACCCCTCAAACCCTTCAAACGCTTCAAACCCAAATCCGTACCTTCGCCATCCAAATATGGAAGATTTTAAAATTAACCTCGACCGCGACCTCGTTTTCTTTGATGTGGAGACCACCGGGCTGAACGTTATCCGTGACCGCATTGTCCAAATCGCGTTGGTAAAACTCAGAAAAAACGGCGCGCCTGCTGAAGAACTTTCGATGCTCATCAACCCCGGCATCCCGATCTCCGAGGAGTCAATGGCGATTCACGGCATAACGCCCAAAGACCTCGCCAACAAACCAACGTTCGCACAAGTAGCCCAAAAAATCTGGGATTTTATCGGCAATGCCGACCTCGGTGGGTACAATTCCAACCGCTTTGACGTGCCTATGTTAATGGAGGAGTTTTCCCGTGTGGGTATGGAATTTGACATATCGAAGCGGCGTTTGATTGATGCCCAGCGTATCTTTTACAAGATGGAACCGCGCACGCTGAAGGCCGCTTACCGACTTTATTGCCAACAAGAACTCGAAGACGCACACGACGCCTTGGCCGATGTGCGGGCTACTTTGGCAGTTTTTAAAGGCCAAATCCGTGCCTATGAAGGCAAAGACCTGCTTGACGAAGACGGCAACATCGTTCCCGCGCCCATCAAAAATGATATGCAGGCGATACACGAATTCACCAACGACCTCCATTTTGTGGACGCGACGCAAAAGCTCCGCGTACAACCGGACGGCACAGTTGTGTTCAACTTTGGCAAATATGTGGGCGAACCCGTGAAGACCGTCCTAGCCCGCGAACGCCATTACGCTGGCTGGATCATCGAAAAAGAGTTTTCCTCACAGGTGAAGCAATACATCAAGCAGGTGTTGAAAGAATTGGGAGGCTGAAGAAATGTCCAATAAAGAATGTCCAATTTCCAAATACCCCATTAACGCAATATAAAGACGCATGAACCGCTTGCCACTTGCTACTTGCTACTTGCTTTTTGCCCTATGCCTCTCGGCCTGTTTTGAGCCTAAGGAAGGCTGCCTGGACATTGCGGCCATCAACTTCGACGCAGGGGCTGACAAGGACTGCTGTTGCGAGTATCCGAAATTGGTGCTGACGGTGGATCAAGTGTACGACACCTTGTTGTTTCGGAATGATTCGCTCTATCTGAATTCCAGCGGCCAAATCTTCCGAATCAAAAGCGTGGCCTTCTATCTTTCTGATTTTCAATTGTTTCAAAATGGAGAAGTCTTTACGGTAAGCGATACGCTAACGCTCAATACTTTCTCGGGCAGCGACACCAGCAGCCAACGATTCACCAACGATTTTCAGCTTGTTCGCCGCACTCCTGTTGATTATGTAATAGGAACTTTTCGGCAGGATGGCAATTTTGAGGCGTTGAATTTTCGCCTCGGCTTGTCGGGAGAGGCACAAAAAGTCATTCCCTCTAAAGCCCCTGCAAACCACCCGCTCTCGAACCAACCAGACATCCTTTGGCGCGACCAATCGGCAGGATTTGTGTTTCTGCAGGCCGTGGTGGTCCGTGATTCGATGGGAGCCACACAGCCCGACACACTCCGATTCCTTCAATCAGATTTAGGCCAACCACGCATCGGCGCGACCGGATTTTTTGTGCATCCAACGGGCTATAATTTCCCATTGGTACTTCATGTTGATTTCAAGAAGATGTTTGAAGGGATAAATTGGTCAATGCACGACATTCTGGCTTGGAAAACGAGGATTGTCGCCAACTTGGACAGTACTTTCAGCGTTTCACAGTGAAGATGTCCAAAAGTCCAACGTCACACAAAAATTACACCATGAAAAAACTCACATTTGTATTCGCGCTTTTTGTCCTTGCTGTTTCGCCTGGTTGTCACGAACATGACGAGGGCCTAACCGCTGATTTTACCATCACCTACAAATCTCATTTTGACGGTGAGCAATTGACGAAATACAAAAACTACCCCTACGGGCTCGCGGGCATCCCCCTGCAATTCACTCGGTTCAGCACTTACCTTTCTGATATTGAACTAATCAAGGCCGATGGCTCCAGCCACCGACTTACTGAAATTGAATACATTGATTTTACACCGGAAAATGCTTCCACTGACCTTTCCGCTACGCCAGCCATTACCTATAAAAACGTCCCGGAGGGCGAATACACGGGGCTGCGAATTGGGTACGGGGTAAAGCCTTCCCTCAATGCAAAAGGCCCAGCGGACTTTGACAACAACCACCCACTGGCAAAAGAAATCGAATATTGGTCAGGCTGGAACAGTTACATTTTCACGAAGATTGAAGGCAAAGCCGACTCCGAGAATAATGGGTCGCTGGACATTTCCCTGCTCTATCACTGTGGCTCTGATGCGGTGTACAAAGTGTTTGAATTCGACCTGCCCATTCATGTTCATACGGGTGAGCCGGGGATTGCGGTGAACTTCGACCTGGAAAAAATATTCACCATGGACGACGGCTCTTACTATGACATCGTGACGAATTTTTACACTTCGAATAATCCCAACGACGTGGTCGTAGCACAGGTGCTGATGCACAATTTTGAGAAGGCTGCCACGGTGACGCAGTAACTTACTAAACCTCGCAGGTTTTAAAAAAACCTGCGAGGTTTAGCTTAAATTTGAAGAAAATGAAAAACTTGTTTAGCAAAATTTTCATCGGCCTTGTGCTCGCGCTCAGCATTTTAGCATGTAAGGACATGCCCAATAACAACCCAGACCCGGGTGATCTGGAATACATCCCCTACAACCCACAGCCATACACCATCGTAAAGCCTTCGTTCTTCCCCAATGTGCCGGTGCCTGCTGACAACCCAATGACCATGGACGCGGTGCAACTGGGCCGGCGGCTTTTTTACGACCCCCTGCTTTCGGCAGACAGCACGATGTCCTGCTCCTCCTGCCATTTGCCGCAACACAATTTTACCGACCTTAAAGCGGTGTCAATCGGTATTGACGGCATAGCGGGTCGGCGCAGTTCGATGGCGCTCCTGAACATTGCCTATGCCACCAACGGCCTTTTCTGGGACGGCAGGTCGCCCTCGCTCGAAGACCAGGCCCTGCGTCCCGTGGAAGACCCCATCGAGATGCACAATACCTGGCCACAGGTAATAAGCAAACTCAAGGATCACCCTGCATACCCTGCGCTTTTCAGAAAAGCATTTGGTATCAAAGACCGCGCTGAGATCAGCAAAGAATTGGCTGCCAAAGCCATTGCCCAGTTCGAGCGAATCCTGATCAGCAGCGGAACTTCGAAGTTCGACCAGTTTAAGCAGGGCAATATTGACATTTTTGATGATGAGGAATTGGATGGCTTCCTGATGTACTTTGAAGAAGCCTGGCAGTACGGGCTAAATTTGCCCGATGCACAATGTTTTCACTGCCACGGCGGCATTACCTTAACGGGCAACAATTATTTCAACAACGGTCTGGACTCTGTGGCTTCGCTGGACGACTTCACAGATTTGGGCAGGTTTGAAGTGACGGGCAACCATTCTGATAAGGGAAAATTCCGTACGCCCACTTTGCGGAACATCGCCCTTTCCGCTCCTTACATGCACGACGGTCGTTTCCAAACCCTGGAAGAGCTGGTCGAAAATTATTCGAAAAAAGGCTTTGGAGTGGCCAACGAAGACCCAAACCTGCCGCTCATAGGGCTGAATGCGCCAAATAACACCCTTTCCGAAGCCCACAAAAAAGCACTAGTCAAATTCCTACATACGCTCACAGATACAGTTTTTGTAAAAAATCCGGACATACAGAATCCATTTCAGTAGGGCCTAATTTATTTCACGCAACGCTGGTTTCACGCGACGCCGCGACGCCGCGACGTTTTGGTTGCATGACTGCCAAAACGTTGCGGCGTTGCGTGAAATAAGCGTTGCGGCGTTGCGTGAAATAAGCGTTGCGGCGTTGTGTGAAATAAGCGTTGCGGCGTTGTGTGAAATAAGCGTTGTGGCGTTGCG
>CAZPTQ010000290.1:0-3978 GCA_964589365.1 uncultured Saprospiraceae bacterium
TAGTCCGAGTGCTGACCCGTGAAAAAGAAAAGCACGGGAATGTTTTTCAAATAAAAAGAGGTGTGATCGCTCGGTCCAACGCCGGCACTGTCAAGCTTCATGCCCAGATCTGATTTCAGATTTTTCAAGGTCGGGACAAAATCCGGGGCAGTGCCCACGCCACCAACAACCACTTTTTTCTCTTCATTCAGGCGACCAATCATGTCCATGTTGATCATGAAGCTGACCTTGTTTAAGTCAATGGTTGGGGTCTCCGTGTATTTTTTGGAGCCATAAAGCCCAAGTTCTTCGCCCGAAAAGCAGAGGAAGAGGAAATTGTGTTGCTCTTTTACGCCATTTTTGGCCAGGTAACGAGCGATCTCGATGACTCCCGCCGTGCCGCTGGCATTGTCGTCTGCGCCATTGTGGATTTTGCCTTCTGGGTTGGCATCCAGGGAGTTGTGATCATGCCCCAAGCCAAGGTGATCATAGTGCGCCCCAATGACAATGGTGTATTCTGCGCCATTATCAAGATATGCTGCGACATTTTGAGCAGATACGGATGGAGCGCTTGCATCCACGGCACCACCGTGTGGATCGCTTGATTTTTTGAAACTGAACTTGTGGTAAAATGTACCGTCATTGCCTTTGGGGGTAAGGCCAATTTTGCGGAATTGCTTGGCAATGTATTTGGCAGCCAGCCGCTCTCCGGGCGTGCCCGTGCCTCTACCTTGGAGTTTGTCAGAAGCGAGATAAGAGACGTGCTTGTGGAGTTTTTTTTCAGAAATCGAAGATTGTTGAGAAAAAACGGAAGAATTCGCGAACAGGAGTGTCGCGATGGCAAGGAAGAAATACTTCATGTAGCGGAAAAATTTTAGGCTGCAAAAGTAATATTCCAGCTTGAGCTTAAAGACCATTTTTGGTCAAAATACAAAGTGCAGCGAAATATCAAGGGAGGCTTATCGCTGGCGCTTCAATTTGTTCGCGTTCAGGATACCAACAAAGGCGGTCGAGCATTTCTGGAGTTCCGGAAAAAACATTGAGGTCCACTTTTTTACAAATCCCTTCCACGCAGCCTTCATTGGAAAACTGCCAGAATTCCCAGCTTTTTCCAGTGGTTAAAAACGGCTTTTCTTCTGAATAGCGCGCTATCCACAATGGGTAATGATCCACATGACCAGTCAGATACCGCTCGTAAAAATGCTGATTTGAGTAAATGATTGGTTTCACACCCAATTGATGTTCAACTAATTCTAACCAGATTTTGGCTTCTTGAAGCATAATCTCAGGCGCAATTCCATCCAACACTTCAATATCCAACACAGGCGCAATGTCACCAGGCATCATTTCCACCTGACTGAGAAAATGGGCTGCTTGTTCGTCACCACAACCATAGGCGCGGAAAAAATGGTAGGCGCCGCGCCGGATTCCAAGCCTTTTGAGTTCGTCCCAATTGTGGCAAAAAAGGCTGTCCACAAAATCGCCACCCTCCGTAGCTTTCACAAAAGCAAAATCAAGCGGCTCTTTAGCAGCCACCGAATCCCAATCTATCAGCTTCTGATGGTGAGAAACATCTACCCCACGCAAAATAACGGGCTTGGGCAAGGATACATGCTCTGCCCGCTCGCCCGTATTGGGCGCGACGGCAAACAAAAGAAAGGTGTAGAGAATGCGTAGCATGTAAGTTTTGTCGGGGCGAAGGAACAATCTTGAAACGGAATTAAAACCCTTCAATTGTACAATTAGCCGTTGGCCGACAAATTTCTGATAGCCATAATTCGTGCCATAATGTGAGGGGGAGAGCGCAGTGAGCGGTGAGCGTCCGTTGTTTTCGACAAACAAAGCCCTCCGTGCATCAAACGTGCGCGGAGGGCTTTTCAAAATAATCAAAGGAGAAGGCTTATTCCATCCGCGTTCCTTAACGGTTCATGGATGCCAAAAACTCTTCGTTGCTGCTGCTGTGCAACATTTGTTTTTTCACAAACTCCATTGCTTCCTCCGGCTTCATATCGGCCAAGTGGTTGCGAAGGATAAACATCCGTTGTAGCGTGTCTTTGTCCAAAAGCAGGTCTTCGCGGCGCGTGCTCGATTTGGTGAGGTCAACACTCGGATAGAGGCGGCGGTTGGCGAGGTTGCGGTCGAGTTGCAGTTCCATATTGCCCGTGCCTTTAAATTCTTCGAAGATGACCTGGTCCATTTTCGAGCCTGTGTCTATGAGTGCCGTGGCAAGTATGGTAAGCGAGCCACCATCTTCAATGGCGCGTGCGGCGCCAAAGAACTTTTTAGGACGCTGAAGTGCTGTGGCTTCCACACCGCCGGAAAGGACTTTGCCGCTGGCTGGCGCCACCGTATTGTAGGCACGTGCCATGCGCGTGATAGAATCAAGCAGAATTACCACGTCGTGGCCGCATTCAACCATACGTTTGGCTTTTTCCAACACGATATTGGCCAAGCGCACATGGTTTTCAGCCAACTCGTCGAAGGTGGAAGCCACCACTTCTGCTTTCACGTTGCGACGCATATCCGTCACCTCTTCCGGGCGTTCGTCAATGAGCAATACGATGACATAGCATTCGGGGTGGTTTTTGGTGATGGCATTTGCAATGTCCTTGAGCAAAAACGTTTTGCCTGTTTTTGGCTGTGCCACGATAAGGCCCCGCTGGCCTTTACCAATAGGGGTAAAAAGGTCAATAACACGGTTGCCAAAGTCACGCCCGGTCGGGCTGGTGAGCAGTGTAAACTTGGAAGTTGGGAACAAAGGCGTGAGGTAATCAAACGGCACACGGTCGCGCACGTCTTTGGGGTCGAGGCCATTAATCTTGGCAACTTTCAGGAGCGCAAAATATTTCTCGCCTTCCTTCGGCGGACGAATGGCACCGCGCACAGTGTCGCCCGTTTTCAGGCCAAAAAGTTTGATTTGCGAAGGCGAGACATATATATCGTCAGGGCTGGTTTGGTAGTTGTAATCGGGAGAGCGCAGAAATCCATAGCCATCAGGCATCATCTCCAAAGTGCCGAGACCTTCTACAATTCCATCAAGTTCAACATCGAAACGTTCGCGATGAACTGTTGGCGGCATCACTTCAAGCGGTTCTACTGGAACAACGGGGACAGCTTGCTCTTGTCTGTCTTCGGGTTGGCCTGCCAGTGGTGCAAATGGTCGGTGCATGGGCATGACCTCATCTTCTTCTTCGTTGCCATTTATCGGTGCAACATATTCTTCTTCAAGGTTTTGCAACTTGGCAGCATCAGAGTCGAAAAGTCCTGGCTGGCCGGGGCGTTGCGGCGGGTGGTCGCGACGGCGGTCTTCCCACTCGCGTTGACGACGGTCACGTCGGTCTTCCCAACGGTCGCGATTACGGCCTTGGCCTTCTGAGCGTTGTTGGGGTTGGTCACGGCGGTTTGCTGATGCTTCATTGGCGGGAGTTGGGCGGTTTTCCGATGCTTCATTGGCGGGAGCCGGGCGGTTTTGGACACGGTTGCCCTCTTGTGCTGGGCGATTTTGGTCGCGAGTAGGTCGCTCATTTCGGTCGTCGCGGCGTTGGGGTGAAGCCGGATCGCGATTGCCCTCAGGAGCTGGGCGCTTTTGGTCGCGCTCACGTTTTTCCTCGGGAAGTGGGCGGTTTGGGTTGCGATCTTGGCGCGGTTCGGGGTTGGCAGGCCGTTCACGGCGGGCGGGCGCCGGCTTTGCGGTTTTTTCTGGTTTTTCTGCTGCGGGCTGCTCGGGAAGGGGAGCTTGTTCCACTTCGTCGTCGTCCGATGGTTTCACTTTTCGGGTGCGGCGGCCGGTTTGTGGGTTAGGCTCTTCTACAATGGGCACTACCCGATTGGTGGCGGTTTTTTCCGCAAGAGCCTGCTCGTCCAGGATTTTATAAATCAAATCCTGCTTGGAAAATTTGGCGATGCCCTTTACGCCAAGTTTTTGGGCGATTTCTTTGAGCTCTGTCACCAGCTTGTCGTTAAGCTGCAAAATGTCGTACATGAGTGGGGATGAAAATA
>CAZPTQ010000291.1:0-3914 GCA_964589365.1 uncultured Saprospiraceae bacterium
GTGTTCGGCCTCGGCAGCATTACCTCGATCAGACTGATCCTTCGCGGAAAAAGGAGATTCCCCCTTCAAGTCTTCCACCGGATGCAGCCAGACGATTGCTCAATGAGGCAGTGTTTTCGGAAGAACAAAAGAATGCCGGTGCATACCGCGAATTAGCGCCTGCAAACCGACCATCGCGCTTGAAAAAGGATTGGTAAACAAGGCATTATTCTGACATGTCCATGGTGTGGTACACATTGAGCACGTCGTCATCGTCTTCCAGCCGGTCAAGAAGTTTTACCAAAGCTTCTACCTCAGTGTCGTCGAGTTTTTTGGTCGTGTTGGGGATGTATTCCAATGCGGCACTGGTGGTTTCGATGTTGCGGTCCTCTAATGCTTTTTGAAGGGTGCCGAAGTCGGTGTAAGCACTGAGCAGCACAATTTCATCTTCTTCGCGCTTTAGTTCTTCCAAGCCGGCGTCAATCAGTTCCAGCTCCAGTTCGTCCCAATCATGGCCCTCCGCCTTTGCTTTGAACACGCCTTTATGGTCGAAAAGGAAACTTACACTGCCTGAAGTGCCAAGCGCGCCTCCACAGCGGTCGAAGTACATCCGTACATTGGCAACGGTGCGGGTTGGGTTGTCGGTAGCAGTTTCCACAAGAATGGCTACACCGCTGGGGCCTTTGCCTTCGTAGATTATTTCCTGGAAGTTTTCGGCTTCTTTGCCAGAGGCTTTTTTGATCGCGCTCTCGACGTTTGCCTTGGGCATGTTAGCCGTTTTGGCATTCTGGATAGCCCCTCGGAGGCGAGAATTGTATTCGGGGTTTGGCCCTCCTGTCTTTACAGCCAGTGCGATTTCTCGCCCGATCCGGGTAAAGGTTTTGGCCATGCCGGCCCAACGCTTAAATTTTCTTTCTTTGCGGAATTCAAACGCGCGTCCCATGAATTATAGGTGGTAAGTGATAAGTGTTGAATGTAGATTGCTATAAAAGCGGCGCAAAAATAGGCAAAGCCTTCGCAACTAAAATTGATTTCAAAAAGATGTTTGGTTTATGTCGGCCGCAGCATGGAAGTTTTTTTTATTTGACATAGTTTAACCAATCCCCAATCCCAATTGCGAAACAAGCCGCAGTATCTTTGCCCATCTATTTTTTAACCTAAATCTTTTTCCCATGAGAAGTGCTTTCCTCCTTGCCTGTGTTTCTGTATTGCTTTCCCCTTTTATGCTCCATGCCCAAAAGGCTAAAAAAACGGAAATTGAAATTTCCAGCGACGTGCTCAAAACCGCCGAATGGGCCAAATTCAAGTACATGGAAAATGTTGATATGGCCCAAAAAGGCGATCCAAAGGGAATCAAAGCCCTCTTTGAATTCAGCGGAACCGTAGATGGCGTCGAATCGCTTCAACACGCCACCACTTGCCTCGAAATCATCCCGTTTGCTACAGACGAGAAAGTTGGCTCCGTCATATCATCTCTAAAGCCTAAACTCAAGACAGTACTACTAGAGCGCTTTCAACTGGCACAAGGCCGCACCAAGAAAGAGGAACTGCGTAAACCACTCCAGGAATGGGCACCACTTTGCTGGAAGGCACTGAACGGAGAAATGGTTATTGATAGTTCTAAAATTCAAGATGGTGGAGGGTCAACGAGCAAGCCAGGCAGCATAAAACCAACCATGTCACGCAGTCAGAAACCAACCAAGTCAGGCAGTCAGAAACCTATAATGCTCAAACCGCAAATTTCAAAGCCAGCCTCTGAGTTTGGCAAACAATGATCCTGAGCGGCTTCATCACTTCATAAAAAATGGCTTTCAGAATCTACACTAAAACGGGCGACAAGGGCGAAACCGCACTGTTTGGCGGTAGGCGAGTACCCAAAAGCGACCTGAGGGTGGATGCTTATGGTACTGTGGACGAGCTCAATTCGTTCATCGGCCTATTACGCGATTCGCTTGAAAACCAACACGTTCAAGAAATCTTGGCGCACACCCAGCATCGGCTCTTTACATTGGGCGCACACCTTGCTTCCGACCCAGCCAAGCATCCACCTACGCCCGACCTTTTGCCCGCCGATGTCAAACTGCTGGAAGATGAAATGGATAAGATGGACGAGCAATTGCCCCCGCTCAAGAATTTTATCCTGCCGGGAGGACACCCCACGGTGTCTGTTTGCCACCTGTGTCGCACCGTGTGCCGTCGCGCCGAACGCCTGACGGTCGCACTCGTTCAATCGGGCGAACCAGTAGAGGATTTGGCTTTGCAATACCTCAACCGGCTATCTGATTATTTCTTTGTGCTGGCGCGTTTCTTAGCAAAGGATCTTGGCGCGCAAGAGGTGGTATGGAAGGTGAGATAAATCTCAGGTAGAAACGATAAACAGCAGCTTAAGGGCGGGGCGCGTGTTGCGTTCCGCTCTTTTTTTGATCTTTTGTTTAGTCAGAAACCTGACTTTTCGATCCAATCTTGTGAAGTTTTCATCTACTTCATTGCCCATTTTTACAACTTCGGACTCCTGACTTTTCCATTTTATTGTCCTGACATTATTTTGACAATGTGCTTACCTTCCCTGCATCAATTGATTTTGCCGGGACAAAAGCCCAAATGCCCACCCCCCGGCAGTTTTCTTTAATCTTCTCGTGCCTAATCCATGAAAAGATACCCGTTCAGGCGGGTACAATTTTCACCCATTTTTCACTCAAAACGATTCATTTAAGATGAAACACACCAAAGTTCTTAATTTCGGCTCATCGGCTCATCGGCATTCAGCAAGCGCTGGATTTTCATACCCCTTCTTAGCATAGCGTTGGTTTTCTCGACAACGCATAGCACTATAGCACAATGTTTTGCACAAATCAGTTCTGGGTCGTCAGATATCCCGACCGGACTCATTCGACCGTTCTGTACATCTGACGGCTTTAGCGTGACTGCTGATGTAGCGCACGATGAAAACTGTACTACGGACGTTTTTGTATTTATTGAAGCCGATGCTCAGGCTGATACGCGATTTCTAGGCACCGTATTTTCACCTATTGTCCGTTATTTCAGCAATATCCAATATGCACCTACAGCGGGCTCTCCTGTATTGACCCAAATTGATACCCTGATCTCATACCCACAGAGGGCATTAATATTCCGTTTTAGAGTGCAACTTTCAGCTTCGGATATTGGTGTTACCTCTTTTACCTTCCCATTTTCCTTTGCACCAAACTTCTTTTTCGGGGATGTTCCATGGGGGGTTTGGGTTATGGCAGATGAGCCAGATGGAGCGGGAGAGCCACAGATACCTCCAATGCCTCCTTCGAATCAACCAGAGGTATTGGTGGGCACAATCCTTTTTGAGGAGCCTTATTTCCCAATGGTTGGTTCCCAAAACGTGAGCGACCATTATGCCGATCTTACTGGTTTCTGGAGAGCCCCCAATTTGGACAGGACGCACAGTATCATGGTTTTGCCCGATTCAACGGGCAATCCTCCTGTGCTGACTGTTGATGTGCCGCTATTGCGACTATGCTTTTTCGACAATTTTGCTGACCGGGGAACATTATTAATGTGGCCCGGTGCGGAAATACGGGTACTTGATGACGACACGCTGGCCATTGGTCGGGTAGATATGTTTACTTGTGGAGACCAGGTGAGTAAAGGTATCGTGGTAGAACAGGGTGCAAGGCTTGATCAAGAAAATAGCACGTTCTCAGATGCCGAATTGGCAATACATTTCAAAAAAGGGAGCAAATTTGAATTCTTTGGCTCGATAACCTTCCTAAACAACTATCGGGGAATGCGCATAGACAACAATGGCAGTGTGAACGTGCCAGTTTTGGAAGCTAAATTTGGCCCATTCAGTTCGTTCTCTAACACGGCACCGCTCAAACTTCCTTATTCGGGATGGACGTATTAAACACGAGCGGCCTCACCGCTAATTGCAACAAAGTGCA
>CAZPTQ010000292.1:0-3908 GCA_964589365.1 uncultured Saprospiraceae bacterium
CCTCGCCTCGGTCGCTGTTTTGCAACCCCCGCTTTTGACGAGCAGTGCCACCGCATCGGACGTTTCCTGTTTTGGTTTGAATGATGCCAATGCTGCCGTTTCGGTGTCTGGTGGGATATTGCCGTACACCTATCTCTGGAACAATGGAGCGAATACCCCTCAAATCGCAAACCTGCCCATGGGTAGCTACACCCTCAGCCTTACGGACGCCCACGGTTGTATGTCCACCGCTACGGCGCAAATAAACGAGCCTCCACCACTCCAGCTCCAGACCGATAAAACAAATATCCGCTGCTTTGGCGACTACAATGGCGCTTTGAGTGCAATAGCCAACGGTGGAACGCCGCCTTACGCGCTTCAGTGGAGCAGTGGACAAACCACGGCTGATATCGGCGGACTGGAGGCGGGCATTTATACCCTCAGCGTTACAGATGCCAAGGGCTGTACCCTTTCGGGAAGCGCAACCCTTGCCGAGCCGAACGTCCAGACCGTCCATCTGGGCCTCGATTTGGTGATCAATTTGGGGGATATGGTTGAGCTGACGGCTGCCGTCAACATCCCCCATTCCGAGATCATGGAATATACCTGGTGGGGCTCGGAGGATTCACTGCAATGCGCGGATTGTGACACCTACCGTTTCCAGCCCACCGCGCCGGGGTGTCAGCAGGTGCTGGTGCGGAGCAAAAAAGGCTGCCTTGCCCTGGATATCATTTGCTACCAGATCAGGCAGCATCGGAGGGTTTATGCGCCCAATGTTTTTACGCCGAACGGGGATGGCAGCAACGACTTCTTTACCATTTTTTCCGATGACGGGGTAAAACAGATCTTAAGCCTTAAGATTTTCAATCGCTGGGGCGGTCAGATTTATCAGGCCAACGATATCCACACGAATGACGAGCCGGCCGGTTGGGACGGTACATTCAAAGGCCAGGATTTGAACATTGACGTCTTTGTATGGGTGGCCTTGATTGAATTTATTGATGGGGAAATCATTCAGTTGAGTGGAGATGTGACCTTGGTAAGGTGATTACTTTTTGGGGAAATACAGCTCATCCATCTGTTAACAAATAGTGGAGGCCTCCACCTCGCCATTTCTCTCGCGTCCAATGCCTTCGCGTTTGTACGGGTTAAGATTCTTCTGCAAAAACAACACCTGTTGTGGCAATCCTTCCTGAATCCCCAGAATATCCGGCTCGTAAAATTTTATCTGTGTGACCATAAAGAAGCGCCGATGCTCCCAAGCGTTTTCGCCATCCGAGGCTACATCGAGCCGGATGTTGTAGGTCATCACTTTGAGGAACTGTGATTGGGCGCTGAAGCTCAAAAGCATGGCTAAAAAGCTCAAGAGCCATACAAGTTGGATGTTTTTCATGTGCAGCATTTGGGGGGAAGGATCAAAAAAAAGTTGGGACAGAGAAAGGGGAGGTAACTTTTTTAAAAACGATTGATTTATTGCAGGGTTTAGCCCTTTAATTTACTTTTGCCTTTGCGCTGGGATGCTGCGTATATTTACGAGTTGTGGGGCATGCTGAAAAACCCACCGCACAAATGGCAGATTTGGTTTATTCCAACACGCGAACCAACGCTTCAAAAAATTAAAAGAGCCATTTTTTGCCAACGCACGGACTGACAGAGCGACAATAATTTAAACACTTTTTATATTAAAAAATGAGATAAAACAAAAATAAAACCTACTTTAGCAGCCTTGCCTTTTGTTGAAATGAACAGAATAAAAGAAGTACTTGACGAGAAGGGAATTAAGCAGACTTGGTTAGCTGAAAAACTCGGTAAGAGTTACAACATGGTGAACGGCTATATTCAAAACCGACAACAGCCAAGACTTGAAGTACTTTATGAAGTTGTAAAAATCTTAGACGTGAATGTGAAAGAGTTGTTGGTTGAAATCAAAAATAAAAACTGATGTTTAGCAAGGGAGACATAATATTACCATCAAACAGGATATCCCGAATAGATTGGCTCAACGGCCTGTTTCATCCAGCTGCAGTTTGGGATGAATTTTATGATGGTAACAGTGACTTTCATGGAATTATACTGGCACATACCGGCCCGAATGGTCAATTTGATAATATCTTGATGGCTGCAAACCATTTTGAAGCAGGGCATGAAGTTGTATTTTCAAATACTTATTTTGTCAATCAGGTTTTTGTGAAGTTTCAGGGATGGGGTTCATTTGAGTTGGTCGGCAGATTGACAACAGAAGGAATTGAATTTATCTATAATCATTTAAACACGAATTCTTTTCCAATCGAGTTTATACAGTACAAGCAATTAGTAACCAGCTAAATGAATGAAAATATCCATATCAATGTAAGCCATGAAGTCCTTGTTTGGGCAAGGGAATCACTTGCCTTGAATCGTTCACAGGCTTATGAAAGCACTGGTATTTCTCCAAAGCGATTGGTTCAATTGGAAACAGGCGAAAAGCAGCCCACTTTGGAGGAGTTGAAGGCATTTTCCAAGACATACAAACGAACCATAGCAACACTGCTATTGAATAAACCACCAGAGGAAAAACCATTGCCTGCGGACAGACGCACTATTGATTCAAAAGAACTTGGACAGTTCCATGAAAAAACCATCATGGCAGTGCGCAAAGCAAGGGCATTGGCACAGTCATTTGTGGAACTCCGAGAAGAAATGGGCATCCCATTTTCAAAATTCAATTTGTCAGCATCAATACAGGACAACCCACAAGAGGTTGCAGGTAAAATCCGCCAACTTTTGCAATTGAATGAAATTAGAGAAATTTATAATATAAGAATCGCATTAGAAGCATACTTTGAAAGAATTGAAACTTTAGGAGTTGCTGTATTTCAGTTAAGCCTTACAAAAGATAATGTAAGAGGCTTTGCCATTGTTGACGATATCATTCCCATCATTGGAGTAAAAAGAGGCGGCGAACCACCGCATTCAAAAATATTTACAATTTTCCATGAACTTGGACACATTCTGTTAAATGAAGGTGCGATTAGTGATTTATCCTTAAACCCGCAATGGGAACTAGAAAAATGGTGTAATGCTTTTGCGGCTGAAGTATTGGTGCCAACATCTGAACTATTTCAAATGCGCATTTTACAAGAATACCAGGAACAGGGACAGAAAATTTGGGCTAAAAAAGACTTGGTTGATTTAGCCAATCATTTTCATGTGGGACCACTTGCAATCCTAAGAAGTCTTCTCGATAACGGACTTACAACCAAAGCTTTCTATAAAGAGAAACATGAGAAATGGAATAAGCCTCAATTTGGAAGAGCTAAAAATCCAGAGGGTCGAAATTTAGCCAAAGAATCGGTGCAGGAAAAAGGAAGGACATATATCGGGTTGGCTTTTAAAGCCTATGACGAAAACCGCATAAACTTAAAGGACTTGTCTGATTTTTTAGGCGTTAAGTTGTCCTACATTCCGAAAACTAGACAACTTCTCAACGCTTAATGATGGATTTATTCAGCGAAGGAAATACAGTTTATGTTATTGACACAAGCGGACTTATCACTCTTGAGTCAACATTTAAGAAGGATAACCCTGTATTCGCTGCAATTTGGGAAGAAATTGAAGATTTAATAACACAAGGCTGTTTCAAAACAATTGACTTTGTAGAGCAAGAAATCAACGACTATGAAGGCAAAGAGGATTTTTTAAAAAAGTGGGTAAAAAAGTGGGAAAAGCATTTAGTGGTTGAGACTGACGCTGCAAGTTTCAACGAAGCTATACCAATAATAAATGCTGAGTACAATACAGGATTTTTAAATGCACGAAAACAAGCCGAAGGGAAAGAAGAAGCAGACCCATACTTAATTGGATATTGCAAAGTTCATAATTGCACTCTAATAGCAAGTGAAAGCAAAACAAAGAACAATAAGATTCCAGCGGTATGCGAAAAAAACGGA
>CAZPTQ010000293.1:0-3848 GCA_964589365.1 uncultured Saprospiraceae bacterium
GCGAGCGCATTTTGCAAGTCTTTATATGCGTCTGCCCAATTGCTGCCGTTATTGGCTCCCAGGGCGGCGTAGTTGACATACCAAATTTGTTGAGCAGGTAATAAGCTTGCACAGCAACAAAAAAGAATGGAGGGTGTCAAATTTTTCATGAGCAATAAAAATTAAAAGTTTCCTGTGGCGCGTACACGCCACAGGAAACAAAATCAGGCATTGCCTGGCCCGCCTATGCCAAAGCTACAGCGGGTAAAGAGGTCATCACATCGTACTCGCCGACTTAAAAATCCGATCCCAATTGATTCCGTCGCGCATATTGCCGTTTTTGGTAGAGAACCAGATAAAGAGCGGTTTGCCCACGATGTGGTCTTCGGGCACATAACCCCAGAAACGAGAGTCTTCGGAATTGTGGCGGTTGTCGCCCTGCATCCAGAAATAGTCCTGTTTGAAGGTATAGGACGTAGTCTCCTGGTCGTTGATGAAAATTTTGCCGTTGCGAACCTCCAGTTTGTTTTTTTCATAAACCTGGATCACACGCGTATAGAAGGGTAGGTTGGCAAGCGTTAGCGCTGTGGAGGCTCCTTTTTTTGGGATCCAGAGTGGCCCGAAATCGTCCACTGTCCAGCTGGTGTATTGCTTAGGGTCATTGGGGAATAAATCTCCGGGGACACGGTTTTCGTTTTTGAGACGAACTACTTCAAAGCCCCAGGATTTGATTTTAGCCACTTGGGTGTCGTCAAGGTTAAAATAACCTTTTTTTGCAGCTGCGCCGCGAGGAGCTCTTGCCTGGTCGAGGTCGTAAATATTTACCCCAAGATCGGCCACCTTTTGAACATTCAGGGGTGTGGCGCCAAGTTTGACTTGATACGTAAATTGTCGGTGGGTGGGATTCTGCGCTGCTTGGCCGTTCACAAAAACTTGACCGTCCCGTATTTGTAAGCTGTCGCCGGCAATGGCAAGGCAACGTTTGATGTAATGGTCTTTTTTGTCCACGGGCCGGGTCACGAACGGGACATTCATGCCCTTATATTCAGCGGTCAGATTTTTGCGCTTCCATTGGCCAACGTCCCAACTACGGCCGGGAACAATATACACGCTGTCGCCAGCAGGCCAGTTGAACACTACTGGTTCGTTGCGGTCAATCTTTTCGAAGGCGGGAAGGCGGTAGTAGGGGAGCGAGGGTTTTTCTAAATAAGATTCGTTGCCCGTCACGGGCATTACATTGTGCATCAAGGGGAATTGGATCACCGTCATAGGTGTGCGGATACCGTAATGTGCTTTGCTGACAAAAAGGTAATCGCCCACTTTGAGGGAGCCTTCCATTGAAGAACTGGGTATGACGTAGGCTTCTATGAGAAACATCCGAATGAACGCTGCTGCAAACACTGCAAAAACAATGGCCTCGGTCCACTCCCGTGTGGCTGATTTTTTGAACTGAGGGTATTGAGCATCCAATTTTTTCAGCCCTAACACGTCCTTTTTTTCCAGTGCCTCGTGGTGCAGGCGGTGGAATTCGCGCTCTTTTTCCAGAATTGGCCCCTCGTATTTCGCGTCGGAATCTCTCCCAACAAGGAAAAACGATACGGGTGCGTATATGACAGCCAACACCGAGTCCCAAAACCCATGTCGGCCAAAGGAGCGGATCATGTCAATCGTCAAGCCCGCGTAAATGAAAAAATTGACCACGGGGAACAAAAACCAAAGTGCGTATTGCGGTTTTCGGCCTACCATCTTGCACCATTCCATGGCAGCGACGCCAGGAACGAGCGCTTTCCAGCCAGGAACGCCCGCTTTTTCAAACAATTTCATCATGCTCAAGCCAAGCAGGATGTAGAGTACAATGAGGAAAAGGAGAACTGACATGGGTAAAGGCGATATTTGGATATTTGGATATTTGGATGTTGGTACAATCTTGGGGACATATTCCCCAAAAACGCAGGCGAAGGTATTTTAAGAAAAAACACCTTCGCCCATCATTAGATTTGCAGTCTAAAAACTTCGATGAACGATTTACCCACCGTAGCCTTGGCGAAGGTCTCACCACTTGGGTATTGGACACTGGGTATTGGACATTGGTTATTCCCTACTCTTCGTCTTCCGACTTCTTGCGACGCTTGCGCCGGGTCTTGAACAACTCCACCACCTCTTTGTCGGTCAGGAACTTGAAGTCCACAAACTGTGTAGACACAAAACGCTTCACATCCTGGTAGTCTTTAGCCCGTTTGTCGGTAAATACCTTGAGGAGTTTGCCGATATAGCTGAGCGAGAGTTTTTCTACGTCCTGGTTGAATTGTTGGTTGCCAAAGATTTTCATGTATAGGCCAAAAATCTTCGTCAACTCGAAATAATCCATGTACTCGCGCTCCGAAAGGCCCTTTAAGAGTCGAGTAAAGTAGGTGATCACCAATTGGCGCAGGCACTCCGTTTCTACCGCAAGGCCTTCATGCGCGTTGTAAAAATCCTGCACGGCTTCTATCGCATCTGGATGAACATAGCCAAGGCTGTGAATTTTGTCAGCAATGCGGTAATAATCCGAAATCCTGTCTTTATAGGTTTTGTCCACCACTTGGTTCATGCGCTCGTCGTTGGCGGCATCAATGCCTGGCGATTTGTAAAGCCCTATAAGGAAACGCAAATAGCGAGTATCGAACTCTTGGAACGAACGCCGCTCCCGCTCGAAATGTGTGGCGAACGCTTTGCGCTCTGCCGGGTCAAGGTCCACGAAATTGCCACAAATGGCAAGCATCTCGAGATATTCTTCCGTGGCGTGAAATTCTTTGTTGTTCAGAAAGTTAATGATTTGGGCTTTCAGGCTGTCATTGCCGGCGCCTGTCCCGAAGCGTTTGAGCAGAAACTGGCGAAGTGCTGAAAAATTCGGCTTCATCTCGCCCAAAGTCTTGGGGAAATCTGCTGAGTGGTACTGCTCGTTGCGGAACTGATTGGAATAACGGCGGTAGATATCTTCGCGGTCTTTCAAGTCGCGGAAGCGGTCTTGCTTCAGCTGCTGTAGGAAATAACGGATGCGCTTGTTCTCCACAAGGCTCATCAGGTTGGTGATCCAGATGTCGCTGCTCAGTGCAAAACCTACGGTAATGCTCTGCCCGATTCGTTTTTTCAGTTGTTCAAAATGAACGCTCTTGCAAATGGCAATCAGGATTTCCTTAAAGTGGTCGTTGGGGCGAACGTACTTGTACTGGTCGTTGATCTCGCCGCGCAGCACGGCGTAGCCCAAAATACGAGGTAGGTAAAGCCCTTCAAATGGCGGTTCGAGCAGGTATTTTTCAAAGGTCACCAACTGCAAAGGGGCCTCCGAAGCCACCTGGTGGTGCAAAATGGAGAGCATTGGCTCAAACTCCGTGCGCAATTCGTTGTAAAACTCGTCTTCCTCCTCTTCGAGGTATTGCGCGAGGTTGTCGGAATCTTGGATGGCTGCCGCGATCACGTTCAAGCGGTCAAAATATTGGTCGTCTAAAGCCTGCATAGTGTGAGAAGAGTGAGACCCGCCTTCGCTAAGGCGTCGGCAGGTAAAGATGTGAGAGTATTATCAGATTCTATTTTGAAAAAGACCCGATGAAGCCACCAAGGGCTTCATCAGGTCTTTTCGTCAAAACACGCTTCGAGGGCAAATGTAAACAGCCGCCTCGAAGTAAGGTGTATTATTCTTCTGTTTTTTCTTCTGTTGCTGTTTCTCCTTCCTCTGTCACCGCTTCTGCTGCTGCTTCTATTTCTGGGGCGGCTTCCTCTGCTACTGCTTCTGTTACTGTTTCAGCCACTGCTTCTACTTCTGTTGGTACTGCTTCTACTTCTTCAGCCACCGCTTCTACTTCTGTTGCCACTGCTACTTCTTCAGCCAC
>CAZPTQ010000294.1:0-3843 GCA_964589365.1 uncultured Saprospiraceae bacterium
TGCATATCAAACTGGTAAGGATGGCTGCCCGCGCCTGGGCGAATCGTATTAGGGTCGAGCCATTGTACCTGAAGCGTGTCGCGGATTTCGATATTGATGGCCGAAGCAGTTCCGGTGTTCTGGAAGCGAATCATGTATTCGAGGTCCACGTTTTGATCAATGTAGTGCTCATCGCCTACGCCTCGTGGGAAGCCTTGTTTGTCGTTCGGGTCAAAAGATGCTACACTTTCCAGACAGAAAATATCGATCCAGGGGGCATTGTCCCCAAGGGGGTATTGGTTTACAAATCCCAGACTCAAACTGCCGTTTCCGCCACAACCTTCTGCCCAGGCAATCGGCTGAGAAAACCCCGGGTATCCAGGAGATTGCTGTGCCTCAAGGCGAAAAAAACTTCCATCCGCCGGGTATGGGAGGAGCAATTCATCCCCGGCATTCAGCTGGAATTGGCCGGGCGTTTGCATCAACAACACGTTGTCCTCTACAACAATATATTCCAGCATATTGGTCATATCGCCTGTTCCCACATTCTTGAGCGAAAAGGAAACCACATCGTTCTCGCAAAAAGCGCTTACCTCGATTTTTGAACCGTCCCAGTTCGCGCCTGGTGGCGTTATGCAAGTGTCAGGGTAGGCATGCGCTTCCGCACAGTAGGTTTTGCCGACGGGTTCGTCACACGGAGTAAAGACTTCGATGGAAAAAGACCCCTGTGCAAACGCCTGGAGGGTGCCCAATTGGAATCTGTACACATTGCCGATCAAACTGTATGGTTCACTTGCACTTAGGACTTGTAGTGGAAGGTCAAAAGTCACATCAATGTAAGCATCAGGCGCAGGTATGGAGCCTAGATTTTTATAATCCACAAAATAAGTAGACACAAAACAAGGCCGTAGTATTGGGGTAGCAATATCCACATCTATTATTGGGCAGAAGGGCATAGTATCGCAATAATAACCGAAATTGGCTTCTAGGGTAAAGGTATTGCCTCCAGAAGGGCCAGGGAAAATCTCCTGATAGTTTTCGCAGGTTTGGACACAGTATCCATTATTATCATTCGGTGGGTAAGCGTTGAAGAAATAAGCAACGTTTCCGGCATTAGGAAACGGAACCGTGATTGTATAGAGTCCATTAGCGTCTGTCAAGCCAATCAAGGTGTCTGGCCCGCCAATTGAATCCCAACTGACAGCCCATATAGCCCAATTTTCCAAGCCGGTTTCAAAGGCATCTTGGATACAGTCGCCATCAATATCCCGGAAAACATATCCGTAGACACTATCCAAAATGGGCGGCGGTTGTGCGATGCTCCTTCCGGCCATAAAAAGCAGCAGCAGCAGGGTCAGGATTTTTTTTGTGTTCATGATCTGAATCTTGAATGAGATGAATTGTTTGCTGTTTAGGTTAGAATCTGCCAGTAGTATCAGTTTCAAAGCGGTGCACCTCTTGGTTGACAACCTTGGCATATTTCTTTGACGCTACAAAGATTCGAGATCATTTGTCAGTAGGTGACTACAATTTTATACTTTTGTCAAAAAGCAAATCGTGCAATTTGAAACGTTAAATGGCTGATAATAAATTAATTGAGTTAATAGAAACACTTAGTGTTGTCGAAAAAAGGGAATGCTCGGTATTTCTAAAAAGTCCCTATCACAACCGTCGTGAAGATGTGCTTCGGCTTTGGGAAATGCTTTCGGGGAGCAAAAGTGAGGCGCTTGATGCAAAAAAAGCCTTTTCAATTATTTATCCCGATCAAACTTTCAGGGATGCTCAATGGCGACATCTCCAGTCTTTTTTGCTTGGCTGCGTCGAGGCCTTTCTCGCCCAAAGGGCTTGGGAAAAGACATCATTGCTCAGCGAGCTTCATTTAGTGGCTATTTACCGGGATAAAAAACTTCGCAAATCCCTGGATCATACGCTTCGCCGTGCCTCTGATCGGCTGGAAAAAATGCCCCACGATGGCCAATATTACCATTTTTTGTATCAATTGGAATGGGAGCGCTATGCCGTAGCGCAATTGCAACATGGCCGAACGCAAGAAAACGACCTGGTGGCCGTCAGCCGGGCCTTTGATGTATATGCTGCGGCAAACAAGCTTCGCCTCGCCTGTCTTATGGAATCGCACCGAACGGTGTTCCAAGTTAATTACGACAATTCGTTTCTGCCCGAATTGCTGCTGTTTGTGGAAAAAAGCGACTTATTGGAAGTGCCCATCGTGGCACTTTATTACCATTGCTATCAAGCCCTCACCGAAGGCAACGAGGAAAGTTTCCGGGCATTTCGCCGCGAACTTGAATCGCAGGGCAAAGCCCTTCCAGAAGATGAGACCCGCACATTTACACTGCTCGCCATCAACTATTGTATCAGAAGGCTCAACTCAGGTGAGGCGCGATATGTGCGCGAAGCCTTTGATCTCTATCGCATTGGGCTTGATACGAGGGCCTTGCTCGAAAATGGCTACCTGAGTCGGTTTGCATTTAAAAACATTGTGGCGCTGGGTTTGAGGCTGCGGGAGTTTATCTGGGTGGAACAGTTTATTGAACAATACGAACCGTTTTTAGAAGAAAAATATCGCAGCGCACACCGCGATTACAACCTGGCCAAATTATATTTTGCCCAAAAAAACTACGGTCAAGCCATGCCCTTGCTCGCTCGTGTGGGTGAGAGCGATTTATTGCTCAACCTTGACAGCCGGGTTATGCTCTTGAAAATGTACTATGAAACGAGTGAGTTTGACGCGCTTGATGCGCTGTTGGCGAGTTTCAAGATCCTTTTGCTCCGCAAGAAAAAAATCATCGGATACCACTCTTTACACTACCTCAATACCCTGCGCTATATTCAAAAACTGGTGCGACTGAATCTGAACGACAAAAAAGCGGCAGCCGATTTTAGGGCTGAAATTGAGGCCAATACATCGGTTATTGAAAAGGAATGGATCTTGGAGCAGGTGCCGAAGAGGTGACTATTAAGGCACACACAACTTCCGCAACGCCACACTGTCTCCATTGAACACATTAAAATCCACCAGTTCGTTGATGCCGTTCACATTGCCCCGGTCGCTGTGCTGCCAGAAATGCCAATCTTCATCGCCCGGCATATCAAAATCGGAAACATGGTAATGTGCGATCCAAAAGCGATAGCCTTTGAAAGCCTCGTTTTCAGCAAAATAGTTTTTGTAAAAATCGCGGTTGGTGTACAAGATCGGGCGGATTTTGTATTGTTTTTCAAGCAGTTCAAGAAATTCCCTGGTGTATTTTTGAATCTGCGTCTTACCCATGCCGCGTGTTTCTTCAATGTCCACCACGGGCGGCAAATCGCCCGATTTCAATTTGACCGCCCGGCTAAATTGCAGCACCTGATCTTTCACGCTCATGTCGGGCAGGAAAAAATGATAAGCGCCCCGCACGATGCCGGCCTCCCGAGCACCTTTCCAGTTCCGCTCGAATTCCGGGTCTTTCATCCAGGTGCCTTCGGTGGCTTTGATGAATGCAAAGTTTACTTTCACACTGCCCACCTTCATTTTCTTCACCCGTTTCCAGTCCACCCGGCTTTGCCATCGGCTCACGTCAATTCCATGTGTTTTGTAACGGCCTGGAATGCGTATGCCAAACTGTTTGTACTCTTTATAATGCAAGGGATACTCGATCAGAGAACGAAGGCGATAACGCAGTTCGGGACTGCAAATCAGCACGATGATAAACACTACGATGAGCGTTGTCCAAAATTTCCTGGCATCGCCCTTGCTGCGGGCGTAGTCGGACGGGATGATGCGGAGTTTTTTGAATAGGGACACGGGTGGATCGTCATTTCGTCATTTAGGTCATTTAGGTCATTTAGGTCATTTAGGTCATT
>CAZPTQ010000295.1:0-3828 GCA_964589365.1 uncultured Saprospiraceae bacterium
CTTGAAACTTAAAACTATCATTCACTTAACTCGACAAGAATGCGCAACTTATTGATTTTGTCTGTTTTGACGCTTTTCACCTTCACCATAGTGGCTTGCCAAAATGGCAAAGAAGTGACCACTGCTGCTGGCAACCGCGTCACCAACCACACTAACCTTGAAGGCCCAAAAGCCGCTTTCGGCAACACGGTGCTCATCAGCGTGAACACATGGGTGAACGACTCGCTCGTGCAAAGCACCACCCGCGACGCAGGCGGCCCACGAGAAATCGTACTGCCTGATTCAAGCATGATGAAAGGGAAAGTGCCCGCCGTTTTTGAGGCACTTATGTTAATGACCAAAGGCGACAGCGCCACGGTGATACAACCCATTGACTCCCTGATGAAAAAAGGCATTCCTAAATCCTTTGGCGAGGTCAAAGAAATCCGTTATGAAGTAAAATTGGTGGAAATCCTAACCCCTGAAATTATTCAACAACGCCAACAGGAGGAAGCGCAAAAAGCAGAAGGTGCCAAAGCACAAGGGATGGTCATAGCCGATAACGTGAAAACCATGCTCGCTGACTACAAGGCCAAAAAACTTGCAAATCTCAAAAAAACCGACTCCGGCCTTGAATATGTTATCATCGAACAAGGTACCGGTGCCTCCATCAAGGACGGCGACAGTGTGCCGACCCACTACTATGGGGTTCGCAAAACCGACGGTGTTATGTTCGACAATTCCTTCGACCGTGGCGGCACTGCCCCATTCACAGTAGGCGGACTTATCCCCGGCTTCAATGAAGGCATGAAACTGCTCAACCGCGGCGGCAAGGCAATTCTCTTCATCCCCAGTAGCTTGGGCTATGGCGCAAAAGGCGCAGGTGCCGACATCCCGGCGAACACAGACCTGGTGTTCTACATTGATATGGGTCAGTAAGCTTGCGAGAAATTCTTTTCGCGATCCGAAATAATCAGGTAAGTGAGCGTCTCGTTACAAGCGGGACGCTCACGCTGCATTTGAGATAGGTCCACTTCATCGTTACCCTTCATACTTCATCGTTCTCTCAAAATGTTGAAATTCAAAGTTTTATTAGCGGCATATATTGTCTTTTGTATAGCAAATGCACAAGCTCAAACCACTTCCGAGCATGGTTATCGGTATGTCCACCACATTCAAAAAGGCGGAAAGAAGCCACAGCGAGGTGAGGCCATGATTGCGAATGTGGATGTATATGTAGGCAAGCTCCTGCTCAGCAGTTCCAAAAAAAACCCCGGTGGTACTTACCGATTTGACATCGCTCCAGCAGAAGAAAAACTTAGCCACTACCCTCCGCTCCTGGACGCTGCCATGCTCATGAGCATCGGCGACAGCCTTACCATATTTCAAGAGGTGGATGACAATATGCTCCAATATTTGCCTCCGGCAGAAAAGGAACAAAAAGAAATCCGCTTTGAAGTCGTAATGCTTGAAATTGTGACCTTAGAGCAAAAAGCAGCCGCTTCGCTTGCACTCGAAGCTGCCGTACAACCCATAGCCCAAAAAGTGCAGGCAAAAGCAAAATCTTACACTGCCGGGCTGCTCAATGCGGAACTTAATGCCAGACCCTCCGGCTTGAAAATACTGGTCGAGAAGCTTGGAGATGGTGCACCAGTCCAGGAAGGCGAACCAATCCAGGTACACTATTACGGTTGCCTCAGAGACGGAACCCCTTTTGACAATTCCTTTATCCGCCGCCAACCACTCCAGTTCCCTGCCGGCGCCGGCCAAATGATCGCAGGCTTCGATGAAGCAGTATTACAGCTCAATCACGGTGCCCGCGCCTATTTGTTCATTCCGCCCTCACTGGGCTACGGCGATCAAGATGCGGCAGGAGGATCAATCCCTGCCAATTCGGAACTTGTTTTTTATATCGAAATCTTTTGATGGTGATTGGTTTATGGGTGATTGGTAGACTAGTATGACCAGTCCACCAATCCCCAGTCCACCAATCACCAGTCCACCAATAAACCAATCACCATTTTAAAATTTCCCGTTTCCATGACTATCGAACAACTTAAAGCGTTGAAAGACAAGCTGGCGGTCCTTAGGAGGTATCTTTGACGTGGATAACCGCGCCAAAGAAGTTGAAGACCTGACCAGCCAAACCCTTGACCCCACATTCTGGAACGACCCCAAACGCGCAGAAGGCATTCAACGTAAAATCGGTATGAGCAAAAAATGGCTCGACGATTACGCAAGCCTCGCCCGTGAAGTGGATGATCTTGAAGGGATTTTTGAATTCCAAAAGGAAGGACTTGCTTCCGAGGAGGAAGTTGAAGCGGAATACCAGCGCACCCTCGTCATTTTGGAGGATGCCGAATTCCGCAGTACCCTCAATCAGAAAGAGGACGAAATGAATGCCGTGCTCACCATCAATGCCGGGGCGGGTGGCACAGAAGCATGCGACTGGTCGGCCATGATTTTACGGATGTACAAGATGTGGGCCGAGCGCAACGGCTTCAAGGTCATTGACCTTTTTGAGCAGGAAGGTGAAACCGCAGGCATCAAATCAGCCAGCATCGAAATAAGGGGCGATTACGCCTACGGATGGCTCAAAGGCGAAAACGGCGTACACCGCCTGGTGCGCATCAGCCCTTTCAATGCGCAGGGAAAGCGACAAACCTCGTTCAGCTCTGTGTTTGTGTATCCGCTCATTGAAGGCAACGAAATTGAGATCATTGTCAACCCCGACGACATTCGTTGGGACGTGTTCCGGGCCTCTGGCGCGGGTGGCCAGCACGTCAACCGGACTGAATCTGCGGTGCGTGTCACGCACATTCCTACCGGTATTGTAGCGGAATGTCAGCAGGACCGAAGCCAGCACAGGAACCGTGACATTGCCATGACTATGCTCAAAAGCCGTCTTTACCAACTCGAATTACGTAAGCGGCAAGCAGAACAGGACAAAATCGAAGCGGGCAAAAGCAAGATCGAATGGGGCAGTCAGATACGGTCTTATGTGCTGGACGACCGTTGGGTGAAAGACCTCCGATCCGGCTACAAAATCCACAACCCGGATACGATCCTCAACGGCGACCTCAATGAGTTCTTGAAAGCCTATCTCATGTGGGAGCGCAATCCTACGGGTGTGGTGGAGGATGATGAGTGAAGATCAGCCATCCGAACAGTTGATGCGTGTCTCGTAGCCTACCCGTCAGACGACTTTGAGTCGTCAGACGGGGTGTACGCGGTCTGACGACTCAAAGTCGTCTGACCGCTAAAAATCACAGCGCACTACCCTACCCGATTACCACAAATTTCAACCAAACAGACTGCTGCCCCGAACGAAGTTCAAGAAGATACATGCCGGGAGATGCCGGAGATGCCACAGAAAAATGCTGTTTCCCCAAAAGCAACGCACTTCCAGTCGACAATGCCCGCCCATAGGCATCCCGCATGACCCACTCGATTTTTGGGTGATTTATGTCAAAGACCTCAACATTCAAAAGGCTGCCTGGACTGGCCGGATTGGGCGATATTATTCCTGTAACCGATGCGGTTGGCGGCTCCTTGCTGCTGCTGACAAAGCAGGAGTCCTGGGTTTCGTAAGCGCCGATGTCTACGGTGCCGAAACGGACACGGGGGTTGCTGTCGAGGTCGGTGAGGATGCCCATAGTATCTACTATGAGGTTATTACCTGCGTTCACTGCGGGGGAGCAGGGGAGAAGGCGGAAATCGTTGTTTGCAGTATCTACAAAAAAAGAGGTGGGCTCTTCGTGACTTTATATGGGTGACTTAGTTCTTTGAATGATATTGGCATCCGTCGAATTCCCACAGGAAAAACTGCTTACATTTTGCAAGGAAAGT
>CAZPTQ010000296.1:0-1204 GCA_964589365.1 uncultured Saprospiraceae bacterium
GACTTGAACTCCCGACCTCGCGATTATGAATCGCGCGCTCTAACCAGCTGAGCTATCGCGCCATGCTTTTTCAAAAGCGGGTGCAAAGGTAAATTGTTAAAACGTTTCTACAAACCTCCGCGCAAAGTTTTCTAAGACTTTATCTACAACCAATCACTTTATCGCTCCATCACTTCATCACTTTTACCCGCCATAGCCTAGGCGAAGGAGGGCATCGCCCCATCACTTCATTCCCTGGCCACCTCCACTCTATACCCCTCCTTCCGCAATAAGGCCACCACCCCATATAGTCCGCCGAGGTGCCCAGCGCCCACCGCAAAAAGCGTGGGCTTTTCGGCCATCATTCGCCCCATAACAGGTATCCAGTTCTGGTTGCGCTTTTTTAGCAGGATGTCTTCGTATTGCCCCATGCCGCTGTCCTCTCCAATCATGGATTGCATCGCGGCAATGTCTTGCTCGCGATAAAGGCGAATCATCTCATCGAGTTGGCCTTCTTCTGTGCTGGTGGTATCCATGCTTCGGAGACCATCTACCAACATTTTGGCCTGCGCCTCGTAGGGGATGCTGTCAAAAACTGACATCTGATAAGCCGCCGTTTCCAAGCCTGCCGATTCTAATTTGCGGTGTTTGCTCATGCGGTAGAGTTCCATTTCTACCGAGGTGATGGCCTCTCCAGCAACCGGATTTTCTTCGTCGGTGCTAAACAAAGTACTGAGGAACATGGGTTTCATTCGCTCGAACATTCCAGCGGGCAAGCCCTTTTCGGCCATTTTTGCCTTCACCAATGCGTAGTCATCGGCATTTAATAAGTCCTTAAGTGTCTTACCACCCGCCATGAATGACTTCGTAATCAGACTCATTTGGCTGGCTATGTTGGTCATTTGCTTCATGTCTATTTCAAACGTCACTCGACGTACGTTGTCCAAAGCCTCGCGCACCGTACCGGGAAGTTCAAATTCGTTTTTTGGAATCATGTGAATAGTGCCGTAGAGGAACGAAGGTTTCCGAAGGCCCTTGCCGCTGATCTTCCAGACCAGCGACTTTTCGGTCGGCACGATGTTTTCTGGCGTGTAACTTGCTGCTTTTTCCGCAGGCTTGCAGCCAATTGCCCCAAGGATAAAGGAGGCAAGAAATATTGCTAAGTTTTTCATAGTCAATGTGTTGTACCTCGGAACTCCGTTCCGGGGCAGCCATTAGATATTCC
>CAZPTQ010000296.1:1304-3695 GCA_964589365.1 uncultured Saprospiraceae bacterium
CCGGAACGGAGTTCCGGGGCAGCCATTAGATATTCCCCGGAACGGAGTTCCGGGGCAGCCATTAGATATTCCCCGGAACGGAGTTCCGGGGTACTTTCACCTTAGCCGATCCGAAGAACGCACCAATGCTTCGTCCCTTTTGATGGCATGATAAGCCAATATTAGCAATGGAACTGCAACAGTCGGGAATACGCTACCCAGCGCCAAATGCGGGTCAGCTTCTACCGGTAAACGCTGCGCGTAGTAATAGCCAAGTGCAGCAAACGCTACTAATAAGAGCAACGCAACAAAAGTAATCCCGACAACCAATTGCATTTGGCGCGGACGGTTTTTGTAGAGAAAAATGGTAATTACGGCCCCTGCAATTAAAAAAATTAGGCCCATCCAGCCAGGAAATTCTTTGGCCCAATAAATGCCATCGGCAAAAAAATTGTCGCCTGTGGCAGCCAGTGCTGTAGCTTCGCCAGATGCTGTTGCCAATGGAAAGAAAACCGAGCTGCCCATGGCTGCTGCGGCCAAAAACAGGTAGATGGATTGAATGCGTTGAATCATTTTGAGTAAAAAATTTGGTCGGCAAAGGTAGTGGGGGATTTTGGACTGTTGGATATAAGACATTAGACTTGATAAGTTTTTAATCCGTGTCTAATCCGCGCAATCCGTGTTCCATAATGTTAGTCTTTATCCCCCCAAAAATGGCTGGTACATCATCAAAGCATGATTTTCAGCCACCAGCTCTTCCCGCAGCAATTCGTTTGAAGCAACAGAAAACACGCGACGGGCAATTCGGTTGTGACGCGAATAGCCGCCAAGCAATTCTTGTCGGATAAGGTGTTCACGTTCAATGACTTCGTAGCGTTCACGCAGGAGAGAATCAGCGCTCTGTCACCGTGAGCGGACTGTGAAGTGCCATAAAGAAAAGGTTTCGCCCGGCAGGAGCAGGAGGCCATTTATCTTCGCCGCCGCCAGTTGGAGATTGGTCACTTTGTTGTATTGGAGGTACCTCTCGACATCTTTCAACTGCCAAATAAGCGGTGTTTTGTGTTGAAAAACAAGTGCTTGCAAAGGATTTTCGAGTTGGTGTGCAAATTTCGTTTGCCCGAAAAACCAGTTTGCCCTGCGTTTCCAAATGTAGATAATGCGCCCAAAACGGCGACGAATTTGAGTCGTTGATACCATATTGAAGCAGCAAATGTCACCAATAAACCAATCACCAGTTTACCAATCACCACCATCATGCAATACGAACTAAGCTATTGGGAGCGTGAATCTTTTTTCAAAGACATAGACGTAGCCGTGATTGGCAGCGGAATCGTGGGACTTTCGGCTGCCATACACCTAAAAAAACTTGACCCTTCGCTCCAAGTCGCCATCCTGGAGCGCGGCACATTGCCCATCGGCGCAAGCACCCGAAACGCAGGCTTCGCTTGCTTTGGTTCTATGACCGAACTGCTCGATGACCTCCGCCATGCAAGCGAAGACGAGGTGCTGGCGGTGGTAGAAAAACGCTGGCGCGGACTCCACCGCCTTCGAGAACTTGTAGGCGATGAAAACCTTGATTTCAAAATGCTGGGAGGGTATGAGATGTTCACCGACAAGGAAGAAAGCATATTCCAGGAATGCCGGGAACGCTTGCCCGAACTCAATGAAAAAATCGGGAAAATAACCGGCTGGATGGAGGGCTACAAAGTGGTGGATGAACGCTTACCAGGCTTCGGGTTTAAGGGGGTTCGACACTTGATTTTGAACCAGCCAGAAGGCCAAGTACACACCGGGAAAATGATGTCCGCCCTACTCCACCGCGCCCTCGAATCCGGGGTTAAAATTTACAACGGATTCGCGATCAAGCAATTAGGAGACACTTCTCAGGGTGTAGCAATCGAGACTGAATTCGGTTGGACGATCCGTGTTCCGAAGGTATTGGTCGCGGTGAACGGATTCGCCCGCCAACTCCTTTCCATGGCAGCGGTGCAGCCTGCCCGCAATCAGGTTTTGATTACCCAACCCATTCCCGGCCTACGCGTGGAAGGCTGTTTCCATTATGACAGAGGCTATTTTTATTTCCGAAATATTGATGGCCGAATCCTGCTCGGCGGAGGACGGAACCTGGATTTGGAACGCGAAAAAACGCATGAATTTGGAGCCAATGAGTTGATCCGCAAGGCATTGGTCAATCTTTTGGAAACCGTAGTATGTCCTGATCAGCAGGTACAAATTGATTCCTGGTGGACCGGCATCCTCGGTCTCGGCCCTGTTAAAAAGCCCATAGTCGAAAAGGTCTCACCCAACGTCACAGTTGCCGTTCGGCTCAGCGGCATGGGCGTGGCCATTGGAACTTTAGTGGGACAGGAAGGAGCGGAATTAATGATGAATGATGAATGATGAATGATGAAT
>CAZPTQ010000297.1:0-3690 GCA_964589365.1 uncultured Saprospiraceae bacterium
CAGCAGTTAGTGCAATGATTGGGATTTGCAAATTCATTTTATTGCGGATATGTTCCGTGGCTTCAAATCCATTCATTATTGGCATCTGCAAGTCCATCAGAATAAGGTCGTAGGAATTGGTTTGTAGTTTTTCAATAGCTATTTTTCCATTGTCTGCAATATCCCATTCGAATTTGAAATCATCCAATATTGTTCTCATCAATAATTGATTGAGCTTAACATCTTCAACCACCAATACTTTTAAGGGTTTATTTTCTGTTTCGTATTGTCCTGTTTCATTGTCAAATGCTACTGCAGCATTGGTTTTTTGAAAACTTAAAGTGAAACTAAAAGTTGAACCTTCATCAACTTTACTTTTTACTGAAATAGTTCCACCCTGTTTTTCTACCAATTGTTTAACAATGGCAAGTCCTAAACCTGTGCCTCCATATAAACTTGAAGTGATAGTGTGTGCCTGTTCAAAGTTTTCAAAAATATCTTCAATTTTATTTTGCGGAATTCCAATTCCTGTATCAGTAACTTTAATTTCAAGGGTTACTTTTTCTTCGTCTTCGTTTATTAAATTAACACTTACAATGACTTTGCCTTTTGCAGTAAATTTTATTGCATTGCTCAAGAGGTTAATGAGAATTTGATGCAAACGAATCGAGTCGCCCAGTAATATTTCGGGAATTCTGGAATCATATTCCTTTACCAATTCTAAATTCTTTTCCTGGGTTTTTGTTTCAAACAAATGAAGAATTGTAGTTATTGAGTGTGCTATTTTAAAAGGCGCGTTTACAAATATCATTTTACCTGCATCTACTTTTGCTAAATCTAGAATGTCATCGATGAGCACGATTAAAGTATTTCCGCTTGATTTTATGGCTTGTAAATATTCTTTTTGTTTTTCAGTCAAATCTGTTTTCATCAAAACTTTTGAAAAGCCAATAATCGCATTCATTGGAGTCCGGATTTCATGACTCATGTTCGATAAAAATTGTTGCTTCGATTTCACTGCGATTTCAGCTTTGACTTTTTCATCTTCTGCAAGTAGTGTTGCCATTTCGGCAAACACTATTGCCTCCATTAATTCTTCGGAAAATGCTTTTAGTTTTTGTTCTGCTAATTTGCGGTCGGTAATGTCAACAAACACGCTCATTATTTCATCTTTGTTAATGATTGCCCTCGCTTTAATTACGGAAATTATTTTTCCATCGTTGCGCATAATCTCTTTTTCGTAAGGCGGAGAAATTTTCATGCTTTTGGCTTTCTCAATTGCCTCATGTTCATCTATATGATATTCAGGAGGTGTGTATTTGAGCCAATTTATTTTACCTTCTTTGAGGTCTTGTCGCGTATAACCAAGCATGTTGAGATAGGCATCGTTGGCTTCAAAAATAGTTGCGCTTTCCATGTGCGTGAAGCATACGGCAACTACATTGGAATCAACAAATGCTCGTGAGCGGGCTTCGCTTTCTATTATTTTTTCCTCTGCTTCTTTTTGTTGTGAAATATCAATGCTGATACCGGTAAACTTATGCTCTACGCCAAATTCATCATATTGATACTGCCCCGTTGATTTCATCCACACAATAGCCCCATCATTTGCACGGGCAATTCGGTAATCTGCTTCATAAATTTCATGATTAGCCTTTGATGCTTCTATTTTTTGGAAAGCCAATTCCTTATCCTCCGGAACAATCACTTTATGCCAGTCTTCGTAAGTTAGGTCTTCGCGATGTTCATCATATCCCCACATTAATTTATGTATGTGAGACCACTCCAATTTCGAGGAATCAATGTCTAAAGACCAAATGCCAATTTGGGCCGAATCAGTTGCAAGTTTTAGTTGCGATGCCAATTTTTTTTGTTCCTTCTCGCTTTCTTCTAATATTTTTTCTGCACGCACCCTGTCAGTAATATCTTCCATGGCAAGAAGTATCAACTGTTCTGCTTTATTTTCATTTACAATTTGTCGTGCATTTAACAGAATAATGCGCACACCCTTATCGGGCAAACGGAGATTGATTTCAAAATCTTCTATGCGGTTTTTTTGCGGAAGAATTTTTTCGAGCAATGAGCGAAGCAAGGTATCATCGAACTGATGATTTTGTATTTCGTAAAATAATTCGTTTTCGGTTTCATTTTCATCCACATTAAATTTTTTGTAGAAGGAAGCGTTGGCGGTTTTTACACGCAATGTTTTGTCGAGAACCACAAGCGGTTCGCGCATGGTGGTAACGATGGCTTCGGAATAAAAACGGGAAGTATTGAGTTGCTCCTGCTTGTCGAGCAATTCCTGATTTACGATGATGAGTTCTTCATTGGTTGATTGCAGTTCTTCTTTTGATGTTTCTAATTCTTCGTTCAAACTTTGCATCTCTTCGTTGCTGCTCTGCAATTCTTCGTTGGCACTTTGCAGTTCTTCATTGGCGGCTTCCATGTCCTCGGTGATGGAGCGCATGTCTTCGCGGGTTTGCGAAAGTTCTTTTTCTAAGTGCTCGTTTTGCTTTTGAGTTGCGTTTATTTTTACTGATGCAGATTTTTTTTCTTCCTGCTCAACAGGATTTTTTTTCTCAAAGCGAATTAGGTAATGTGGATCAATGGTATCGGTAAGCGGAATAATTTCTATAGTAACCAAAGATTGATTGCCCTGCCCGACTCCGTCATACAGGCGGGCATTGGTCTTTACAGGAATATTTTCTTTAGTAACTGTTGCACGTTCTTTCTTTGCTTTATGAATTGCGTTGCGTAATTCAAACGCTAATCCTTCACGCGCCATTTTTATAAGGTTGTGCGTTGGCTTGCCTTGCGGTGCTTGAAGAAAAGGTGTGATGTCTCCATGAATATGAACGATGTCCATTTGTTCATTCACAACCACACTTGCAGGGAATATTGAAATCATTACTGCCTCTGCACTTTTTTTGAAATCGGTGTGAACGGTTTCGTGTTTGGTTACGGTTTTATCTTTTGTTGTCAACGCTTCTTCCCTGCGTTCGGTGGCAACATGCATGAACCGTCCTGGCAAGGGCTTGCGCGAATAGATTTTATCGTGCTTGGAAACTTGTGTAAACAAATCGGATGACGCGCCGGTGGTTTCAGATTTTCCGAGTAGAAGAAAACCGTTTTCTTTGAGCGCGTAATGAAAAGTGGTGAATGCTTTCTTCTGTAAGAAAGTATCCATGTAGATGAGCACATTGCGGCAACTGATCAAATCCATTTTTGCAAATGGCGGGTCTTTTAAAAAATTGTGCGGAGCAAATACGCACATGTCCCGAATGAGCTTGTCCACTTCGTAATCACTGATATTTTTTTTGAAATAATTTTTCAGTTGCGTTGCAGAAAGGTTTTCTACTTCGGCTTTGGAGTAAATTGCTGCGCGTGCTTTCTTGATTGCTTTCTCGGAAATATCGGAAGCGAAAATTTGAATTTTTGTATTGGACAATTTCTCTCCTAAAAATTCGTGCAGGCAGATGGCAATTGAAAATGCTTCTTCGCCTGTGGAGCATCCTGCAATCCAAATGCGAATGGGTTCATCAACGGTTTTATTTTTAAACAAGGCGGGAAAAACGGTGCCGCACAATGCTTCAAAAGTTTTTGGGTCGCGGAAAAAAGAAGTAACGGGAATGAGCACATCCTGAAAGAGTGCATCCTGTTCGGCTTTATCGGTGCGCAAAAATTTTAAGTAGTCGGCAAGGTTTTTCTTTT
>CAZPTQ010000298.1:0-3686 GCA_964589365.1 uncultured Saprospiraceae bacterium
TAATCCCCCTAGGATGCCGTTATTCTCCAACGGTTCAGCCCAAACTGACCCAATTTTCTACCTTTGCCAACTTGTCAAAATAGACGCCATCGCATGGTTGTCTTTATAAATGACAGAAATTTTTTGACTTGGCTATCTCTACTCGATTAAAACAGTTTTTCTCTCCAAAACGACTTCAATGGCTTGGGGCATTGGCTGCAATATTATTGCTGTTTTTTCTAGCAAAGCCTATTTTCAAGGACTACTTCACTCGACCCAATTCGATGATGTATTCTTTTGGCGGCGACGCGCTGATGCTCTATTACAACACAGCCTACCACACTCGGTATGATGAGGGCACCACGCTACGAAGCATGAATTATCCAGATGGGGAGTACATCTATCTGACAGATGCTCAAGGGGCTGTTTCCAATACCTTGCAATGGATCAACCATTACGTTGCAGATATTTCGTGGCAAACCGTAGGCGTTGTCAACGCGCTGAATCTGTACCTCCTTTTTGTTGCCGTGGTATTGGTTTTCTTCCTGTTGAGGGCATTGAAGGCACATCTTTTTACCGCCATATTATTCGCGCCATTGATCGTGCTGCTCTCTCCGCAGATATGGCGCATGGGTGGGCATTTTGGGCTGGCCTATCCGTTCCTGATTCCAATGGCAATGCTGTGGTTTTTACGAAAATACAGGATAGGCCGTTTGGAAAAACGGGACGCGCTGATGCTTGCCGTGTCTGTATTTTTTACGTTCAACAATCCATACACGGGTTTCAACGTCAATTTTTTCCTGCTTTTGGCTGGTTTGCTGCTTTTTGCCTCAGAAGGGTTCAAACGGAAAGACTGGAAGCGTCCGGCCATTATTTCAGGCATGGGCTTTTTAGTGCTTGGACTGGTTTTTCTGAATTTCAAGATATTTGATCCCGTAAGCGATCGAATAAACCCACAATGGGGCTTTTTTGATTACCACGCAAGCTTTGAAGGCCTTTTTCACCCACCCAATTCCATCCTGCACAATTGGCTGATACGCAACAAGATCATGGTGCCGGAGATAGAGTTCGAAGCGATGTTAAATGTTGGGATTGTCGCCACACTGGCTTTGGCCGTGATGTTGTTGATGACAATGGCTGGTGTTTTTTACCGCAAAAACAAACCCGTCCTGCAACGCCTCGTGCCGGAACACCGCATTTTAATCGGTTCTGCGCTGCTCATGTTTTTGTTGGCTGCAAACACCAGTTTGATCTCGGTTTCCAGGGAGTGGATGGAAAATAATATGGGTTGGCTAATGATGTTCAAAGCCTCTGGCCGATTGGGTTGGGCATTTTATTTTGCGCTAACAGTAACGGCGGTTGTATTTATTGATCGCTTGTTTCGGATGACTTCCCCTTGGTTTATGGCGACCTTGTTTTTGCTAGCAGTGGCCGCGCTTTGGAACGCAGAAATAAACCAATACACACGCCCAAAATTCAAAAACGTTTTTCAGGCCAATTTTTTCAACCAGAAGCACGAACAGGAAATGTTGGACATCCTGGCTCAGAATAACGTGGATGCCAGCCAATACCAAGCCATACTCTGTCTGCCGAAAATGATGGCCTGGTCAGACAAAATACTATCTGATATCAATTACAGAACGCAGATTTACAGCACACGAATGTCCCTGGCCACCGGGTTGCCAATGGTCAATTCACTGCTTTCTCGTATTGGGCTGAGCCATACGCTGGAGCGCGTTCAGATGCTTTCCAATCCATTGGTGGAGCGGAGCATGCTGCAAAAATTCCCAAATCAAAAAGACATCCTCCTTCTGGTCGGTTCGGATGCCATCCCAGAACTAAAAAATGGGGAACAATATCTGGTGGATATTTCCCAACGTGTCGCTGAAACCAAGGATTTCTCTCTCTATCGCCTGCGCTTGGCCGATCTGGCAAACAGCAAGCGAATACAGGAAGCAAAATCTGCTTATCAGAATGGAATCTTTCCTGCACCCAGTCTTCACTTGAGCTATGATGAACAGCCTTCAAGCATAGCGTTTTATGGCGCGGGCAGCCGCCAAACCAAAGCAAAAGAGGACGATGTTTTTGAGTTTGTTTCCCCTTTTGAGCGCGATACACTGATGAATTTTTCAGGCTGGACCTATGTTGATCCTGGACAATGGAGCGCTGGTTTCTGGCTTTTGAGCATCCGCGATGCAGCGGGCGCTGAATTGGAAAATTACAAAGTAGAAACCAGAAAGTCCAACGACGTACAAGGCAATTGGATCCGGGCAGAGGCCCGGGTGCGCGTGCCGCGAGGGGGGCATCTGCAGGTAAAAAGCTACGGCCACAAGTCTATCATGATTGACGAGGTGATGCTTTGGCCGACAGGGGTATCGCCAATTATGAATGACCCCAAAGCCGAGACGTTTTTGTTTGAGAACTTTAAGGTGAAGAAGTGATGTTTCGGCGGAATGCTTGCGCTCGGGCTAGACCGTCAATTTTATCTGAACGAGGTAGAAGCAGCTGTCCCATCCAGTGGCGAAAGGGGTTTGGTTGAAGGCCAGGAAGCGGAGTAGGGTAGAAGCAAAGGCCAGGATGAGATTTAGCAACAGAAAGTTTTGCGCTACTTTTTTGAGCAACATGGAGGTAAAGGTAGTTTGAGATTTTTCCCTGTTCAAACGCTACAATCCGCTAGCTATCAGTATTCCTTACCTTTGGCTTTCTGATTTTTAAAAACCCAATCCCTATGTGCAAAAGTGTAAAAATTGAAGACTTGTCTCTAAAACTGCTTTGCTTTTGTTTGTGCTTGATGTATTTACCATCGAAAGCTCAGGACACCATCTATTATGATCAGGTTTACGAACCTGTCAAATCGCGTATTTTGGCTCGGTTCATGGAGATCTAGAAGTGTGCAGTAGACGATCCAAACAAATGCTCCGTCGGTACTTTTTCCTTGGATAGCAATCGGATTATTTTCAATTGGCGGTATAGCGATTATGAAAATGGAATCTGGCATGGCAGGTGCAGTAATTGATACCAGAGCGGCGCACTGCATGAAGAAACGATTTATGAAGAGGGCAAAAAACATGGCCTTCAAAAAGAATTTTTACCCCAATGGGCAATTGAAAAAGCAATTGCAGTGGGAGAAAGACTCGCTTGTTAGTGGAGCGTTTTATAATGAGGACGGCACAACAAAGAAGGACGTATTTAAGTAGGATTTGTATGAAATAGAATTCCAAATTGAACCCAGCTTCCCAAACGGCTTGGAAGCCATGTATAAATACTTGAATCAAAACGTGCAATATCCAGAAGACGCTAAAGAAGGATATATACAGGGTCAAGTAGTGCTAACTTTTGTCGTTGGGAAAAATGGCGAGATCTCGGATGTTAAAGTAGTTAAGACCCCGCACCGCTGTCTCTCTGATGCACTAGCAAGCGTGATTAAAAAGATGCCCCGATGGTCACCTGGTAGGGTTAGTGGCATTCCAGTAAGAGTTCAGTACACCTTGCCTTTCAAGTTTAAAATGGAGTAAAAGTAGAATCCGCTTGTCCCAAGCCTGCTCTGCAATAATCATTCCCCTACCTTTGCCCCTCAAATTTTTACAAACCGCCCACTCCGTTCGTATGGGGCACGGGCACCCGACTCTAGTATGGCCGGGCTAAACACTTTTTTTCATGATCAACATCACATTCCCCGACGGCAACATTCGTCAGTATGCCGCCGG
>CAZPTQ010000299.1:0-3662 GCA_964589365.1 uncultured Saprospiraceae bacterium
CCTTTTATACACACAAATACTTAAGTCAACGACATTGCCCTTTAGGGGTAGGGGGGTAACCAGCAGTTGACACAGATTTTTGAACACTCCCCCTTAAAGTAGAATATCCAGCACAGGCACAACGAATAACCAAATCCCCCATTAACCAAATCCCCAAATCCCCCATTAACCAAATCCCCCATTTACTGTAGATTGAGTACGTCCTTATCCCCAAAGTTTTCATAGGAGCTTGTAATCACCTCCTCTCCCGCTTCCAAGCCGCTCAACACTTCAAAAAACTGCGGGTTTTTTCGTCCCAACGAAATACTGCGTTTGACGGCTTTTGTGCCGCCCTCGCTTAGCACATACACCCAGTTGCCGCCTGTGTCGCTGAAAAAACCACCTGTGGCGAGCAGCGTGGCTTCGGCGGGTTTGCCAAGTTGCAGACGGACGGGCACGGATTGGCCGCGACGGATGCCCTCGGGGATTTTTTCAAAGGTCATGTCCACATCAAAACGGCCGTTGCGTACTTCAGGATAAACTTTGGAAACGGCAAGTTTGACCGTTGTGCCATTGAATTCGAAGGAGCCTTCCAGTCCTGGGAAAATCCGTGAAATGTAGTGTTCGTCTACCTCCACCCGCATTTTAAATCCGTTGAGGTCGTCAATTTGGCCGATATTTTGTCCGGCGGTGATGCTCGCGCCAATTTCTACGTCCACCCGCGAAAGCAACCCGGAGACGGGCGCTTTTACCGCCAGGTTCGCCAGATTGTCCTTCATCATGCTGAGGTTGAGTTTGGTGCGCTCGAGCGTGCCTTCGAGTTGTTTGATTTGCGTGATGCTGTTTTCTTCCTGGAATTTTTGGTTTTCGATTTCGATTTCGCGCTGGCCTACGAGCCGCTCGTAGGTGTTTTTCAAGCGCTCGAACTCTTGCTGACTGACGACCTTGTCGGCAAAAAGTTTGCTGCTGCGGTCGTAATCCGCCTTGGCTTGTTGGATTTGGAAATCGAGTTCGGAAAGTGTTTTTCGAAGGGCAAACTTATCCTGACGCAAGCGGAGGCGGGTGTTTTCCAACTCGTTTATCAAACGGTACATCTCGGTTTCACGGTTTACAAAATCCATCGTAAGCCGCTGATTTTCAAGTTTTAATATCAGGTCTCCTTTTTTTACGGTCGCGCCTCCGTCAAGGAGTTTTTGCGCCACATAGCCGCCCTCGATGGCATCGAGTTGGTAGGTTTTAAGCGGCTGCACTACACCAGTTACGACGATGAACTCGTCAAAAACACCACGCTCCACTTTTGAAACCGTGATTTTTTCGCGGTTCACGTTGAGACTGCTCTGGCTACCGTTGAGCACGGTGCGCACGGCAAAAATCAAAAACCCAACCGTGAACAAAGCGATTGCCACACGCTGGAAAGTGAATACTTTTTTCTTTATTGGACGATCCATGGGATGTATGATGTATGATGTATGATGTATGATGTATGATGTATGATGTATGATGTATGAACTACAACTCCGTGCCAATCTGGCAAAGTATTGATAATCAGTTGCTTTGGCGGTTTCAAGCGTTGCTTGTTGCGTTCGCGGGCGAACGCGGGTGTTCGGAATCGGACAGCGGGAGTGGCCCGATAAATAGGAAAGCCCCGCCAAGCTATTCTCAAAAGTAGACGGGGTCAATATCGTTTCAATATCTAAATGCCCTTATTGGCCTATCGAAAAAATCACGGAAAACGTACATTTGCTGACAGGAAACACTGTCCCAACCCGATAATTAAAAGAAACAATGCAATGAAAAACATCCTTGTTTTTGTCCTCCTCCTAACTGGAGTCTATGCCTGCGACGGCCCACAAAAATGTATTGAAAAACTCGACCCCGCCTGCAGTTGCATGATGTTGTACGACCCCGTATGTGGTTGCAACAATAAAACTTACAGCAATGCCTGTGTCGCAGAATGCTCAGGTATCAAGACCTACGCCAAGGGAACTTGTCCGCAAGATGCCATGATAAAACTGGAGGGCACCATATGGCGGTTGAGCACTTTCGCCATTAGCCCAGAACCAATACAAGTACCAGATGATGTGACCATTACGGCAGAATTCAAGACTGCAAAAGTTGGTGGAAAGGGGGGCTGCAACCAATATGGGGGCGATTATATTATGGATGGAAACACGCTAAAAATCTCGGCTTTGTTCAGCACTAAAATGTTCTGCGAAAAAACCATGAACTGGGAAATCAGGTACTTTCAACAACTTGAAAAAAGCCAGTCGTACAGCACCAACGGCGAAAGCCTGGAAATTAACTGCGGCGATATGGGGAACTTGATTTTTCGCCAGCAGTAGTATGCAGGTATGATTCGCATGGTTCAACTCACTGCAAACGGCCCGTCAAACTTGGGCTTCCATGTTTCACTGATGGCATAAGCTCGAAACTTGGCGTTTTCCGCGCCCGGGCCTTCAAAAAGTTCGTCTACCGTGGTTTGAAAAAGGCTCAGCCAGCGGTCAAAATACTCGGTTTTAAGCGGAATTTTTTTGTGCAAATCAAAATGTTTCTGGATAGGATTCCCCCGATAGGCATCGGGCGTTCCGAGCAATAAGAACTCCCAAAAAGCATACATTACTGGAAGGTGCTTCGGCCAATCAACGTGTGCTATTTCGTTGAAAATAAAGCCGATAAGCGCATCATCTTGCACTTTGACATAGAAGGTGTCGATGAGTAAGCGGATGTCGGCAGGGGTGGAGATGTCGGGCTTCATGCTTGCTGGGGATTCGTGGATTTGGGGTTTTGGTTATTCGTTGTGCCTGAGCTTGGTATCAGTTTCCTAAAGACTGGCATCAATGTTAAGCTCTGGCGAAACAAATAACCAAATCCACCTCAAAAGTCACATTTAGATCGGTTGGCTTTTAACCATTTTTCTGCTTCATTGTAATTCGGCATAAAACGCTCCACCAGTGCCCAAAAACGGTCCGAATGGTTCATCTCTACCAAATGGGCCAGCTCATGCAGAATGACATAATCCTGCACAGGCCGGGGTGCAAATAGCAGGCGTGTAGAAAGGTTCACATTGCCCGAGCGCGAGCAACTTCCCCAATTGGAGTGGTTGTATTTCAGGTTGACACTTTGGATGGGTTGGCGGAACGTTCGCGCGTTCACCTCCTCCACACGCCGCGATATTTCAGCCTGAAAATCTTTGGCAACGATGCGAGAGAGCAAGGTTTTTGCGGTGCGGGTACGCTGCCAGTGGTTGAGATTCTCGTTTAGTTCCAGCCAAATAGTATCCCCGACCAATTTTGCCGTGCTCGTTACCCGGTCTTTATAATTCAGCGAGAGTGTGTAACGGCGCTCGCCCACCACCACCATATCCCCGTTCTGGAACTGTTTGCCGAGGTAAGCTTCTCGATAAGAGGGCTGTTTTTCAAACTGCTGTACCACCCATTCTTGCACAATGTGCAGATACTCACGGATCATGCTTTCTCCCGCAGTTATCGGCAAGCGCAAGGTGATACGACGCGCCGAAAGACTGTAATAATGGCCGCTTGCCAAATCCAGTGCCACGCGGACCGGAAGTGCCACGCCTTCAATATGGATAAGTCCTTTTAATGTTCTTTTTCGCGGGAAAAACATGGAATACGATTTTGGATTTACGATTTACGATTTACGATTGTTTTGATCCGAAAAAGGCA
>CAZPTQ010000300.1:0-3656 GCA_964589365.1 uncultured Saprospiraceae bacterium
TGAATGGCGATGGCAAATGCATAATCGCCCCCATTGGAAATACTGGTGCTGAGCTCTTTTTGCTGCTGCCAATAGAGCGCGAATATCCCCGTAGAGGGGTTGGGTGCAACTGCGATTTCGCCCAGCCCGTTCATTTTGGCTTCGATGGTGGCGCTGACCGGGCTGCTACTCCAGATTTGGATTTTACCATCGGGCGTTTTGCCCATAATTTCCTCGAAACCATCGGCATTCATGTCGTAAATGTATTCCATGACAAAGCCGGGGCTAAAGGGTTTATGAACCGTGCCATCCGCAGTTTGTACCGTTTCGGCGCCATAAAAAATCTCTTTCTCCCCGTCGCCGTTCGCATCAAAAAAGCCGTGGAAATTGGCTGCGGGGTCCATCAGTCCTGCTAGTTGCACGGGGGTTTGCCAAATGGGGTCGTAGGTAATACCATCAAAAACATAGAACCCCACAAGCGTTGCGCTGCTGCTGTCTTGCATCACCAAGGAAGGGATGTCAAGCACGCCATCGCTGTTCACGTCTAAATCCGATAACGCAAAGTCTTTTTGATAAGGCATGAAGGTGTTGGCTGAAATGGCAGATTCCCAGATCATGTGGAGCGTATAGTTGTCCGACCGATTGCCCACAAAACCTGACTCACCGCTCATTTCCTCCCCACTGCCGCCTTGAAAGCCATCGCCAGGGCCAACGACGATTACACGCCCGGTTGTCTGGTGACTCATGATGCTGAGTAAGGTATTTTCCGAAGTGAATGGTGTGGTTTGTACCCGGATTTAAGTCCTGTTGCGTAAAAAATACGGGCCTTTTATCTGAAAGCCACATTAAACGCTCCTTCCGTGATCGTCTTTTTCACGGTTTCAGTACCGCTGTCAAATGCGGTGAATTGAAAGGTTCCTTTCACGTGCGAAGCGTCTATTTCTTCAATGGTAACCGTGCCATTGCTTGCGCCCCAGTTGGTGGAATAGGTGACATTTGAAGCATCTATGTAATACGCAGAATGATCGCTGTCGCCAAGTGTATAGACACCTGCCGGTGAACCCAAAGGAAGGCTGATAAAGGAGGTTTCAGTGCTACTTTGGTCCTTGATCCCGTAAATGGTAAAGTGGTCTGAGAAGTTGGTCGCGTAGGCCAGAAGTCCGGTGGCTTCATAGTCTGTACCATTTACTTTGAACCGGAAGAAAGTGCTGTCTTTGTCGTTGTCTTTTTTACAGCTGGTAGCCACGACAGAGAGGAGGAGAATTGCTGCGAGAAAAATGCTGGTGTTTTTCATGTTTGAACATTTGTTTTTGTACAATTTTTAGTGAATTTGTTAGGGCAAAGGTCCGGCCATGGAAGGCCGTGCTACCGATGCGTCAATATCATCCATTTTAGGGTCGCCCGGAAACAGTTTTAACCACCCTAATAGGCTGAAATAACTGCCCGGCTATCCGTGCAAAATATACCCCTGGCGGAAGATCCTCTATATCAACCTGAAATAAATTTTCACCTGCCAAAGCCTGCTGTTGGCTGGATTGCTAATGCTATGGGTTTTCGTCACGCTGGAGAGCGGCAAGGAAGAATAGGTGTAAGCATTTGTATTTTCATTAGACAAATTACCCCCACTAAACCCCGTGCCCAACACAACCGTTTTCCCATTCAAATCCAGGTTTCTGCTGGTAAACTTTAGAATGCTGCTCACATTCACGGAGTTTGATAGGATTTTTACATTGTTCTGGCTTTTGGCAATTTCCAAGTCGTGAAAAGTGGTGACATCACCTTCAATAACCGAATTGGCCGCAGAGGCATTTCCGGTCAGTTTTACGGTGCTGTTTCCTTTTGTGAAGGTTCCTCCGGCATTTTTCCAGCGCCCGTTTTCGATCACGATTTTTATAGTCCCAACACAAACGATTTGGGCGTTGTCCAACAACAACCCGCCCTGAGAAAACAGAGGGATTTGCCCACAAAGGATTGACAGGGCATTGATTATCAATATCTTTTTCATTGTTGTAATGTTTAGAAAATAAAAAATGGGGTTACTTTTTGCTTGTTTCCAAAGCATCCAGGCGTTTGTTCATTTCCACAATGACGGCTTTTAACTGCTTGTTTTCGGCATCCAATTCTTGCACAGCTTTTACCAACGGCACGGTGAACTCGGCATATCGCAGGCCATAAAAATCCTTAGCGTTTTTGGGGGCATCCACACCGCTGAACTCAAAGCGACTGGCTTTAGCGGCCGCTTCCACTTCCTGCGCGATGAAACCTGTATTGCGGGTTTCCGGTGCTTCGCCCGTGGTTTCTTGCCCAAGGGTTTGGCGAATTTTGTCGCGATCCAGCGTGTACGATACCGGGCGAAGGCGATTGATAAAATCAAGCCCTGGAACATCAGCTTTCACATTGCTTTTGAATCGGCCATCGGAAACATTCGTCCAATTCTGGAAGCCGCCGATGCTGGTCACGCTGGCATTCCCGACGCGGATTTGATTGCTCGCGGTGATGGAAGCTTGGTAGCCCAATGCGGTGCTGTTGGAGTAGCCTGCGGCGTTGGCTTGTGTCAGTGCCCCTATGAACGAATTGTTGTTGCTGTGTTGAAAATCATACCCTGCACGATTTCCAATGGCTGTATTAGAGGAAGATGTGGTATTTGTCCACAATGTAGACGTGCCGATACCCACATTATTCGCCCCAGAAGTGTTTTGAAACAATGCTACTCCCCCCAAGGCCACATTACTTCCGCCATTAATGTTTCCACCCAATGCCCCGCCCCCAACGGCGGTATTATCCCACCCACTCACATTTGCTCCTAAAGCATTGTTTCCTATTCCCAGATTATAAGATCCAGTGGTTGTTTCGCTCATTGCATTATTGCCCATGGCCACATTGTGCACCCCTTCTGTATTCGCGTTCAACGCAAGGTGGCCAAGGCCAGTATTGTAGAGTCCTGTACTATTGTTTTCGCCGCAGAAGCGCCCTATGAACGTATTGGTGTATTCTTGAGCGTCGCCGAGCAGTTCCAAGCGTGGCCACCCAAACGGGTTTTCAATGAGCTTCATACGCTCATCACCACTGATGTCGAAACGAATAATGTTGTCGTTGACACCTTCTTCGACCTGGATTTTGGTGTCGCCGTCGGCATCGGTCAATATTTTTTCGGAGTTCAGGTTGACCCAGGCCGTGCCGTAGAGGAACTGGAAAACATTGGCATCTGTGTTGTAAACCAGCAAGCCAGTGGCTGGGGCGGCGATGGCGTTGCGCTGTGCCGCAGTCATGCGCGGCACGAGCATCCCTTTGCTGGTGCTTTTTATTTCAAGGATGGAACTGGAATGTGCCGTGCTGCCATCGGTATTGATGGAAACGGACTGCGCGAAAATCGGCGCGAACGCGCCAAAGAAAAAGAAGAGGGAAAAAATGGACTGTCTCATAGTGGTAGGTTTGTTTTGAATAAATGGGTCAAAAATCTACCACAAAGGTGGGCTTAGGGCAAACTGCCCCGCTTCCCTGAAATCATAGGTTCTGAAAAAATACTGGAATTCATTGAGTGAATGAATGAATGTGTGAATGAGTGAGGATCCCCGGTTGGCAAATCTGTCAATTCCCCCCAAACAAGAATCCTCGCTCATTCACTCATTCACTCATTCACTCATTCACTCATTCACTCATTCACTCATTCACTCATT
>CAZPTQ010000301.1:0-3649 GCA_964589365.1 uncultured Saprospiraceae bacterium
AAAGGCATCCATATCGTAACAGCAAACAATGTTACTGTTTCAAACAATTGTAACTTTACTTGGGACAACAACCTTCCATTAATTGTTCCAGGACCCAATCCTAATTTCTACTACGGGCTGCATATTGAGAAATTCGCCCTTGGCAGCCTGAATAGCGTAGCAGGAAATCTCTTTTCTGCGGACATAACCAATGTACTACAAAACGTCACTGCTACTTGGTTTCAAGGAGCAGACGTAGCGGGTGGAACAGCTATCTCCATGACTCAAAATACCTGGCAAATGTATGGCGGACCTGCTATCGGGGTGCTTATCAACGGCGACTTTCCCAGTACGAGCCGGATTGACATTTACAATAACGTTTTTGATGTTAACGGTCACCTCAATGCTGGGTCACCTAGGTGTATTTACTCACAGGGCGATAGATGGAATTTTGATATCATCGGAAACCGATTTTTTAGCACCCCTCCCTTAAACTCAAATAGTGCGCCAACGGGGATAGATGTGAGTGGATCAGATGGGGATCATAACGATATAAGTGGTAACCACTGGGAACAAGGCACTTTGCTGTATTCCTACCTTTGTGCTATTAGCGGTATAAACTATACAAATACAGTGTATTGTTCCAATACATTTGCGAATAACAACCGTTCCTTCTGTTTTGGCGGGGCCAATGATGGCACGTTCTTATTGGACAACATTGCCCATGGTTCCCAACTTATTATGTTGTATAACCAATCCTGGATTGATGATCAAGACCAAGGGGGCAATCAATGGACGGCAGAGTATCAAGGCTCGGTCTTAGCCGAAGTTGCTACTCCACAAGCGGAGTGTTTGGGTCCAAACATCGCTAACTTTTCTGAGTTTTTCGTCCATACTGCACAATCTACTGCTTACACAGGTCCCGGCTTCAACCCCTTTCACCCCAGAGATTTGTTCCCTGATAACACCATCGAATGGTGGGTTCAAGCGAACGGTACACCTGTAATGGACTGCATAGATGAAATAGTCGGGCCTGGTAGCGGTGATTCAAAACTGAAAAGAGCGGTCGCCGATGGCTCGTTCGCTACGCAGTTCAACAACCCTTCCATGACCTGGCAGACACAGCGTGCCCTCTTTTTCGCCCTGAAGCGTACCCCTGCACTCGAAGGCCAAAGCGCAACCTATACAACGTTCCTGACGGCCAAGTCGGGTTCCAATATTGACAAATTCTATCAGGTTGCTACCGCACTCGACGCAGCTCGCAACGGAAGCGCAACCCTAGTGGCCAACGCGAAGAGCAATAGCACAGCCATCAACAACTTGTTGGTGCAGATAGAGGCAGACGACTTGGCATGGCAGAACGCTACCACCGCCACCCAGAAAGCAAGCGCCGAGAATTCAAAAAAACAGCACCTGGGCCAGCTAATGCAACTTTTACAGAACGCTTCCAGCCTGCAAACCTCGTACAAACAAGAACGGCAAACCGCATTGGTCAATATCCAGCAGACCAATAACAGTGCCACCCCCGTGGGCGACTGGGAAACATACGAGAAAACATCTAACGACATCTTCATCAGTTACCTGCAAAACGGCGGGGTCACGGCAGGACAAAAACAACAATTGGAGACCATCGCAGCAGTATGTCCAAAATACGGCGGTATGGCGGTGTACAGGGCACGCGGCATCCTGCCCGAGTGCGCCCAATCCTTTGGCCGGGACAATTACCAAGGCTGCTATCCTGCCCCCACAATGCTTGAGCCTGTTCAGCCACGCTCGGATGAAACCCAAGCGTGGCAGAATGTTGCAAAAGCACAAGTGCAACCTAACCCTGCAAGCGGGACGGCGACCATCAGCGTTCCGGAGGGAAGACAAGGCTTTCTGCGCCTTGTCAATGCGTTTGGCCAGGTTGTCAGAGAACAAAAAATAGCTTCATCCCAGACAAGCATTGGCCTAAGCCTTCTCCAGAAGGTATCTACTATGTGAACATCCTGTTCACCGACGGGCATCGTGAAAGCCTAAAGTTGGTCGTGTCACGATAAAACATCGTGTTGTTTTCAGGGCAAGTCCTTTCTCCAGAGCTTGCCCTGCCTTTTTTCTTCCGCTAATTTTTCTTCCGCTAAACACTTCGGCCATGCGCGCACTACCCTTTTTTCTCCTGTTTTTACTGCCGTATCTTTCCCTATCGCAGGACGGATATGGCAACCAATTGATATTCGGGCGTTTCAACGACACCCAACCATCAGGCACCCTCCTGAACTTCAACGGTGATACGCTTAAAATCGAGCCAATCGATAAGCCGATGGAGCTGGAAGGCTCTTGCTCCATCATGTGCGATTCTGTGGGAAAGTTGCTGTTCTATTCCAACGGCTGCTATATCGCCGATGCCACCCACCAGATGATGGTAAACGGCGACTCGATTGGCAAAGGCTACCTGGAGAGTAGTTTTTGCAATACGGGGGGCAATCCTACACCACAAGGTGTTATCGCTCTACCCAAACCAGGGAGCGACCATTTATACTACCTGTTCTATACGGATATTGGCAAACCATACAATATGCAGCCTTTTTTCCCATTGGCCCCGGTCACGCTTTACTACGCTATTATCGACATGACTTTGGAAAATGGTCTAGGTGCCGTCGTGGAAAAAAACAAGGTCATTCTTCAAGATACGTTTGGTCGGGGCCTAATACAGGCCGAACGACACTTCAACGATAAAGATTGGTGGGTGATAATGCCAAAATCTCATTCCAATTGCTATTGGACATTTTTGCTTACTGAAAGCGGAATAGACACCGTTTTTAAACAATGTAGTGGGCAAATCTGGGGCGACGACGATTCTGCTGGGCAATCAATTTTTTCTCCAAATAGTATTACGTATGCAAGGATGAACTATTCATATGGATTAAGTATTTTTGAATTTGACAGTAATACAGGTACATTCTATAATCCCAAAACCATTGGGTTTGGACAAGATACTTTTTATGAAGGAGGAGTTGCATTTTCTCCCAATTCAAGATTCCTTTATGCTGCCGCATTTAACAAACTTTGGCAGTTCGACACCTGGGCGAGCGACATATCGGCAAGCCGCATCCTGATTGGTGAACTGAACACACCACCAAACATACCAGAAAAAACTCGCTTCAACCAGGCACGGCTGGCCCCGGATGGGAAGATTTATATCGCAGGAACAGGGCCACACAAACACCTTCATGTGATCAACCGACCCAATTGCTACGGTCTGGAGTGCGGCCTAGAACAATATGCCATAGAGCTGGCAGCACGTAACAGCTATACCATGCCCAATATGCCCGATTATAAACACTGGAATGAGAATGATACTTGTGAGACTGTCAGCACAAAAACATTGATTTTCAATATGCCTTCCTCAATTCGATTCTACCCAAACCCAACAGGGCAATATTTGATGACAGAAGGTTTAGAAGTTGGCGACAAGATTGAATTTTTTGACATATCCGGCAGGCTCATGAGTACAAAATTTTTCAATCATGAGCGTATTGATATTGGGGACTTTCATGAAGGCTTTTATATCATGAAAATTTATAGGGAAGTATATGAACTGGGGATTTTCAAAATAATAAAACAATAAGGAGCGCAGAACTATCCACTGCCTATCATGCCTCCTAAACGTCGGCACGTCGGCAGTGGTAAC
>CAZPTQ010000302.1:0-3610 GCA_964589365.1 uncultured Saprospiraceae bacterium
GAGGCTCTGTGATAGTGGCAGAAATGGTTTTTGTGCAGGAATTCGCATCTGTCACTGTAACTGTGTAAGTGCCAGTGGCGAGGTTCGAGCGGTCCTGCGTCGTTGTGCCGCCCGTCCAGGAATAAGTGTAGGGCGATGTGCCGCCAGAAACCGTCAGGTCAATAGAACCTGTGGAACCTCCATTGCACAGCACGTTCACCTGCGTTATGCTGAGTGAAAGGACTGAAGGCTGTGTGATGGTAGTACTGATGGTTTTGGTACAGCTGTTGGCATCGGTTACCGTCACGGTATAAGTACCCGAGCTAAGGTTTGAACGGTCTTGAGTGGTGACACCGCCAGTCCAGTTATAGGTATATGGACTTGTGCCGCCACTTACCGTCAGGTCAATGGAACCATTGGAACCTCCGTTGCAGCTTACGTTCACCTTTGTTGTGGAGAGCGAAAGCACCGGAGGTGCTGTAATTATGACTGATTTGGTCGCGGTACAGCTTTTTGAATCTGTCACCGTAACGGTGTAAGTGCCAGCGGCAAGGTTTGAGATATCTTGCACCGTTGCGCCGTTGGACCAAGCATAGGTATAGGGTGAGGTGCCACCGCTTACAGAAAGATTTATTGAACCGGTGCTGTTGCCATTGCAAAGCACGTTGACATGGGTTTCTGTCAATGTGATTGCAGGGTTAAAAACAACCGATACCCTGTTTGACTCACCGTCCCAGTCAACACACCCTGCCCTGCGCGAACACCTCAAATAACAGGTACTAGAGGTAATGGACGGCGCATTATAGGTAGCCTGGTCTGCGCCCGCTATTTGTGTCCATGACGGATCACCTATTGCTGGACAGGTTGGGCCAGGCGCTTTGAGCCACATATACTCAAGATTGCCCGAACCTCCCGAAGGGAAAGTGATGTTGACAAATGCGGCGGGGTCGTAAGACGATACTCCGCATGCCACCTGGTCGTAACCTATTGTACCACCATTGGTGACATTATCACACGTTTGGATCGTAAATGAGATGGTAAATTCATCGCACAGCAATCCTCCAAGATTGTCCTGAGAATATAGTTGCACCGTTACGGTATAAGTACCCGCTGCTGGTGACCATGCCGTACCAGAGGCAGGGTGGTTGTATGGCTCGGCGTTTTCAGTATTTGAGCCGCCAGTTGGGCCTGTAACAGTAAATTTGGCGCTTTCGCTCCCCGATGTAACGATTGCCTCCAAATTGTAATTGCTGCCGATATCGCTCAAATTATAGGTTCCGCCGTTGGTAATTGTGATGTCTGTCCCACCGTCCATTTTATTGAATTTAAGCCCTGTAATATCTGCTAAGCAATCAGGCGCAACGGTCACGCACCAGCCATCTGACTTCAGCCAGTTTCCATTGCAATAGCCAATCACGCGCACATAATGCGTGTTTGCAGGTACAACGGCATCTAAAGTATAAAATCCCATATCTGGCAATCCACCATTCACTTCCACGACATCATCTGAAATATAGGTCCAATCACTCTTATAAAACTCAAAACCAACGTAAGCATTAAAGTTTTGAGGTTCGTGTTGTCCGGCATAGACTGCCAGAGAAACGGTTTCTCCTACGCCAATGCCCGTCAAATCCTGGTAGTATCCACCTTTATTGCCATTGCCAGAATGTTGGAATTGCCCAGACTTCGCACCGCACTGCGCAGCATAAGTGCCTGTAACCAACGAGCCATTCCACCAGCTCCAACCTGTGGTACCATTCTCAAAACTACTGTTGGTCACCAAATTGTCTGTACAATCACAGTTCGTCTCTGCGACGGCACCGCCCTCGAATTTGTTATTGATCAAGTCGGACCACGCATCGGCAAATGGCTCCAATGGGTTTGCCCCGCTGGGTTGATTCGGCGTTGGAGAGCCGGAGCCCGAAACATTGATCGCTCCAACATCTTCGCCAGCGCTGGATTGCACAGCTTCCTCCTGCGCCGCCGGAGCAGCACCTGGCTCTAATACTTGCGCACTCAAAGAAGTAGTCGTAAAAATGCCCAATGCGAAACAACCAATAAGCATAGCTTTCGGGAGGGGCAACGTGTTGGAGACCAGAGCGTAAAAAGCGTTCATAGAGCAGAGAAATATTGGTTTGAAAAACCAGTGTTATTATGAATTGAGAAAGTACAACAGGTACTAATCCCAAAGGCGTGAGACACGCCCTTAGGGGAGAAATTGATCAATTTTTTGCCCTGAAACTTACTAAAGTCGCCATCAGCAGATAATAGCACACAGCCAACAGCAACCATTGCTTGTGAAAAACAATAGCACTTAATGGCTGCTTGTAAGCGACCAAAGCCCTTTGCAAGGCAATCGAGAAATTATTAAAAGCGAAGCGTAGAACCCAATCCCTCGGAGAGGATTAGTGAAGGAATAGATTCAAGGTAAAAAAATGATTAAGCGTCTTCGACCTCTACGGATGGCAACATTTATATTGCCTGATAGGAAGAATGGCCTATGATATTAAATCACAAAGCCATTGGTATAGGAAGAAGATTATCAAACGGTAGGAAATGATTTCCCGGGGGGGAGGAAGATTAAAAGTCATCGCTTAGGCAGAGAGAAATAAAAGGTAATGCCTCAGCGAAAACAAATTACGGGGGCAAATGTAGACACCCTCAAATTACAAACAATAGATTATTTGGATTTTTTTTTTGTAAAATCTAGCATTTGCAATACCCCTGACACTCCGGCCTGAGCGCATAAAAGAAATAAATCAAAATAATTTAATACTTAAAAAACTTAGCGTCAAATAATAACAAGGATTTAGCATAATTATTTCATCGGCTAATCGGTGCATTATTTTAATCGGCTGCCAAGCAGCAGTTTTACGATGACGACTTGCTTTCCCTTTTCCAATTACCAAGTACCCTTAAAAAGACTGCCCCCGCCTTCCCACAAATGTGGTAGACGAGGGCAGTGTGTTGCTCTATTCTGTGATTCGAGAGGCTTGGCCTTGCTTTCTGCAAGACCAAGCTTTCTCTGTTCGGATTACTTGGCTTGGATCATCTTCTTCGTCGCAGAATTCGTATCTGTTTCCAGTTTGTAGTACAGCACGCCCGTGGTGTTGAGCAGCACACGATCAAGCGCGATCATGTTCCCACCTTTGGCATACTGTCCTTTTTGCTGGTACACCATACGGCCTGTTTCATCGAATACAGAAAGTGTAGCCTCGGCTGCATCTGGCAGATAGAACCCAATGCTTGTCTTGTTCACAAACGGGTTCGGCTGATTCTGGTACAACTCGAAGCCTACTCCGGCAAGCGTCTTGCCGCCGAAACGGAACGCAATATCGAGCCTTCTGACTTGACCCTCCTCCGCTCCGGCTACGGCGGGCACGTACGCCTCAGCCCGGGTGATTGATCCGGAAACACCCAACATCTGACTCAAGTTGCCAGATTTCTCAGCGCGGAATCGGAGCGTGAACTCCTGAGCACCGTCAATGGAAACCGTGGCTGCATCCTCGAACACCAGGCCGAAATTGCCAGCCGTCACCTTGTCCGATTCAACTACGCCCACAGTCTCCAGGCCGTTGAGCAGCATCGTGAACTGGAAGCCTTTCAATTGCTGTGCAGATTCAAAAGAAAC
>CAZPTQ010000303.1:0-3573 GCA_964589365.1 uncultured Saprospiraceae bacterium
TTTATTATTCTGTCAAAGAACTGAGTAGGTTATTCTGTGGGTAATCGAAAGACTTTCAAAGTTTAGTAAACGTTCTCTCCAAACACACTTCAGCGAAAGCGGATTGAAACCCGACCCGTCCTACGGCTTGAAGCCGTAGGACGGGTCTCCAAACACTCTCCAGCGAAAGCGGATTACGCCAGCCAGGAGATTCCCCGGAACGGAGTTCCGGGGTACGCAATCCAGCCAAAGCGGACCCTCAGAACGTCGGAAGGATTTGGAATCCTTCCGACGTTGTACCCTTCCTTCCAACCTTCCCCAAAACAAAAATCCCTCCCCGCAAACGCAGAGAGGGATTTTTCGTCCGGCACTTTCGCCGTTCATACATCATACATCATACATCATACATCATACATCATACATCATACATCCCTCAACGCAGCACGCTCATTTTACGCACGTTCCGCCCATTTCCGCTTTCGAGGCTGACGAAGTAGAGGCCGTTGGCAAGGCTGCTCGTGTTGAGTTCGTAGATGGATTCGCCTTGTGGGAACTTCAGGCCTTGCTGGAAGGAAACCGTGCGGCCAGCAGCGTCGGTGATGCGTACGCCGGCCTCAAAGGACTCCACGGCATTTATGCTCAGGTTTGCATGGTCGCCACTCACGGGGTTGGGCGATAGTTGCCAAGCCGAAAGTCCTTCGATATCGTTGGTAGCGGAGGTGCCGGGCGTTCTGAATATCCGGGTGCGGAAATCTGCGCAGCCTACCAGATAGTTGAAGGGCTTGATACGACAGTGATAGGTTCTGTTTGGCAGGAGCGTGGTCAGTAGTTTGCTGGTGCCTGTTTCGATAAATGTCTGGGCGTACACAGTACCGAAGCTGGAAATAATATCCATGTCAATCAGGTAATGGGTTGCTCCGGGCACTGCTTGCCACTCGAGGAGCACGTTGTCGTAATTATCAACGGTATCTCCCGAGGCTGGCGACACGTGCAGGGTGGTGGGCGTAATGATTTCTGTGGCTTCTGGCGCAAAAGTGTTGTCCAGGTAATTACGGGATTGATGGTTCAGGTCCGCATTGATGATGTCTATCTGATCCTGTGTGAAAACATAGGTGGAACAGCTGCCGAAATACCCCATGTAATTGTTTTCCAAAGGATTTACGAGCACCCCTAGCGGGTCTTTTGCGCCACCGTTGTAATTGGCACAGCTTGCGGCGATAAAACCAAAATTGTAATCAGGCGGTGTGTCGCAAATCTCGTCGGCGGAAGTAGCGCAATTGGTGGCGTTTTGGCGTTCGGTGGTCGTGCCATCATTATTGGGAGCAAGCACCGGAGCAATGGGCCAACCTGGAAATCCAGGGGCAAAAGATTCGGACTCGTAGCCATAAAACGTATGTGGGAGGCTGAAAAAGTGGCCTATCTCGTGTGGGATCACCCAACCCGGCTGGTTGCCGTTGATTTGGTCTTTGCGGCTCACCACCCAGTCATGTTGTGTGTGGTAATAAGCCAGCGTTATACCTGGCTGATTGTTGCCCGAAACAGCAGATTCCACCACATACACATTGACGGCATTGTTGTGCCGGCGCAGGTTCATGACCAAAGAGTTTGTTTGATCGCTATAAACTTTGTCGTTGTTGATGGATTTGTCGAAAAGGCCATGCGTCGGGTGCGGGCTGAGGTAGAACTGAATACCAACTGGCAAATAGGATGCGTTGAGCCTGCACAATTGTTCCAGCACTTTTAATTCTTTGTGTTTTCCGTTGCCGTCCGCATCGCCCACAAGGTGGAAATGGATGGGGACATATTTAGTTTCGCCTCGATCAGCAGCAGCGGCACGCATTGCCTCCATCACAATTTTATTTTCGCGGAGGCGTGGCAGAAGTTCTGACTGGTCATGCGCATTGCCGCAGATGTGTTGCTGCAATTCTTGGCCAAATGCAGAAAAGGTGCCTATAAAGGCAAAAAAGAGGAATAAAAACCCTTTTTTCATGGAGAAAAGTTGTTTTAATAATTAAAAATAGGTGGGGTCTGAAGATGTGTAACCGGATTCAGGCTGCAAAAATAAACAAAGCTCTTGGAACGCTGCTGTCCGCAAGTGGCAATTCGTCAGGTTTTTTGCAACCTTTGCCGTTGTGATATAGGTCTATGCCCTCAAATGATTGGCCAGAGGCGGGGGAGTGTTCAAGAATGTGTGGCACACCTCTACAATCATATTGATTATCAACACTCGAATTTAGGTGTGCCACACTTTTCTGAACACTCCCCCAGGCGGAGTCGTTCGTTATTTTATCGAATAAATTGTTTAAAACTGATGATTGGATTTTAACTTTGCAATAATTCTGAAACCAAGTCCCATTAAACTTTGTTTCAGGATTTAATTTTGCAAACTCTGGTTTTTCTTTAATCTCCTACTATTAGCCGCTCAATTGCTGAAACCCATGGCGACAAACAATCTTTTTTACAAATACCGGCTTTTTACACTCTTATTGAGTTTGTTCGCATACTTTGCACAGGCGCAAGAGTCAAGCGGGACACAGCCTCGCCCTAAAAGCATTTTTGAAGTGCTCACCCAAAAGGATCTCGCAAAAATGACCTTGGAAACCGACCTGACCACCATCATTGAGCAAAAAAAAAGCAACCAGTATTTCTCTGGCACCCTGCGCACAGACGACGGCAAAGTGTACCGGGTTGAAGTGAAGCCGCGCGGAAAATTCCGTCGAAAAATATCCGTGTTCCCGCCCTTGAAATTGAAGTTCAAAAAGAAAGATTTGGTTGCCGATGGACTGGACACACTCAACGAAATCAAGCTCGTTTTGCCATGTTACGAAAGCGACAGAGGCGATGAACTCATTGTGCGAGAATATCTTGCATATAAAATGTTCGAACATTTAACCAATGTAAGTATGCGTGCCCGCCTCATTAGGCTCAGCATCCGCGACACCCATGTGGAAAAAACCAAAAAGCCGATGTATGCCATCCTGCTCGAAGACGAAGAGGAACTTGTGTCTCGCTTAAACGGCATACTGAATGAGGAATATGGCATCCCCACCGATAGCCTCCACACAAGCCATGCCGCTTTAACGGTGATGTTTCAATATATGATCGGCAATACAGACTGGGATATTTCCATGCAGCGCAATGTTCGCCTTGTTCGCTCCAAAGAGACTGGGAAAACCTTTGTCATACCCTATGATTTCGATTTTTCGGGTCTGGTTAGTGCTCCCTATTCAAGCCCAAGCTCTGAAACCGGGCTCAAAACGGTACGAGACAGATTCCTGATGAGCAATGGTCTTAAGCCCGAGCTGCTCCAACGCGCTTTCAATACGTTGAAATCCGCTAAACCAGCCTTCTATTCTATTTGCAAATCAAAATACCTCAATAATTCGGCATCAGCGGATATGGACAACTTTCTGCACAGGTTCTTTGAAAAAGCAGAGGGCAAAAACGAAATTCCGAAATTGATAAAAATGGAAGGGGACTGAGTATTGAAAAGTTGGGCAGAGAATTCTACCTTTGCACCCGCAAAAAAAAAGTATGTTCGGAGGAGTGCCAGAGTGGTTTAATGGAGCGGTCTTGAAAACCGTCGTACTGAAA
>CAZPTQ010000304.1:0-3556 GCA_964589365.1 uncultured Saprospiraceae bacterium
GGCGACCAGTACAAACTCGAACTGATTGATGGCTTGCAGGATGGACAAATCACGTTTTACCAGCAAGGCAATTTTACCGATCTCTGCAAAGGCCCGCACATCCCCAGTACCGAGACCATCAAAGCCGTGAAAATTCTCAATCTCGCCGGTGCTTACTGGCGTGGAGATATTGAACGTCAGCAACTTACGCGCGTATACGCTATCACATTCCCGAAACAAAAGGAGCTGGAGGAATACTTGACACTTCTGGAATAAGCCAAAAAACGGGACCACCGCAAACTTGGTCAAGAATTGGAGCTCTTCATGTTCTCCGAAAAAGTAGGCTCCGGCCTGCCGCTTTGGTTGCCAAAAGGCACGGCGGTACGCCAGCGTCTGGAAGATTTTTTGAAGAAAGAACAGATCAAGCGCGGTTACCAGCCTGTCATCACGCCGCATATTGGGTCGAAAAAACTTTACATAACCTCCGGTCACTGGGAGAAATACGGCAAGGACTCCTTTCAGCCCATCATGACCCCGCAAGAGGGCGAGGAATTCCTGCTCAAGCCTATGAACTGTCCGCACCACTGCGAAATCTACGGATATCGCCCGCGCTCCTACCGCGAGCTGCCGGTGCGAATTGCGGAGTTTGGCACCGTGTATCGCTACGAGATGTCGGGCGAATTGCACGGACTGACTCGAGTGCGTGGCTTTACGCAGGATGATGCGCATATTTTTTGCACAGAAGATCAGGTCAAAGATGAGTTCCTCGGTGCGCTGGATTTGACCCGATTTGTGCTGGCAAAATTGGGTTTTGATGACTTTACTGCCCAAATCAGTTTGCGCGACCCACATGATAAAGTGAAGTACATCGGCACAGACGAAAGCTGGCAAAAAGCCGAACAGGCCATTATTGATGCTGCCGCGGAGGTTGGCTTGAACACCACCACAGTATTGGGTGAAGCGGCGTTCTACGGACCTAAACTCGATTTCATGGTCAAAGATGCACTGGGTCGTTCCTGGCAACTCGGGACTATTCAAGTCGACTATAACCTGCCCGAGCGTTTTAACCTGACCTACGTCGGGGCCGACAATGCGGAACACCGTCCGGTCATGATTCACCGGGCTCCCTTCGGTTCCATGGAGCGTTTCATGGGCGTGCTGATTGAAAACTGTGCGGGCAAATTTCCGCTTTGGTTATCGCCGGAGCAGTTTGCCATCCTGCCTGTGTCCGACAAGTTTGTAGAATATTCCTACCAGGTCAAGCAGGCCCTCGAAACCGAAGACCTGCGCGGCGTGGTGGACGACCGCAACGAGACCATCGGCCGGAAAATCCGCGACAACGAACTGAAAAAGATACCATTTCTGCTAATTGTGGGAGAAAAGGAAGTGGAAGCTGGCACGGTCAGCGTACGGAAGCAGGGGGAAGGGGATCAGGGCGCGGTGAGCGTGGCAGCGTTTGCGGAGATGGTGAAGGGAATGCTGTAACGCGGAACTCTGTTCCGCGACACCGGAACGGAGTCCCATTATACATAACGACGGCGCGGAGGGCTTGTGAGCCTTTCGCGCCGTTTTTGTACCGGCGGCTTTAGCCGCAGGATGTCCCACACGGCATCCTGCGGCTAAAGCCGCCGGTACAGCTAAGTTCGGAACAAAAGACGGTCTAGCAAGTGTGGTTTGCAAAAGTTGAAAGGCCAGGCTTCCCAAGTTTTTGCCAAACCTGCTTTTACAGGGTTTTGAAGGATATAGTTAGCAATATTTAACCACTCTTCCTCTTTTCGAACATAATGGTCGTAGCTGTCCTTAAACCAAAACTTGCCAGACCTACCCAAATGCTGATTGGCGGTGTAAGACGATCCGCCTTTGATCAATTGCATCACCTTATCCAACTGTACATAGTGTTCGGGGATTTCATCAGGCCAAAAACCTTGTTCGTCAACCACTTGAGTTGCCATGCTGAATAGGACATGAACGTGGTTGGGCATAATGGAGTAGGCCTGCAAGTCGTAAAGCGAGCCGTCGTACTCGCGCATCTTGGTGGCTACTATTTCGGCAACTTCCGGTTTTCGCAGGTAGCACGCCCCATACGGCTGAGTGTCTAATTGATGGTCATACTTGCCAAAATTCCTTGTTCTGGCATGCCTGATACGTTGAATATCACCTGGAAACTCCTTTTTTAGGCGGGTTATTTCGGTTTCCAGTTCTGCCTTAAGAGCATTTAGGAGAGACTGTGGCAGGGAATCGGCCAGCCTGAAGGTGACAAAAAAGGTAGCTCCAATTGGGGCGATGTGGGGGAGGCGATTTAAATACTGAGTTTTCATAAGTGTGGTTTAATGTACCAGCGGCTTTAGCCGCAGGATGTCAAGTTTTTACCAATCATTCCAGGCTCTAACTTTGTAATGCGTTCGATTCTGATGTTCTTGTCCGCCATAGATCAGGGTCTTTTCTTTCACCTTTTCTCCCACGAGATTTGCAAAATAGTCTAAGCCTTTGAAAAGGGCTGGCAATATGGTCTGGGTGGATTTTACTTCAAAAATTTCGAACATTTGACCGCTTTTAGTGAGCAAGTCTACTTCGTTGCCCAGTGAGTCGCGCCAAAACCAGTATTCTTTCAAGCGATATTGATGGTGATTTTGTTTTTGGAATTCTGCCACCACAAGGTTTTCGAAAAGGCTGCCCAAAAGGGTAGGATTGTCCAAATCGGCAGGCTGACGCATATCGAGCAAAAAGCAGGCAAGGCCAGTATCGTAGAAATATAACTTGGGGGTTTTGCTGATCCTTTTGTTGAAATTTTGATAGTATGGCTGTAGTTGGAACACAATATAACTGCTTTCTAAAACCGACAGCCACGATTTGGCCGTTGGCTGTGAGATGCCACATTCATTTGCCAGATTGCTTAGGTTTAATAGTTGACCCGTCCGGGCAGCACACAGCGCCAGGAAGTTCCGGAACAGTCGCAAATCCTGCACCCTCGAAAGTTCCCGAACATCCCGATCAATGTAGGCTTGAAGGTAATTGGAATAGAACACAGATGGTTCTATATTGCGATCATAGATGGCTGGATAACAACCCTTTAGCAACTGTGATTTCCAGTCAGCAGGCAAAAGCCCTGCCTGCCGCAGTTCATGAAAATCCAGCGGAAGCAACTTAAATAAAGCCACCCGTCCCGCCAAACTCTGTGTGATACTGCTCATCAGGTGGAAATTCTGCGAGCCAGAGAGGATAAACTGCCCCATTTTGCCACTTTTATCCACTGCCGTCTGCAAGTAAGAAAACAGAAGAGGCACACGCTGAGCTTCATCGAAAATGATGCGTTCCGGGTATTTTTTCAAAAACCCAATGGGATCATTTTCCGCAAAACTCCGTATGTCGGTGTCTTCCAAGGACAAATACTGGTAATCGGGGAAAATCTTTTGCAGCAGGGTGGTTTTGCCCGACTGACGTGGTCCGGTAAGTGCCAAAATGGGGTATTTTGGCAATAATTCCCGTAACCGGGCTTCTATTTGACGCGCTACGAACATGGTTTAAAAGCCTAAAGATTAGAATATTTTGAAATTGTAAGAAAAATATTTTGAAATTG
>CAZPTQ010000305.1:0-3526 GCA_964589365.1 uncultured Saprospiraceae bacterium
AGGATTTGGCTCATAATTTGCAGTAGTTCGGGCGGCGAAGGTAAGCAGGCTGTTTTTAGGGTACGGGAGAGAATGGACAACTTTTTAAAAGTTTTCAAAACTTGATTGCTCCAAGTTTACGCGCTTCGGCATTTACAGCATTAAGCAGCACATGCTTTACTTTTGGCTGATTTGCGTCATTTCAAAGTTTTAACTAAAAATATTTTTAAAAAGGAAAACTTTTTGTTCAATAACCCCGTTAGTTACCTCGTAATCAATTGTTTACCCCACTCCGATTTTCACACAAAAACTATTCTATCATGGCCACTCCCCGCATCAACAAGTTCCGCCGCATCTGGCGCAAATCCCCGCGTTTGGCCGTTGCTTATCTCCGCAGAAAAGCCACCCGCCAAGCCAAACGCATCCTGCTCCCAAAAGACGAATGGAATATCAACTGGCTAGGCGAGGAAATGAGGCCCTTTAATAGCCTGCGCGGCTGAAATTAGATATTGGGATATTGGGATATTCCCCCGCAATTAAAAAGCGGCGCAAATGACTTTCTGCTAGTCGTTTGCGCCGCTTTTTTTTATTCCTGAATATCTTTGCGCATCCCCAATATCCCAATATCTCACATTTCACCCCCTCACACCTTGGGAATCAAAGCATTCGCCCCAGCAACAGTGGGCAATATCGGCATCGGTTTCGACACATTGGGACTTGCACTCGAAAAGCCCGGCGACGAGGTCATTGCCCGCAAGAGCGATACGCCCGGCCTGCGCATCACAAAAATAACCGGTGCGGGCGGCAAACTGCCCTACGAGTCAGAGCTCAACACAGCAGGCATGGCCGTCCTCCGTTTGCTCCAACACCTGGGTGAAACAGGGCGCGGCATCGAACTCGAAATCCACAAAAAAATGCCCATCAATAGCGGGCTTGGCAGTAGTGCTGCCAGTGCGGCAGCGGCTACTTTGGCCGTGAGCGAATTGTTGCGTACCGGGCTAAGCAAGCGCGAACTGCTTCCCTTTGCTTGGGCCGGTGAACAGGTAGCTTCAGGGGGGATACAGGCCGACAACATAGCACCTTCTCTGCTTGGCGGAATCGTTCTGATACGCGACAACGCCACCCTCGACGTGCATCGGCTTCATGTGCCGCGGGGCTTATTTGTTGTGGTAGTACATCCCAAATTGGAATTGTTGACACGGGATGCCCGCGTCATGTTGAACCCTGAAGTGCCTATGGAAAAACATGTACGCCAAAGCGCCAATTTAGCGGCCTTTGTGGTGGGCCTTTTCAATGGAGACTTGGGACTAGTAGGCCGCAGCCTTCGCGACGAAATCATTGAGCCACAACGCGCTGTGCTCATCCCCGGCTTTTACGATGTGCAAGAAGCCGCCATGCTCGAAGGCGCATTGGGATGCAGTATTTCTGGAGCAGGGCCTTCTGTTTTTGCGCTTTGCTCCAACAGTCTGGTGGCCGAAAACGCGAGTATTGCCATGCAGCGTGCTTTTGCAAAGCACGGTTTGGAGAGTCAGATTTACCTTTCGTTGGTGAACCAGGAAGGGGCGGTGGTGTGCTGAAAATGTCGTTCCTCCAACAATTCCATCGCTGTTGCACGGAGGCGATTTTCAGTTTTTGAATTGATTCGCCTCGCCCTTATTTCCACTTTTTCTGATTAAAATCATATTCCCACCATTAGCTGCTCAAACTCAACTCCTCCACCCACACACACTCCCCAATCTCCTCCGGCACCTCGGTCATGCCGCAGTTGCCAAGGTCGAGGACGGTGGCATCTTCGCCGCGCTGATGTTTTTCGATGTTTTCGCGGATGCGTTGTAGGGCTAGTTCGGACATGGCTGGAACAGGATTTATTGGATGAGAGAAGGATTGGAAGGAATTGATGGGTGGGATTTGTTCAGATTTCGATGGCTGGAGTTAATTTTCTTAAATCTTTGGAAATCGGACAAATTCTGGTTGCTTGTTTTCGTGAAGGAGTGATTGAATAATTTCGCAGCAAATATAAAATCGCATTGCAATTTGAGACAAAATCCGTACATTTGTCATGCAATTGGCGCAAGCCTTTTGTATAGCGAGCCGAGGTTCGCTGAAAAAATGAAGGGAGCGTCGCGCACCAGCGGCACTCCCTAATTTTTTATTTCAGGTTGATTTTGCCCGACCTAGCCGTTTTCCGGTCAATCTGATACAATTCCTTTTTGAAAACTACCCAAACCAATTTTACAGAAGGGTAAGTTTTGAATCCGGCGATCAAGGTACTTCGCAGCACTACTGAGGAAACTGGTTGAGCAATATGTAAGAGAATATTGTCGCATTTATGGTAAGCAGTACGGAATTGGTGCAATACTGCTCGCGAAAAATTCTTGGCAAAAGCCACCTGCTTAATTTCAAAGGCGACACCATCAATCTTTGCGTCCGCAGATTTTCGATGCGGAAATTCTTCCGCGAGCAACACTCCGAAACCTCGCCTTTTGAGAAAAACGCAAACTGGTATTTCTTGCGCAAAACCTGAAGGGGCATGACGACGGTGAAGGGCTAAAAAACCATTGGACTCATCATCAAATCCCAAAGAATCAGGATGCTGAGTTATATCTCGAAAGGTTTTAGCGGCTCTTTCGACCGCTTTAAAATATGTTTCATGAGGAAAATCTTCAAAGATCTGGCGGTTGGTTTTTTTCATGACCTAGCAGGTTCAATCAAACTCAATCGTATCCCCAGCCCTAAAAGTCTTCTTGTCCGCAGCATCCGGCTCCGGCGTTTTTGGCGCTTCAACGATCGGGCTGGGTGTTTCCTCCGGTTCGCCAAAAAGGCTCGCCTGATGCGCTGTACCCGCTGATTTATCCGTCGGCGTAATACCAACTGGCTCAACCGTTTCGATTTTGGGAAGCAATCTCGACTCTCCGGCTTCGATTTCCTTGATTCCACCCAGCAATTGGTCACTGAGGCGGTTGCCGACGGCCTTCCAGCCTTTCACCTCCATGAAATCACCGATGGAAACTTCGCCCGTCATGGGTTTTCCGTTGATTTTCAAGGTGTACTTGATACGCGGATTTGCTTTGATGGAAGCAAAAAGGATCTTTGACTTGCCGTGGTCGGTCAGGAAGGAGTAACGCTCCTTCAATTTGTTGGTCTCGATTTTGAAACGTTTCACCATCGTCCAGCCCTTGTGGCCATCGTAGTGTAGGGCACTCACCACAAGATCGGGCGTGAGCTTGCAGAGGTGCAAGATTTCCTTCATGTCAAAACGCTGCTGTACGTCGAGGTCGGTGACTTCGTAAGAGCCGTCGTTGTAAAGTACGAGGAGACTGTCGCCTGTATCGAATTCGCCCAGGAGTGCACCGCGTTCCAGCGTATTCAAGCGGCCGGTGATGTCGTCGAACCAAAGTTTTTGCGCACCAATGGTGCTTTTCCCGACCTCTTTTTGTTTGATCTGTTTGACCGGATATTTGGTCAAAACATTGCCCTGCGAGTCGCGGCCTTTGATGGCGAGTTCGGCAAAATCGTAATCGAAAATTTTGACGCGGGCCGTGCTGGC
>CAZPTQ010000306.1:0-3506 GCA_964589365.1 uncultured Saprospiraceae bacterium
CGGGTAGGCAGGTTTTCGAGATTGGCATACGCATAATCCGGAAAAGCATATTTGGCTAAAGTCGTTTTGCCAGATTGTCTGGGACCAGTAACGCTGACCACTGGCATGGTTTGGGCCGCAGATTGCACAATAGCGCTTAACTGTCTCAATATCATGGTCTTCCATTTTTAAGTTGAAGACAAAATTACAAATAAAGACAAGTCTTTGCAAATTAAAAGTTGAACTTTTAATTTGCAAAGATGTCAATTCCCTCACGCCACCTTCGCCTCATACAAATACTTCTGAAAGTTAATAAACAAGGACTTGATATTCGCCACATCACCCAACACCTCCTTGGCATCCTCCAACGACTGATATTTATTGGTGAGCAGAATGGGCAGCTTGTCCTGGTCAAGTTCCTCCACGCCCGTTTCGATGTACTTGCTCAATACAAAATCAATGAATTCCTTTTGCTTGTCGTTTAGCAGGGCAAAAATAGTGGCCTGTGCTGCTGCTACCCTCGCTTCTCTTGTCATGGGTTTTATATCGCTGTTGAAGACGTATTCCAAAACATCAAACAAGTCGCTTTTTTCAGCATTTATCAGGTTCTGCAACATATTCAAATCATCTTTCCCGAAACCCGCTTCAGCCAATTTCTCCAATAAGGTTCTACGAGTAAGCGGATTGCCCCAAAGTGTACGCAGTTCATCTTCGCTTTCGAAGAGCTTGGGTAGTTCCCCGAACAGGTTGCTCAAAAACTCCTCCGATGAAATGGGTTTGCCATCGGCACTCCAGAAGGAAGTGGACATCATGTGCTGGATTTCACGCTCCTTGCCGTCCCGCAATTTCACTTTGATGCGTTTTCGCTTTTCGGCATCCTCCTCCGATGCTGTCTCCTGCGGGCCTCGCGGTTGATAGGTTTTTTCCGGGTCTGTGGGGTCGCTCAGGACATCCGTTTCAGAAGTGATCGGCTCGCCATCCCATTCAGGGTCAGCAAAGTGATGAAAAGCATCCACGTAATCGTAGATGGTAAAAAACTCCTTGCCGTCAAATAAACGGGTTCCACGCCCGACGATTTGCTTAAACTCAATCATCGAGTTCACCGGCCGCATCAACACGATGTTGCGAATGTTCCGCGCATCCACGCCTGTGGACAGTTTTTGGGACGTGGTTAAAATGGTGGGAATGGTTTTTTCATTGTCCTGAAATTCCCGTAAAAACTGCTCTCCAATTTCTCCGTCATTGGCCGTGACACGAACACAATAGTTGATTTCTTTGCTTCTTTTATATTGATTCACCAAATCCCGCACAGCCGCCGCATGGTCCTGGGTGGCGCAAAAAATGATGGCTTTCTCCTTTTGATTGGCCTCATCCATGTAAATCTGCACCCGCTTTGCTTCCCTGGCCTTGATTTCAATGATCCGGTTAAAGTCGGATTCGGTGTATAATTTCCCGGCTTCAATTTCGCCTTCGATAATCTGGTCATCACTGGTGTAGATGTAATCGTCAAGGGTCGTTTTGATGCGCTTCACCTTGAAAGGGGTCAGGAAACCATCGTTGATGCCTTCCTTGAGCGAGTAGATGTACACGGGTTCGCCAAAATACTTGTAGGTGTCCACGTTGTCTTTTCGCTTTGGGGTGGCAGTCAATCCCAACTGAACCGCAGGAGAAAAATATTCCAGTATACCCCGCCAGTTGCCTTCGTCGTTGGCGCCGCCCCGGTGGCATTCGTCAATGATGATGAAATCGAAGTAATCGGGATCATAATCTCCAAAATAAGGAGAAGCCTTGCCTTCGGCATCAAGGCCTGACATGAAGGTTTGAAAAATAGTGAAGAAAATGCTGCCATTGGTCGGCACCTTGCCCGACTTCTTTATTTCATTGGGCTTTATCCTGACCAGAGCATCTTCGGGAAATGCCGAAAAGGAGTTGTAGGCCTGGTCGGCCAAAATGTTGCGGTCGGCCAAAAACAAAACCCTTGGCCTCCGGCTTCCATCGCGTTTCAGGTTCCAGCGGGTTTGAAATAATTTCCAGGCAATTTGAAAGGCAATGGCGGTTTTGCCTGTTCCGGTGGCAAGGGTCAATAAAATGCGGTCTTTGTGGTTGGCGATGGCTTCCAGGGCATTTTTAACCGCTATTTCCTGATAATACCGCAATTGCCAGGTGCCGCTTTTGTCTTCAAACGGGATAGCCGCAAACTTCTCCCGCCAGTCATTTTGGATGGCAAATGTCTTGTTCCAGAGTGCTTCGGGTGACAGATAATCATCCACCAAACCTTCCGCACCTGTTTTCAGGCAAATGCTGTAAATCTCTTTTCCGTTGCTGGCGTAGGTGGTTTCCAAGGTCAATTTTTCGGCGTATTGCTTGGCCTGCGCCACGCCTTCTCCAACCCCCTGTGCATCGCTTTTGGCCTCAATAACAGCCAGTTTGATGCCTTTATACACCAGCACATAATCAGCGGTGAGTTTTTTGGCCCTGACGCCGCCCGACTGGATTTTGCCCGCCGTAATGTTGTATTCCCGAAGGACTTTGGAGCCTTCTACAATACCCCAGCCGCAGGCTTTGAGCTTGGGGTCTATGAGTTCTGCGCGGGTTTCTGCTTCGTTCATGTTGTGGTGATTTACTAATGGAGGGAACACGGATGACGCGGATGAGACACGGATTTTCACGGATAAAATCCGTGTCTCATCCGCGTCATCCGTGTTCCCTGTCTAACGCACTTGGTAACATCAATAAAAAAGGCAGCGCCTTTTCATAATCCAATTCCGGGTATTCCAAACCCAACACCCTCAAGTTGTTGTAATAGGTTTGATGCTGCTGATAGTAGTTTTTTTCACTTTGAACAAACCATGCTTTATCCCCCAGTTTTTGCGCCAAAAACCATTTTTCAATCAAGCGGCCACTGCGCCCGTTGCCATCGTTCCAGGGGTGAATTTTTACAAAAACCAAATGGATCATGGCGGCAAAATAGAAAACTTCGGCGATGGACATATCCCGATCCCGCAATACGGCTATATCATCATACCATTTCTGCATTTCGCTTTCCACTTCATAGGGCGAGACTGCCACGTATTCTATCTTGCCATCTGGTGTTGACACATACATGTTTTGTGTCCTGATTTTTCCTTGCTGATGGGTGGCTACGATATGTTTGCTCAATATGATATGCGCCTCCGCAATGTGCTGTTGGTTGAGCGCATGGGTTTGAGCAAACGTGTAGGCATCATATAAATCATCTATTTTTTTGGTGTAATCGGGCTGAAATTCAATGCCAAAGCGTTTGTGCTTCACATAAGCATCCAGGTCTATTTCCTCGCCCTCTATTTTGCTTGAAAACACGGAGGCTACCGAAGTGTAAAAGCTAAACGTGTGCGTAGATATTTCGGCATCCTTTAAGCGTTCGAATAGAATAGACAAGTCATTATTCACTTGCAAAACGTATTCTTGAAGCAGCGTAGTCGGAATGATTTTTAGTGTTCCTTTCATACGGCTGCGGCTTTTGTGGTATTCAATTCGCCGTTAAAGGC
>CAZPTQ010000307.1:0-3501 GCA_964589365.1 uncultured Saprospiraceae bacterium
CATAGTAACACCGAAAAAACACCCACCCATGAATAACCTCAAAACTGCAAAAGAAATATTCAACCAATACGCCAGCGATTATCAAAACAAATACATGAATGTGGATGTATACCAGCATTCGTTCGATTTGTTTTGCAACATTATTTCAAATGAAAATGCTGAAATCTTAGAGATAGGTTGCGGGCCAGGCAATATAACTAAGTACTTATTAGAAAGACGGCCAGGGTTCAAAATCTTAGGAATTGATGTAGCGCCAAACATGATTGAACTGGCAAAAACAAATAACCCCAGGGCTGATTTTATAGTCATGGACTGTCGGAATATTGCTATGCTCGATAAGCATTATGATGCAATTTTGTGCGGTTTTTGCTTGCCCTATCTATCGAAAGAAGAATCTATAAAATTAATAAGCGATGCCACTTTGCTATTAAAACCTCAGGGCATACTATATTTAAGCACGATGGAAGATGATTATAACAAATCTGGGATACAAACCAATAGCCATGGCGATCAGACCTATATGTACTTTCATCAGGCGGATTATTTGACGCAAACCCTCGAAGGAAACGGGTTTAAAATCATCGAAATAACACGACAGGACTATCCAACAAAAGAGGAAACAAAAACCACCGATTTGTTGATATTGGCCAGAAAATAAAAACGCCTCGCAACAAATATCGTTTCTTAAGTTTGCCCCAATATGATCCTTCACCTAGGCCACGAATTCGACAACATCGTTCACGCCCCGCCCAGCCCCCAGCGCGCGGGCGAATACTTTGCAGGCCCTTCCAAACTGCTGCTTTGGCTGGAAGGCCAACTGGGCCTGAGCGGTTACAGGAACAACACTGCTTATCTGCGTATTGAATTGTATCGGCAGGCGCTTGGTCAACAGCTGGCTGAAACCGCCCAGTCCGCAGCAGTTTTTTTCGAAAAATCCTTTGCCGCCGACCGCTTTGCCACCGCAGAAGCACTGCTCGCGTGGCGAGATGAACTCCTGCTTGCAGGCTGGGATTTTATATTGGCCGATGACCTGCCACCCCGCCTTCGCGACCTTGCACTGGTAGAAGCGATTTTTCAGAAAAAACTTCAAGACCCTGAATTGGGCGTTCAAGCAGCAGGTTTCGCAGACCGTTTTGCGCAGGTATTGGACCTGCTACAAAGCCTAAGAATTTCCTTGGACAAAGTCCTGCTCTATGAGCCAGTGCACTTGCAAGCACCTGTGGTACAGCGGGTTCTGACTGTTTTTCAAAAGCAAAACATTGAAATCGAGGAAGTTCAAATTGGTGGCGCTGCGGAAGATGAAACAAGATTAGGTAGGCTGCAATCTTCCATTGTCTTTGGAAAACGCGAAAATTTGACAACTTTTAAAAATTTGTCAAATTTGGAAGAAGGCACAGGATTGGCCATACTCCGTGCCCGTCACGATTCGGATGCAGCCACATTCCTGGCCCAAATCCTTCGCGAAAACACCGACTACCACCCCACTTTCTTGATCCCGGAAATGAACCTCCTCCTGGAGCAAAACCTTGTGAATGAGGGTTTTGCGCCGATGGGGGTGCTCTCCGCCTCGCTCGCCCGACCTTCTTTGCAAGTGCTCAAACTTGCCCCTGCATTCTTGTGGGAACCCGTGGACGTGTTCAAAATCATGGAGTTTGTCACGTTACCCGTCAAGCCTTTGGAGGCAGGCTTGGCCTTGGAAATTGCACGTGTTTTGGCTGAAAAACCAGGCTTGTTCAGCGATACCTGGTTTGCAGCGGTGTTCAGCTATTTGGAGCAAGCCAAGGTGCCTGATAAAGCGCGGGATCAATACGATTTTTGGTTCGACCGACGCCGTTACGCCGCTGATGGCACGGCGCCTAAACGCGATGCGGTGGCACTGTATGTTTACCTGCAGGAGTGGGCGCAGCGTTTTTATGAAGAATCGGGTAGCACCAACCCATCCTTGTTGGTCCTGGCCGAACAAGCCCGCAGAATCCGGGAATTGTTGGAAACCCTGCCAGAACAGCGCATCGGTTTCTTGGAATTGGAACGCATCGTGCGCACCATTTATGAGCCTTCTCCCATGCAATTAGCGCCCGCTGAAGCAGGGAGTTTTGCATTCGCGCACCAATCTGGCGCTTTTGCCGCACCCGTGGAAGACCTGATTTGGTGGAATTGTGTATTTGAAAACGCTACGCCAACGCCGGATAAATGGCAAAAAGAAGAACGGATTTTCCTTGAAAATCAAAGGGTTGTACTTGAAACACCTCGCCAGCAAAGTCAGCGCAAACAACTGCTCCAACTACGGCCAGTACTGCAAACGTCAAGAAGTTTGTTGCTCGTTATTCCCGAGCAAGTGGATGGCGCAGCGGCCGTTCCGCCGCTTTTACTCAGCGATATCGAGGCGATTTTTGGAGATGAAATCAAGGATTTTAGCTTCCACCTAGATCGTGAAAACGATCGTGTGCGCTTTGCTGAATGGTTGAAAATTCCTCATCAAGCGCGTGTCGCAACCCGCACTGCCGTTCGCCCAAAGCCCCAGATTCAACTTTCTAACCCAAAGCTACTTTCCGATAGCGAATACGAGACTCCTACTAATCTAGATAGTCTGTTTTATTACCCACACCGTTGGTTTTTTCGCCAAAAACTGCGGCTTTATCGCTCCAGCCTGCTCAGCGTGACGGGCGACAACACTTTGTTGGGCAGCCTTGCGCACCGTTTTTTTGAGAAACTTTTGAAGGAAAACCTCACAGGGCTTAACCGCCGCGCCCTGAACGAATGGGTGGAGCACGAAGCCAGCAATTTGTTCCCCCGCGAAGGCGCAACCTTGTTGCTCTACGGTCGGGAACCTGAACGGATGGCTTTTCTAAATAAGGTAAAAAACGCCGCCTGGAGCCTGGTCTCGCTGTTGCAAAATAATGGCTGGGAGGTAGAAAATACCGAAATGGAGCTGGAAGGCCATTTTGTCGGAATGCCAGTGCGCGGCAAGGCCGATCTGGTGCTGCGCCGGGGCGAAGAGCAAGCCATTATTGACTTGAAATGGAGCGGTGTAAAGCGACGCAAAGAATTGATTCAAAATGGAGAAGACCTTCAATTGGTGCTATATGCCCACCTTTTGCCACCGCCCGAACAATGGCCGCACACGGCTTACTTCATCCTTGATGAAGGCAAAATGGTGGCCCGAAACGCGACTGCTTTTCAGGAAGCTGTAGTGGCAGGGCGGGGCGGCGACGATCACAGTGCTGCCTGTACGGCCATTTTTGAAAAGATGGAAAAGACCTATGCTTGGCGTTTGGAGCAATTGCGCAAAGGGCTGCTTGAACTACGCACTGCTCGCACTGCGCCCGAACTGGAAGTGATGTATGAAGGCCAATTGTTTGAACTACTAGAAATGAAAAACGAAGATGCGCGCTGGGACGATTACCGGACATTGCTTGGGTGATAGCGATTTACGATTTACGATTTACGATTTTGGATTTACGATTTACGATTTACGATTTTGGATTTACGATTATTTTGATC
>CAZPTQ010000308.1:0-3489 GCA_964589365.1 uncultured Saprospiraceae bacterium
TTCGCCTCAAAAGATAGTTGGCTAACGCCAAAATAATTGGCCTGAAATTGGAAAGCTATTTTGACACCGTTCCTAAATAAAGGGCAGGGTAAGTAATCAGGTTATTGTTGAACAGATATAATAGGTTTAGTATTCTCCCTGTTCGTCCGTTCCCATCTGCAAATGGGTGTATTGCTTCAAATTGGTAATGAGCAATGGCCATTTTTATCAAGGGGTCCTCTTGGTGCATGGCATCTTGGTTCAGGTAATCAAGGAGGTTGTTCATCTTTTCTTCCACCACTCCCTGGCCTCTCGGGGGGGTATAGATAACCTCTCCCGCTCTGAAATCACTATCACCTCTCTTAACAACCGTTTCTGATTGGGGTGGACGAATACCTTGAGACGTTTCTTATATCCGCTGAAATATTTTGACAATAGTACTAAGTTCTATTTTGCCCGATTTTTTCACTTCGTGATATCCTGTCCAAAAAGCTTCTCTATAACGCAATACTTCTTTTATTGCAGCACTATTTCTTTCTTCATTCCCGACATCTGACACGGCCCGATACAATTCCTCGCTAGTTGTAAAAATATTCTCAATTTCTGGGGATGATTTTGCCTCTTGCAGGGAGATAGTGTTCACCAGCATATTGGGGTTGGGAAGTCTTGAAAGGTTCCGATTAAGCGCTCCTAATGCTCTACTTGCCATCCCCCAGCTTCGCAACACCTCAAAATCCAACAATTCCCCTACAGGAGGGGGTAACAATGGTAAATGATTGTATGGTAGATTTCTATCAAAAATCCCACTTGTCATTTTTTGCGTCTTTTTTGAACAAAGGTCAAATTCATGTTCATTTTTTATCTTTTTTTGAACATTCACAAAATTATTGTTCATTTATTGAACATCAAACACCCAGTTGTTCAGTTTTTAGTTAAAAACTGAACAACCATTGCTCATTGCTTCAGCCCTTTGGCCCACCCAATTTGTTGACCATCCTTCCAGGTTTCAAAGGTGTAAAAACCTGCTGGCAAAAAATTCAGGTCAAGCGTTTCCGAAATTTCATTCAAAGTCAAAACCGTTTGCCCAAGCTGATTTTTTACCTGTAATAAATCAGGTTTTTCATTGCCAGAAAATTGAAAATGAATGGTTTGCGAAAAAGGGTTTGGAAACAGCGCTATGGTTTCGCCTGCTCCGCCCGGTTCGCCTGTGCCCACTAAAGCCGGCACCCAAGCGCTAAAATCAAAACTGCGCACGGATTCCCCCACGAGTGTCACTCCGTTGAACACTGTGCGCTCGTTGGAAATAAAACCGGAGCACTCAGAATCAAACCCGATGCTTTCCACCTGCCCAACCTGGAGCGCCGAACCGAGCTCGATACGCCGCTTGTTGCCCGAGAAAAACAAGTCGGTGCCCGGCTGCCAATCCCACAGCAACCAGCAAAAAACAGTGGGAATGAAAGGACGCAAATCATAGCCAATGAGCGCGATGAGTTTGCCGTTTGGCGAAAGTGCCGCACCCGTTATAAGCCCCTGTGTATCAAATGTTTCTATCTTGTCAGCAACGTTCGTGGAAGTGTTGACGGTATAGTGCGAGGAGGAATAGAAGCGTCGGCTTTTGGTGAAAAGGTGGATTAGATTGTTGTAAAAAATCATTGCCTCACAGTCATACACCGAACTGTCTTCAGGTTGGCTGCTGTAGTTCGTTTGGTCAATGTAGGAGAAGGGCAGGAAGGACCACTCAGATTCCTGGACCGTCTCGGAATTGCTATTGCCGATTTCGGAGAGGGGCACGATGTAAATCCCGAGGTTTTGGCGGTCGTTGGAGTTGTTGCCGAAGTCGCCGATGTAGAGGTTTTGGCCGTCGCTAGCAATGTCTTCCCAATCGCGGTTTTTGGCATTTTTAAGTTCAATTTTTTGGAAAATATCTCCCATTTCTGGATCAATGCGGTAGAATTCCTCATCAGCACCGCTGTCCTCATGCCCCCACCAACGTACGCCTGCTTTGCTGAGGCCGCTGATTTCTTGCAAATCATTGGGTAAGTTGGTTTTAAAAATGGGCGTATAGCTTGTGACCGGGTATAGGCATGAGCCATCGTTGCTCGTTGCCAATGGATTGAAATTTGTAGCCAGTGGATCGGGGCAGCCGGGCTGAGCGGCGGCCGGTGTTGCCCAAAGGGCAGGAAATATGAGAACCAAAAAGATGGATTTCATGTCTATATTTTTGAGGCAGGAACTAGTTTTTCGGATGAACTTGAAAGTCTACTTTCCTTTTAGCAATATATTAGGATCAATAATCGGCAAAATAAATTCTCTCAACGCTGTTCCCTGCAATCGGGTCAATAAAATGCCTCTTGCGGTAGAATAACTTATGGATGCAATCGCATTTGCCAGTGGAAAATCTACTTCAAATTGATTTGGGGCTACTTCTGAAATCAATTCATTTAAATTTTCAACTTTAAACAGGAAAGCAAATGAAAAGCATGCCTCAGCCTCTAAAGGGTTGTTGCCTTTACTGTCTGTCTTTACTGTTACAGAAAAGTTGCTCTTGACTTCGGCACTTTCTGTAGCAATTTCAGCAGAATAATCCAAGTCGTATTGATACACCTCTGATTTGGAAGGGTCAAAATCAAATGCCCCTTCCACCACTCCCTTCAACAAGTGAAAGGAAAGAAAGTGAAGTTTATCTGGTTGAAATTTTGATTTTTTTTCCATTTTCGATTATGCAGCACAAAGTTTACCAGATAACGATACTGAATTACTGGTGCGCAAAAAACTGGATGAAACGGGTTTTTCATTATCACTCCGATGCGTCGAAAACCTTAATCGAACTGGAGAATGTGAAGGCATGGTCGCCACTTTTTTTGTCAATGGAACATTGAAAATCTCTGCTCCCAGCTCGGCCTCCAAAGCTGCCAAGGAGCGTAGTGTAAAATTGTGATTGCCTCGCAACCATTTACTGATTTCAGGTGGCTTTTTGCCTAGCCGTTTGGCCAAGTCGCTTTGCGACCAACCTTTCTCATCCATGATTTGCTGGATACGAAGGGTGATTTCAGCGTACCGGCGGACAAATTGTTTCGTCTGCGAGGAGGTTTCAGCTAGAATTTGGTGGGCAAGGGAGTTCTTTTTCATATTACAATCTATTTATAGCCTACATACGGCTGTCTTTTCATGAGAATAAGATACTTGGATTACCCTCAATGTCATGGATTTCACGACCAGAGGGCGAAATTGTAAGCAATCGGTCAATGAGGGCTTGTGTTATCGTTTCAGCAAAAAAGTTAGCGTCTTCAAATTTTTGCGCCAAATCGGGACTTTCTTGTGCTGTTTGAGCCGTCTTTAAGCCTCCATCAAAGAGTATTACCAGTGAATCAGAAATACGCAAACAGCATAATCGCAACGGAAACCTATTGTACCGAAATGTAATGTCGGCAATGCGAGCATACTGCGGTGGCAGTGCCTTAGGAACGGTGTCAAAATAACTTCCCAATTTGATGCCATTCTTTTGCCGCC
>CAZPTQ010000309.1:0-3480 GCA_964589365.1 uncultured Saprospiraceae bacterium
TCCCCAGCCACCATATAACCCCCATCTGAAGTTTGAATGACACATTTAGCATTGTCGGCATTGCTCCCCCCCAAGGATTTTTGCCATTGGATATCTCCTGCTCCGCTCAACTTAACCACCCATACATCATAATAGCCGTGATTCCCCATGACATCACCGTTGTTTGATGCCGAACCTCCTGCTACGATATAACCTCCGTCGCTTGTTTGTTTGACAGACCATCCTTCATCCGGGCCGCTTCCACCCAATGATTTTTGCCATTGAATAGCGCCGGCCCCGTTCAGTTTGACCACCCAACAATCCCGATCCCCATGGTTGCCCAAAACGTCGCCATTGTTCGACATCGTCAGTCCGGCCATAATATAGCCACCGTCACTGGTTTGTTGGATGGAGTAAGGCCAGTCGTTGTTACTACCACCGTATGTCTTTTTCCATTGAATGACGCCACTTTCGGTCACTTTCACAACCCAAAAATCAACCCCACCATGATTGCCGGAAACATCACCGTTATTCGAGAAGGTTACACCAACCATGACAAAGCCGCTATCAGTGGTTTGCTGAATCGAATAAAGTTGCTCGAATTCTGATCCGCCATACGTTTTCTGCCACTGGATGGTCGCTTGGGCAGAGAGGGACACCAAAAGTGATAAATAAAAAAGGATGAGTATTATAACTCTGCTCGCTTTTATTATAATCCTTTTCGTTGAATAGTCTCTGGCAAGAAAATCATGTGCCAAAGTTGTGTTGGAAAAAAAGTTTTTCATGTAAATGAATTTTTTCATCAAAGTATCTGTTGTGAACGGTTCTAATAAGACGATTTAACTACTTTCATTATATAAACCTGATTTAGAGTTTCAATATTAAGAATATAAACTCCAGGCAAGGCATTATCTGCAGGAATCGCAACCTGGTCAAATAAAGATTCAAACCGCTGTTCAAATATTTTTTGACCATTCATTGTTAGTAACCGAATAACTTTATATCCCGAATTTGAGGTGACGGATGGAAAAAAGATGTTTAGGTTTTCTGTAAAAGGACTCTGAACAACTGGTCTGTTAAAGTCTGCATTACCCATATCAAATCTGTCAGCACCTTCAATTGCGCCTAATGGTTTTATCGCACTCTCCGCAATTAGAGGTGTGAAGGTGTATGCTGGCTTTAGTGGATAATAGGGTGCGATACATAAACCAACACTTGGTGGAAAACTTTTTTCAGTCACCGATACTAACCCCGCAACTTCGAAGATGGGGGAATCTATTAATTTTCTAATAATCTTGAACGGGCTTAAGGACGGGACTTTAGGGAATTCATTCGTGGGATACTTTTCCAGCCCGGGTTCAGCCACATAAATCGGTGGGTTGTCGTAAAATCCCCGCATTATCCAAGTAACCCATTGAGCGGATGTAGAAGGATAATATTTTTTATACTCAAAATAATTAGAAACTTGTGTACCCCCTTCTTGATAATCAATGCGAAAGCCTATCCAATTATGGTTCAGGCCAATATTTTGGCAGTCCAGAACTGGTTGAGGTTCTATCGGAATACGGCCTCCTAGCACCAATTCGAGAATTAGTGTCCCATCATCATTGATCCCTTCAACCACACTTGGCTCACCGTTACTACATCTCGTTGCAATCTTGAACCTATATTCGTTGCCAGGTTCCAAATTATCAACCGTGTAAAAAGTGTCAGAGACAGCAGTGTAAGGAGTAAGGAATGGTTTCCATTCCCCAGAAGCATTTTTTTGAAACACACTCAAACGGTAACTTGCCCCATACCATGTTGGTTTCCAAGCTAAGGAGATAAAATTAGTGCTTCGCTCTGTGACACGAAAACTATCCGGGGGAGGAGTGGTGCATTCGTCGGTTTTGAACGGTTTGGCTTCAGGTGCTGTTGTGATATGAAAAGCCATGATTTTTCCCGACCAATCTTTTATTGAGGGGAAGTTGGAGAAAATAATGGTAGAAGTGCACAAAGTTGTTCGCAAGATGTTGGTAGTGAACCAATATTTGCAAGAAGAAAATGAATTTCAGCAAACTTTTGACTACTCCAAGGTATTGAGGAGGAAAGGATTGGCTGCCCAGCATTTGCGATATCTAAAACGTTTGCAGAAAATGCAAGTTGACAACCCCTACAAAACCGCAAATTATTTTTATCAACAGTTCCTTTTGGAAACGGCTATCCACGACGAAGAATGTTTCAACAACCAAGTAAAGGGCAACTTAAACATACCCAAAGTATTGCACGCCTTAGACATATTCGGTCATCTCAACCGCCTCGCACTGCTAAATCGTTATCTCTTGCAACAAAAAGCAGCCAAAGTTGAGGTACCTGACACTATTACGCTACAACTTGAAGAATGCCATATTCCAGAAAATTATTTGGAGGAATCACCATCACTTAGAGCCAATTATACAATTTTCACTTTGCTTAAAAAGGACCGCCTCGAAACTTCGGATATCCGTACTTTTTATGCAATGTTGCAACGATACGAGCAAAACCTTGACAAAGAAAGCCTTCAGCAATTCTATACCTATTTACGAAATTTATGTATTCTTGTATCTGCTAGAGATTATGGTAATGATGAGATAGCATTGACCCTTCATGAGCTTTATAAAGACAATTTAACACGTGGTTATCTACACTATGAAGGAAAACTCCATCCAAGTCGTTATTGGGCTGTCACAAGCAATGCGATCAGAGTGAAAGATTTTAACTGGGCCATAGAGTTTATTGAGAAAAACAAAATTAACCTAATCGGCGAAAATCAGACCCAGGATATTTACCGACTAAATTTGGCAAACTATCTGTTTGGTGTGGGTCGATTTTCTGAATGTTTGGATAATATCCCCGCATCTTCACCTTTTGTTGATTATTCGCTCCGAGGGAAATGTTTGGAAATCAAAGCCTACTACGAATTAAAATCCGACTTGCTCTCGTTCAAACTCGAGGCTTTTAAAGTGTTTTTAAGTCGGACTTCCCCCAAATTGCTATCCGATACCAATAAACAAATCCACTCCGACTTCGCCAACCTTCTCCACCAACTGGTTTACTCCAACCCAGGCGACCCTAAGCGCTCCGAACTCCTCCTCAAACGCATCCAAGAAAAAAGGCAGGCCGCCGAATGGCGCTGGCTACTCGAAAAAGCAAAAGACCTGAAATCCGCTTAAGATAGCCTCCACCGCGCTATACCCCTTCGCCCTAACTTCGGCCTCCATCATGCGCGCAAAACTCCTGTCCTTCTCCGAATACGCCGCCACCCTGCTGCCGCACAAAACGGCTTACCTCCTTGCAATACAGCAATTTGAGGACAAGGTAAAACTGTCCATTTTGCAGCACTTGCACCAGAATTGTGTTCAAATCCAGCAGATTACGGAAAACGGAGATAACATCTCTGACGAAGGAGGAAGTGTCCCCTCCGTTTTTCAATACCGCCGCTTCAGCAAAAACCGCCTTCCACGGTCCAGCACAGTTATTTGA
>CAZPTQ010000310.1:0-3432 GCA_964589365.1 uncultured Saprospiraceae bacterium
TCGAGGACGCAGGCGCAGATCAATTATGCGGCACTGGAGATGATGAATTCGGTGAAGGGAGTAGGAGGGAAAAAACACGACAACCCTTCCATTAAAGACTTCGAATCCCCCTCTGTCAACAATTCGGGAGAAAACAGAAAAGTGTTTATTTCCTACAATCACAAAGATAAAGCGATTGCTGATCGAGTGAAAACCTACCTTGAGCTAGGGGGCTTACAGGTAACGATTGACCGGGAAAAAATGGAGCCAGGGCAATCAATTTCTGATTTTATCAAAGCGAATATTCGGTCGAACGGTTATATTTTGTCGCTCGTGTCTGAAAACAGTTTGAAAAGTGGTTGGGTGGGGATGGAAAGTACTGCTTCACTCTTTGCGGAATGGATTGCTGACAAACACTTTATACCACTGGCATTGGATGATTCTTGGCATAGATCAGGATTTTATATTGATGCTTTAAAATACATAAATGATAATGTAAAAGCAAAGGAGAAGGAAGCGCGAGAAGCCAAAAAATTAGGAGGTCGCACTACCCATATTGAGACGCAAATAGAGCGGCTTCTTGATTTGAGGGCTAACTTGAGTTTGATTTTAGAACGCTTACAAAACGTGTTGACAGTATCAATCAATGATGATGTATTCGATGACTCTATGGATAATGTTCTGAACCTTATTAGACGGTAACCCTCTTCACAAATATCTTATATTATGTCTGCCTCTTTCCAATACGGGTGCTTTATTAGTTTTCGTCATCTGCCTAAAATTGAACGTTTTGTTCGCCAATTGAAAAAAGATATCAAGGAGGAACTTGAGTTATATGGAGTGCCTTTGGATGTGTTTTTAGATGAAGAACGTATAAAAATTGGAGATAACTTCAACGCAATGATACCCAATGCTTTGTGTAAAAGCATAGTCATGGTAGTAGTATATGTTCCCGCTTATTTTAATGCAGATAAAGATTATTGCACTCGCGAATTCATTGCATTTATTGAGCACGAACGCCGAAGGTTGGATGAGATCAAACAAAAACATCCTAATGCAGACCATGCAAAAATGCATCAAGTAATAACACTTTTGATGCGAAAAGACAAAACTAGAGCATTGCCAGAAGAACTGTCAAAAGATCGAAATTTGGTGGATTGGTCTGATTATAACAACTCGGCACTGGTTTCTCCTTTGCAGTTTTCCAAAATGAAGGCATATGGGCCGGTTGTCAATCAAATTAGTGAGAAAATTCGTGAAATTTGGCAACTTGCCCCACAGTTGGATGTTTTAGCAAATTGTAGCAATCACGCAACATTACCAGATACAAAACATCCGCTTTTCGCCAAGCTCACCACGAACCACCCACCTCCTTTCCCATCATGAATGTACTCATTGAAAAAAGCGGGCGAATACTTACCTTTTATTCCTTCAAGGGGGGAAGTGGGCGATCTATGGCACTTGCGAATGAATCAGTGTTGTTGGCTCGTGCGGGACTGGGTGTTTCTGGCAATAAAGTGCTGATGATTGACTGGGATTTGGAAGCGCCTGGGCTTCACGAGTTTTTTAAAGAGAATCTGCCCAATCAGTATACAAAAAAGACCGGGGTAATTGATTTATTTCTTGAGATTAATCAGAGATTCTCCGAAGGTATACAAACCCTGAAAAATTATGAGCCTGTAGAAGCACTCATTCACGCGTTTTTTGACAAGTCGGCCATTCGCTTAAAGCAGAAAGCAACGTCTTCGGATCAACCAGAATCCGAACGCCCGCTTCTTTCTGAAAATCTTTGGTTGTTGAAAGCAGGCCGTTTTGACGAACAATATTCAGATGCCGTACAAACTTTTGATTGGCGAGATTTTTTTGCCCGCAACTACTCGTTCTTTCCGCTTCTAATTGATTATTTGGAGAAAAATTACGATTATGTGCTCATTGATTCGCGCACTGGACTGACAGACTCGGGAGGTATTTGCACGTCTATTTTGCCGGAGGTATTGGTTGCTGTTTTCACCCCTACAAACCAGGGTTTGCGCGTGACTGAAATGGCTGAAAAAGCAGTCAATTATCGAAAAAACTCTGACGACCTTCGACCGTTGATAGTATATCCTTTAGCCTCTCGTATAGATACTAGCTCAGAAGTCTTAAGCAGTCAATGGAGGTCAATCTATGTTCCTCGTTTTGAACGACTTTTTAAAAAAATTTACAGTCTGAAGGAATGCGACCTTAAAAAGTATTTTGGGAAAATAGAAGTACACTATGTAAATGACTTAGCCTACGGCGAATCAGTGGCTGTGATGGAGAACACCAGCACGGTGAACACCCACCAGCTTCCAGCACGCTACAATGAACTTGCGCAGCTCATAGTCGGGGAATATCTGCCTTGGGAAATGCCTGATCTGACAGAACCTCGCTTGCTAACCTCTTTTGACCATTTAAGCTTTGCACAGCTTCTTTTTACCAACAAAGAATTCAAGCGGGCAGAAAAACACTTTTACAGAGCATTGACGCTCGCAGCACCAAATGAAAGAGATAAAGTGTATTTCGGTTTCACCCAATATTTAGAAGACCGGGGAGAACTTGATGCCGCAGAATCTATTTATGACCAATGGGTTCGAGAACCTGAACTTCCGATCGCCCCTATCTTGTCCTATGTGAATTTTTTGGTTTATAAAAAACGAGATTATACTAAGGCAAAAAATGTATTAGAGCCTCATCTTAATAAGGAACGTACAACCTTTATGCTGTTTTGGTATGCTCAAATTTTGGGGCACTTATTATTACTGGACCAAGCAGAGCAAGTTTATAGAGAACTTATTGAAGCACAACCTGACAATATAAGTGTTCTTGTAGAATATTCATATTTTTTGAGGGATTTTAAGAAAGACTATACCCATGCCGAGGTCTTATTCAGAAAGCTTATCGAAATTAACAAAGACGAACCAGAAGGTTGGCAAGCAAACCTAGCCCAAGTGCTGCTTTTGCAAGGAAAAAAAGATGAGGCTGACAATATTATCAAGACACTCTTGGCAAAAGATCCTATTTTTGACCACTTGCGATGTGTGCTTTGGTTTTTACGACTGGCTTACTTTCCTGAATGGTATGAAAAAGCCGTGAAAGAGCTCGAATCACTCCTGAAAAAGGATGTTCGCCTATCTGGTAGAAATTTTGATTCTGATATTGAAGTTGCTATTCAAAATAAGCACCCACACATTGATAAAATTCAAAAAATAGCAGATAGTGTTACCAAGGCATAATAGAATCAATATCAAAAGGGCTTGTAAAAACACCTTCAAAAAGCACCGCTGAGGATCAATAAATTACAATCACAACATTCATGAAACAACTTTATTTACTCGCCATAGCTCTAGCGGCGGCGAGCTTCCTAACCACCTGCCAAAACCAACCCTCTCCCAATCAATCTCCCTCCACCGTGCCCCCTTCCGTCTTCAACCC
>CAZPTQ010000311.1:0-3401 GCA_964589365.1 uncultured Saprospiraceae bacterium
GTTCATTTGTCTGTAAATTGGACAAAGAAGGCAATATCCAGTGGAATAAGAAATACAGTGCTCCACCAAATTGGAATGCTGCTGTACTAAAACTAATAAAAGAAGGGGACAACGCGTTTTGGCTTGATGGGCATCAGGCCAAAATAGGAAGTGGATGTGGCGCTCTGCAAACAAGTCAAATTAGGTCTTGGATATTTCAAATTGATTCGCTGGGCAATATTTTATATGAATGGAAATCTGAAATTTCAGACAACGAGGGAGGAGCTAATATCGCTTTGGATGATGACGGCCAAATCGTTTACTCATCAGCCAGAATAAAATACGATATTACTTGGGGGGATACAATCCAGCTCAAGTTGCGAAAAATCAATCCTGCCAACAACCAGACCGTCTGGGAACACTATCAAACCCCAATAGCGCTCACTTGTCCTAATTCCGGATGGGGGGGGCTTGAAAAAAACCCTGTGGACGGCGGTTGGGATATGGTGGGTTCATACCAACACAAAACGACCGGATATGTAACCAGCGGCGTAGCCGCGCATACCAACCCGGATGGCGAGTTGCTTTGGTTCCGATTGGATACCAACTATGTCAGTCCAAATTTGACTTTGAACTATAACTGGCTTCGTTGCCTTGGCCACCTGTCATCGGGCAGTATTGTGGCGGGCGGTTTTGTGCGCAAAGCCGAGCCTGAACTTCACGACGAGGCCTGGCTGATAAAATATTCTGTCAATGGTTGTGTCGGCCCAACAGATTGTGCAACAGTATCCGACAAATCCCCTGTCAGGCGAGCATCCAAACTTAAGGTGTATCCTAATCCATTTTCAAATAAATTGAGCATATCTATCTCTGATGAGATTGATATTGAAGATACTGAGTTTGTTGTTGTCGATGTATTGGGACAAGTTGTCACGAGAGAGCGACTAAATAACATCAATAACGAGATAAACCTTGATAGTCTTTCTAGTGGGATGTATTTTTGGCAAATTTGGGGAAGCAGGATTCTATTCGGCGAAGGCAAACTCGTAAAAGGCGAATAATATTCCGCTAACCCCGCTTCTACGACCATGCCTCCTAAGCGTCGGCACAGGCGTAGAAGCCCACGTTAGTGCCAACAAAAAAAATAACATAACCAAACCGTTATATAAAAGCTATCAGATTTTACCGCAGTCCACGTTCTACCCCGATAGTGTCCCAAAAAAAACCCGGTTTTAACCTGAAATGGCCGGGCTAAACAATCAGAGTAAGGATTACTTAAACCGACATTTTGTTTATGAAAAACTTATCCAAGTTGAGCAGGGCCTTTAATACAAGCCCTCTTCTTTTGCCTTCACGCTCGTTTTGCCTCGGAATCCTCTCCTTACTCTTGGTATCCGCTCAACAGGTAGATTGCCAAAGTTTTACATGCGGCTGCACAGGATCTGGAGTACTCAACATTGATGCGTCCCCAGCCAGTCCTCACTATAATCCGACCTTGGGAGGCACCCTATATTCTGTATTAGAGGCCGCCTTTAATTTGACCAAGACAATGATGGCGACATTGATATCTTGGAACACAACGGTTGTATTGCTATCGCAGGCAGGTTGATCATTGACCAAAATCTGGCCATCAACAACTGTCCAAACATAAGAATGCAGCCTTGTTCTGAGATTGTAATTAATGCGCATAAAACCTTAGCCTTGACTCAAAATACCATCTATGGCTGCGAACAAATGTGGCGCGGCATAAACGTTCAGCCATTTGGGAGGCTTAATTTCCAAATCAACGAAATTAGAGACGCACAATATGCCATATTCGCTAATGCAAGTGGCGTAGCATGGCCGCCCCACGGAGGCAACGTGGCTACTACGATTGAAGTCTTCCGAAATAATTTTATTCAAAACCATATTGGGGTTTATGCCATCGGTTTTGGTTCGACTTCTTCCAACTTGTGGCACCTTCCGTTTAGTAGGAACACCTTTATTGGAAACGGAGCCAATGCCCTGTTACCGCCCTGCGACCAGAACCTTCCCAACTGGAATGCCAACAACGGGTATGCAGGTGTGGTGAGCCGTGCCGTAAATTTTACCATCGGAACATCCGCTGACATCGGCTACACAAACACCTTTTCAGGGTTGAAAAATGGGGTGATCGGGGAGAATTGCTGGTTGGAAGTAAACAATGTGAGCATTTCGGATATTGTTGGAAACTGGCCATCAGAGGCCCTAATTCCCTCGTTTAACTTTTCAGAGGGCATTGGCATCCTGTCAAATTCATGCCTGTCAACAGTCCGGAAATCAGTCATCAATATCAGTCACCACGGGATATACGCCAGTTCGGGTATTTTGACCGCAACAAACAATAATATGCCGAGCGTACGCCGGGGCATTGAGGCCGTGACGCCTTTCGGCTTCGACCTTTCTAACAACCAGGATATTTACTACCGCAACCGGGGCATCCTCGGAAGAAACCTGCAAACGGGATCGTCAAGTCCATTCCTTTCCTATTCTGTCAATAAAAACGTCATCCACAACCTGGACCAAGCGAGCGTTGGGACGGGGGGAGACATGGGAATTGAGATGAGGGACGGAAACCTGCAAGACCTTGTAAATGCACGAATGTCTGAAAACGATATTTTCTTAGATGCTAGCGACTTTGGCATATATATATCAGGGGTTGGGCGTTGGACTATAGACGGTAATTACGTCCAACACAGGGCATTGCCCGGTACGCTGTCCTCGGCTGGCCTGAGTATCGTGGCCCTGAACTCCCCAAGAAACTATCTGTACAACAACACGGTTGAAGACATCTCGATTTCCCCCACTTCGAGAGGCTACAACCTTGCAAGCTCGCCCGAAAACAAGTTCTGTTGTAACTGGTCAGACGGAAGCGATATGGGGTATCAATTCTTGAATGCTTGTGGAAGTACTTCTTTGAAAACCTCCGACATGTTCGCTCATACTACTGCCATTCAAATTAATGAAACAGGTTTGATTGGAGAACAAGGTCCACCCAATATACCTCTAAATAATTTCCCCAATCATGACAACGTCTTCAACAATACTTCTGGGACGGCTCGGCATTTTGGGATAACGAACGCTCAAATTTCTGCATCCAAATTTCACACGCTTACAGACCTGACACCGGACTATCCGCAGGCAATTGCCTTCCCCAACAGTCCTGGCACCACACCAGATTTTTGGTTTGAAGATGATGGTGTTGGCCAACTGTCCTGTGCCAACTGTGATGTGCCCCCAGCATTGCCTGAAGGCCAGGGCAATCAAATAGATGCCGCCGACTTAATTACGGCAGGTGAAGGATTTGATTACGATGCCCCAGGGCTTCAGGCACTTCAGTGGGAAAGCAGTCGAGACCTATACCGCCGAATGCGCAACTATCCCGAATTGAAGGGCAAAAACAG
>CAZPTQ010000312.1:0-3362 GCA_964589365.1 uncultured Saprospiraceae bacterium
CTCATGGGGAGGGCGGGGGTGGGGTGGAGGTTGTATTTCAGGCCAATGTAAAAGGCATTGCGCCCGGCCAAAGTGCCGTGTTCTTTGAAGGCGATGACGTGGTTGGCGGGGGGATAATTTATGGGAGTAGCCGGTGAATGCTAAATTAGCCAATCGCGCCATGAAATAAGTTGCCCATGAGAGGTTTGGAACGACTGATCGCCGCCATAAAGCACTGCACAGTTTTGGATGCGCTTTCTATCTTGCCCGAAAAATCTTCCGATGTTTGTCTTTGAAAACATCGCCATGCCGATACCCAGACTTCTCACCGCATCAGCAGCCGCTTCTCCCGCCTCCTTCCTCGGGCGCGAAAAAGAACTGCACGACACCCGCCAACTGCTGACCGGCAGCAGCAGCACCCTCGCCCTCGTCAACGCCGAAGGCGGCATGGGCAAAACCACTTTAGCCGCCAGGTACTGGCATCAACACGAACACCAATACCAGCACCTCGCCTGGTTGTTTTGTGAAAACGGCATCCTCTCCGCCATGCGCGACCAATTGCCCTATGCGCTCGGACTGGTGGAGACCTTGAACCCGTTTGCCGACCAGCCCGACAAACAAGTCAAGGTGATCAAAACGGCCTTTTTCTGGGCGAACAGAGCTTTGAAATCCAGACGGATTATGTGCTCAACGTCAAAAAGGAGACCGTAAAAAGCACCGATCAGGTCATAGAAGCCCTGTATGATGTGGCCGATTTGCAGCAACACCATGCAGACTTGCACGAGTTACTCTGCACTTTTGCGCTTTTACCCGCCGAAAACCATCCGCCAATGGTGCTGGCCGAACTGTTGAACCCCGACGACAAGCCCGGACTCAAACGCGCCCTCGACCAGCTGGCCCAAAAAGGCTGGTTAACCACCGACGGAAAAACCTGCCGCATCAGTCCCGTGGTGCAAAAAATACTGCTCCAGCGCAATGCCGAACGCCGCTGGGAACTGGGAGAGCCGATTGTAAAGCACTTACAGCAGGTTTTTGAAACTGAAGGATACCATGCAAAAAATAATGCCACGGAAGGGCCTTTTGCCGAACTGGTGTTTGGTCTGGCCGATAATCTGGAGCTGGCAAACAATGATTTGGCTATGGTCTTTGACCGTTTATGGGTGTACCATACTGCAATCGGTAACCTCGCCAAGGCGATGGACACAGCCCAAAATCTGCGTGAATTGAGCGAAAAATCCGGGGACAAAAACGGATTGGCCATTTCGTACTCCAAACTCGGAGAGACGCACACCGCGCTGGGCCATTTGCCGCAGGCTTTGACTTCTTTTGAAGATGCTTCCAGCATGACCAAAGAACTCCACGAAGCCTATCCGCAAAATGTGTCTTTCAAAAACGGATTGGCTGTTTCGTACGCGAAGTTTGGTTGGTTTTACTTTGACAAGAAAAAGGACCATAAAAAGACTCAATTTTACTATGAACAATGCCAGGCTTTGCATCAGGAACTAGCACACGCCTACCCGGATTATGTTGAATTTCAAAACAGATTGAATTGGGTTCAAAATGCGCTGAAGAATTTGGATTCCTAAACCGTTTAACCACAAGGTCCAAGTATTCAGGCATCTCCATTTGCCAGCACTAATACCCGGCGCGGAGATAAGGCAATGAATAACCCTCCTTTTTCTGCTCGACCAGTATTTTTGCGCTGGCGTCAAACATCCCGCCAAAACCCTCGATATTTCGCCTCGAAAAATACCACCATGCCTGCACCAGATTTTTCCAGCATCAAATTCGACCCGACACTCCGCGTACAATCCGAAATCGGAAATCGGAAATCGGAAATCGGAAATCAATATGTCGCCGGTCTCCCCCCCTACCTCGGCGGCCCCTACTCCACCATGTACCTCACCCAGCCTTGGACCATCCGACAATATGCGGGTTTTTCTACGGCCGAAGCCAGCAACGCTTTTTACCGCCGCAACCTGGCTGCCGGACAAAGAGGCCTGAGCGTGGCCTTTGATCTAGCCACCCACCGGGGCTACGATTCCGACCATCCCCGTGTGGAAGGCGACGTGGGCAAGGCAGGAGTGGCGATTGATTCTGTGGAAGACATGAAGATACTCTTCGATCAAATTCCGCTGGGCGAAATGTCAGTTTCCATGACCATGAACGGGGCCGTCATTCCCATCATGGCGTTTTACATCGTGGCGGCAGAGGAACAAGGCGTGCCGCCCGAAAAACTCTCTGGCACCATCCAGAACGATATTTTGAAAGAATTCATGGTGCGCAACACCTACATCTATCCGCCCGGACCGAGCATGCGCATCATCAGCGATATTTTCGCTTTTTGTGCCACGAAAATGCCGAAATTCAACTCTATCAGCATTTCCGGCTACCACATGCACGAAGCGGGCGCACCCGCCGAAATCGAACTGGCTTACACCCTCGCCGACGGACTTGAGTATATCCGCGCAGGCATTGCTGCCGGGCTGAACATTGACGAATTTGCACCGCGACTTTCTTTCTTTTGGGGCATCGGGATGAACCATTTTACGGAAATCGCCAAACTCCGCGCCGCGCGCATGTTGTGGGCAAAAATGGTGAAACAGTTCGAGCCAAAATCGAATAAATCACTGATGCTCCGCACCCACTGCCAGACCTCCGGCTGGAGCCTCACGGAACAAGACCCCTTTAACAATGTGGCCCGCACCTGCATCGAAGCCATGTCAGCGGTATTGGGCGGCACGCAGAGTTTGCACACCAATTCCTTCGACGAGGCCATGGCGCTGCCGACGGATTTTTCGGCCAAAATCGCCCGCGACACGCAGATTTTTATCCAGAAAGAAACGGACGTCACCCGCGCCATTGATCCTTGGGCAGGGTCTTATTTTGTGGAACAACGAACCGCAGAACTGGTAGAAAAGGCTTGGGCGTTGATACAGGAAGTCGAAGAATTAGGTGGTATGGCCAAAGCCATCGAACAGGGCCTCCCCAAGCTCCGCATCGAAGAAGCAGCGGCCCGAAAGCAAGCCCGCATTGATTCCGGCGATGAGAAAATTGTAGGCGTTAATATCTTTCAGGTCGCTGACAATGAACGTTTTGAAATCCTGGAAGTGGACAACACAGCGGTGCGAGCGGGCCAAATCCGACGTTTGCAATCTTTGAAAAAAAATCGGGATGACCTGGCTGTAGCGGCGGCTTTAGCCGCCGTAGAACAAGCGACAAAAGACGGTACCAACCTTCTGGAAGCCGCCATCAATGCTGCCCGCGCCCGCGCCACTCTGGGCGAGATTTCCTCGGCGATGGAAAAAACTTTTGGCCGTTACGTTGCCACCACCAAATCCATTTCAGGCGTTTACGCTGCCAACATGAGCAATAACGAAGAC
>CAZPTQ010000313.1:0-3300 GCA_964589365.1 uncultured Saprospiraceae bacterium
GGCGGCAAAAGAATGGCATCAAATTGGGAAGTTATTTTGACACCGTTCCTAAGGCTGCTTCTCAATCAAATTTTTACCATGCAAAAATTACTTGTTTTACCCGCCAAAGTTTTAACCACGGCGGTGCTCTTGCTCTCCACACTCTTTCTCTTCGCCCAGCCGAAAATCCAGCTTGTCAATTTTGCCAGCGGATTCGACCTCCCATTGGATATCACGCATTGTGGCGACAGCCGCCTTTTTGTGGTTGAGCGGGATGGGGTCATCTGGGTGCTCGACAGTCTCGGTAACCGCCTGGATACCTTCCTGAACATTGACCCACGGGTGAATTCCGGGCAAAACGAACAAGGCTTGCTCGGCCTGGCTTTTCACCCGAATTATGCAGAAAACGGCTACTTTTTTGTCAATTATACCAAAAACAACGGTGGCGACACGCGGGTGGCCCGGTTCTCTGTAAAGCCCAACAACCCCAACGAGGCCGACCCAAACTCGGAACTGACCATCCTGGAGCAAGATCAGCCCAACTGGAACCACAATGGCGGGTGTGTCAAATTCGGCCCCGATGGATACCTCTACATTAGCCTGGGCGACGGTGGTGGCGCCAACGACCCACAGAATTACGCCCAGAACAAAAAGAATTTTCTTGGTAAAATCCTTCGTATTGACGTGAACAACAGCAATGCATCGCAACCATATGTGGTGCCATCCGACAACCCTTTTGTGGGCAATTCGGATTACTTTCCAGAGATTTGGTCGCTCGGCTGGCGCAACCCCTGGCGTTTTTCCTTTGACCGGCTCACAGGCGATATGTGGATAGCTGATGTGGGTCAAAACCTGTGGGAAGAAGTTGATTTTGAACCTGCCAACACTCCTGGCCTCAACTATGGCTGGCGATGCTACGAGGGCAATCACGACTTCAATACCAATGGTTGTCAACCCTTTAGCGCGTACGCAGCGCCATTTTTTGAATACTCGCATTCGGGTGGCAACGGATGCTCCGTCACGGGCGGCTTTATCTATCGCGGAAGCAAATACCCAGATCTTCAAGGTTGTTATCTTTTTTCGGACTATTGCAGTGGTCGGTGGTGGTACACGAGGCGGAATACTGACGGCACTTTCACAACGGCAGTATTGGCCAATTTGGCGGGCTACGAGTTTAGCGCCTATGGAGAAAATCGCGATGGCGAATTATTTGTAGCGCTGCTTTCATCTGGCAAAGTGCAGCGCGTGGAGGAGCTGTGCGCTCCCTTTCAAATTTCCGGTCTGGCCAGTCCTGGGATTTGCGCTGGCTCTATGGCTGGCGAGATCATTCTGGCTGCGACGGGCGCGACGGGCACGGTGAGCTATACCTGGTCGAATGGCGCAACGAGCCAGAACCTCATCGGACTTGAACCAGGAATCTTTTCAGTCGAAGTAAAAGACGGGAATAACTGTATTCGACGGGATACTTTTGAAATCTTGGACGAAACACCCGCAACACCTCAAATCAACACAGCGGATTTGGTGGTTTGCTTAGGGGATTCTATTGTAGTGGATGTTTCACCCGCACCAAGCGGATACACCTATCAATGGTATGAAAACGGCGTTCCGATTACCCCAGCATCAGAGGGCATTTTCTATCCCACGGCAACCAACGCGTATCAGGTTCAACTAGTTGGACTGCCTTGTAATTCCGAATTATCGGCACCATTAACGGTCATCGTTTCTTCATTGCCTTTGGTGCTCCTGGTCGCCAATGGCGACACCATAACAGCGTCGGTCAACCCACCCAATTCGACTTTTCAGTGGTATTTCGAGGGCAATCCTCTCCCGAACGTACTAAGCAATGTGCTGGTAGCCGAACAAACAGGGAATTATACTGTGGTGGCTACCAACGAGTTTGGATGCCTAGCTGAGGAGAGCATTTTTGTCGTGATTTCTTCAACGAAACTCCCGGACTCCGTGCGGCGTTTCTCGCTTTCGCCCAACCCGGCAGAGCACAGCGTTTTGCTGGAAATAGAACTGGAAAAATCGGAGCAATTCAGCATCTCGCTGACCGACAGCAGCCAGCGACAGGTTTTTAGCAAAAGCCTTGACAGTCAAAAAATTGCCTTGCCGATTGACCTGAGCAATTTACCTGTGGGCACTTATTTCCTGACGGTAAAAACAGCGAACGGAAGCTTTGTCCGGAAGCTGGTGAAGAAGTGATTTATTGTCGAATGATTCGATTGTTGAAGATTGAACCGATTGTCCATTAGCGCTTTAATGCGCGATTCCATTCAAAGCCACTTTGCCTTGGCTATTTGGCTGGCGATCATGTGTTGCTCACCAAAGTTGAGAACTCAGGAGCCTTCCTAGGTCTCGGCGACGATTTTAGCCCCTTGGCCAAAACCCTGCTGCTTAACCTTATGCCTGCGCTTACTATGTTGGGCCTGCTCTTTTGGCTTTTTCAGGGCGGAATGGGTTTAGGCATGGCTTTGGGTATCTGTTGCATCATCGGCGGGGGCATCGGCAACATATTTGACCGCGTGGCTTATGGTTCGGTGACTGATTTTTTGTACATCCACCTCGGTTTTTTCCGCACCGGGATTTTCAATTTTGCGGATGTGTCCATCACTTTCGGAGTTTTGTTTATTATTGCGCTGCAAATCTGGAGGAGGGAGGAAAGATGAAACAAATGGCTATTTTTGCAAGAAATACTTGACTATGGGAGCACAACCATCTGTGCTTGACACCTTGTTCCATCTTTTGTTTGTAGCGAGGACACTGATAACGGCAAAACTCAAAGTCGCAACATGACCAAACAGGAATACATAGAGTATTGGAAGCAAGCCGCAGAAAAGGATTGGGTGGTAGTGTTAAATTTGTTTGAGAAAATCAACTACCCACATTCGTTGTTTTTTGCCCATTTGGTGCTGGAAAAACTTTTGAAAGCCCACTTTGTCAAAGATAATGAGAGCGACCATCCTCCGAGAACGCACAATCTGGTTCGCCTGGCAAGTTTGATTCATCTCTCTTTTTCTGCTGAAGATTTGCTTTTGCTGGATAGGATGAACGACTATCAAATGGAGGGCCGCTATCCAGATTATCAATTTATGATTTTTAAAATTTGCGATCGCTCACATACCGAAACATTGCTTGGAGCAGTCGAAACAATAAGATTATGGTTACTCAATCAACTGCCCTGAAAATCGCCCAAGACTACCTGCGCGAAGTACGTGCCCTCGGCGTGGGCGTGCAAAGGGCCATTTTATTTGGCTCTTTCGCCCACAATCAACAGCACGAATGGTCAGACATTGACTTGGCGCTGTTTGCCGACGATTT
>CAZPTQ010000314.1:0-3299 GCA_964589365.1 uncultured Saprospiraceae bacterium
TATCAACAATGACCAAAGCAGGATGTTATCTTCACAGATCGGTTTCGACCAACTATTTTTCATCCTAAACTTCCTGTTATGCGCCTGATCCAACACAAAAAAGAAGCCTATTGGTTTTACTGGTACCTGTCCAATTTCTACGACAAACTGGTCAATCCGCTTTTCTGGACGCCGAAGATGCGCGACGAATCGCTTGAACTGGCCCAGTTGAATAATCCGGCACTTAAAGTGATTGACGTAGGCTCCGGTACCGGTTTTACCACACAGGGAATTGTCCGCCATATCCCCGCTACCCAGGTCACTTGTGTGGATCAGAGTCCGCACCAGATGGCAAAGGCCAAACGCAAGGATGATTTGCAGGGCTGTACGTTTCAATTGGGCGATGCGGAAAACATTCCTTTCCCGACCGATCATTTTGACCGCTATGTATCTGCGGGAAGCATCGAATACTGGCCGAATCCGCAGCAGGGAATAGCCGAATCTTACCGGGTGATCAAACCGGGCGGCGTGGCGCTAATGGTTGGTCCGCTGGAACCTGAAAATGCACTAGGCCGCTGGGCCGCCAATACCTGGATGCTGTTCCCAAAAGATCAGGAATACCGCGACTGGTATGATAAAGCAGGCTTCACCGACATTCAGGTGCATTATGTGCGTCCGCAATGGTTTCGCGGAAAAGCAGAATACGGGATTGCCATTGCCGGGAAAAAACCAATTGCCGGTGTCTCGCCTGCCGCCTCTACTACCCCTTTGCCGGAAATTACAGAAGAAAAAATGACGCTCGGACGCCGCCTGCAACTCTTTTGGCGCATTTTAGTGGGTTCGACCGCTGGTTTTATCTTTATACCGGCCGCATTACTGGGCTATCTCCGCCAGGCTTTCGGCCCGAAAACGGACCTGCCACCTGAGTACCGCGAAGGTCTGAATGGCCATCAGATTGCAGTGCTGATCGGCCTCGTTTTATTGATTGCGGGCATTATCTGGTGGATATTTTAATCCCTGCCAATGGAAAACACACTCAATCAACAGATCAAACATTTTTACGACCGTTCTACCCCGATTTGGCTGGATACCTGGGGGGAACACATGCACCATGGCTACTATGGCGCGGACGGAACGGAACGCAAGGACCACCGGCAGGCGCAGGTGGATCTGGTGGAAGAGATGCTGCACTGGGGCGGGGTTGATCAGGCCAGGCGGATTTTGGACGCTGGTTGTGGGGTGGGCGGTAGTGCGCGCTACCTTGCCAAACGCTTTGTCAGCGCGGCATTGGGGCTTACCCTGAGCACCGTACAAGCCGAACAGGCGCGGCAATACACGGCAAAAGCGGGCCTGGAAAATCAGGTGCAGTTTCAGGTGCGCGACATGATGACGCTGAACGTGTCCGATGGCCCTTTCGACCTGGTCTGGTCAATGGAAAGCGCTGAGCATATCCGGGATAAACAGCAGTTATTCCATATATTCTATGATGTTCTGACCCCCGACGGGCATTTCCTGATGGCTACCTGGTGTCACCGCCCGCTACCGCCCGGTTTGAGTGAAAGGGATCAAAGGCTGCTGGATAAAATTGGCAAACTCTATCATTTGCCCCCCATGGTCTCCCGGTCGGCCCTGGTGGAATATGCCGAAAAAGCAGGTTTCACCGAAGTAAAGTCCGTAGACTGGAGTCGCGCCGTGGAACCTTTCTGGCATGCGGTGATCAAAACGGCCCTGCGCTGGAGCAGTATTGGGGGACTTTTGCGGGCGGGTTGGCCGACCATCAAAGGCGCCTGGGCCATGCGGTATATGCAGCAGGGATTTAAGCGGGGGTTGATTGAGTTTGCTGTTTTGAAGGGTAGGAAGGGGTGAGGGTTGCGCCAGGCATTTGTGCTTGTTGAGCACATCGCGCCAGCGACGGGTTTATTGTTCAAAAGCAGGGATGGGTAATCCCGTTCGTTCGACATGCAAACTATCTGGGTAAACGTGTTTTACCTTTTTAATAATTCGGTAGGAAAGGTTCGCATCAATCAGTAATTTCATGACAAAAAATTAGGCGGCAACTAACCTGATTTTGCGTTCGCGAGCAGCGGCAAAAGCCGAAGCGGCACGCATTTTTTCCATGTCCAATTGTGGAAAATCTTCTAAAATATCCTCAAACGACATCCCGCCGGAGAGCATTTCAAGAATATCTTGAACCGTAATTCGAGTGCCTCGAATGCAAGGCTTGCCAAATCGGATGCTCGGATTGATTTCGATAAATTGTTCGTATTGCAGCCCCGCGTGGTCTTCCACCTTGCTCTCCAGATGATATCAAGCCCAGCGCTGGGCTTGACATCTTGTATGTAGAACAAGGGAAGTCCAAGCAGGGCAAAAGGATGACCTGTTGCATGGCAGTAAACCTGCTCGGAAGCGGCTTTTCAAACCATTCATCAGAGAATTGGTTTTCATTTGTGCTAGAGGTGCCAACCCCGACAAGGAAATAATCTCTGTACTGTCAGCTTCGCAGCTATTTAATCAATTCCAAAATAGCGTAACTGATTTGCGCTTTAATGCGAGCCAAATTTTCGGCATCCACTAATCCCAGTTTATTATATTTTTCTGCCGTTTTCATTCGTGCCATTAATAGCGCGACATCATCCGGCTTGGCTGGAGAAAGCAGTCGCAAAGCATCTTCGAGTTGGCCTGTTTCCACCAGTTTTGTTATTTTGTCTCCAAGGATAACTGCCGCGGATTTGCTATTTTCAGCCTTCGGGGCTACTTCCAAGATGGCATAATTGATTTGCGCTTGTGTGCGCGACCATTCTTCATAGTCAATCAAGCCCAGGGAGAACTGCTTTTGCGCCGCATCAAAGCGTGACTGCAACAACACTATATCCTCAAAACCGGCATCCGTCAGCATGTGCCGCGCTGTTTCAGTATTTCCTTCGCTTACCTCATCCAGGATTTGTTGCCTAGCGAGTGCGGCTTTTCCTTCCAAGCTTGTATTGGTGGTTTTCTGTGCGCTGCAAAAAGGGAGGCAGAAAAGCGTTGCGATTCCGAGCAGGGTCGTGAAGAAGTATTGTTTAATGTTTCCTGAAAATTTGGGTTTAGATTTTTAGCATGATAGGGTGTAAATGTATGGCTGATTTAAAATTTATAACGAAACAAAAGCGGGCACCCCGTCTTAGGAACGGTGTCAAAATAACTTCCCAATTTGATGCCATTCTTTTGCCGCCATCCATCCTATCTTTTTCGTTAAATAGCCCCACTATTCGCCTCAAAAGATAGTTGGCTAACGCCAAAATAATAGGCCTGAAATTGGAAAGTTATTTTGACACCGTTCC
>CAZPTQ010000315.1:0-3272 GCA_964589365.1 uncultured Saprospiraceae bacterium
CGGGAATATTCATCAACAATCGGGTTCAAAAATGTTTTAGCACCCACTCCGCCGGAATGGCTGGCAGCGTATGCGCGGTGAGGGGTTTCTGCCTGTATTGAAACCAGGTTTCTTGTCCTTGTCTTGAGGCTCAAAAGGAACGCACCTTTGTACCAGCAAGCGAACACTTGCTATTCTCTCATCCGATTCATTCACCGAAATTCTTTTTCAAAGATGAAAAAGCACATTACCGCCATGCTGCGCGCTGGCCACCGACAGATTCCTCAAAATTCCCGTACTTGCCTCGCGGGGGGGGCATAGCCCTGCCTATCAAAAAAACGGCTTTGGTAGGTAAGGCAGTTGTTCTTCTACTGCTTCTCTTGGGTTCTTTCTCCAAGGTAGAAGCGCAAAGCACAATTCCGTTTATTCAGGTGCTTGATCCATCGTCAGTAGCTTTGAATTCATCGGAGTCCGCAAAACTTGCCCAGATACAGGGCAACACACTGACCCAAGCCTACTGGCACATCAACGTAAACTCGCTGGAATCTAACCTAAGTGGAACATCGCTTACCACCACACTCCCAGGGGTTACAGGTTCAAAAACTTTTACGGCTGACTATGTTTTCTCCCGACCCAATGGCGAATACTACTGGAGCGGCACCAATTCATCTGGAGATCAGATAAGAGTGGGGAAAGCGAGCACTGGATATTATGGCAATATTGGTTTGCCGAACTTGGATATTCACTACGGTATCCAAAAGTTGTCTGATACGCGCTATGTCTTGGTCAAGTACGACGGGAGTATCATTGCAAATCCTGGGGAATGTGCCACTGCTCCTTCACCAGATGAGGAGGAAGACAGTGTTGTTGAAGACAGGGGCAGTTGCGACGGCAATGTCATTCGGGTGCTTTTCCTTTTTACAAGCGGTGCGGTGGCAAGTGGCTTTGATCCTTATGTAGTAGCACCTGCGGTCATAGCCGAATTGAATGCTACTACTGGCTCAAGCGGTTTGTCAAATAGTGACATCTCGTTTGCTTTGGCCAATGTAGGGCAACTTTATGGCTTTATTGAATCAACCGTGGGAGGATTGCCGGGAATTATTGCCGATAGAGAAAGTTTGATAACCAACACGTCTGCCCAAAACGCAAGGGAATACAGCAAAGCGGACATCGTGATATTGCTTACTGCCCCCGCTTATGGATTAACAGTGGGTATTGCAGGTGGTATTAGTGCAAAAAAAGAACGCGCATATGGTATTGCAGTTATTGGGTTCGCTTCGGCCAGCTTTACGGCAACGCATGAAATCGGGCACATCATAGGTGCAAGACATCAAAGATGTTTTTTTTGTGGGATAAGCCCTGCCACAACTGGTTGCGACGTCGAAACCAACTATCACGGCTTTCCAATTGGCACAACAGGTTTTCGGACAATTATGATGCAACAAACTTGCGCTGGGGCCCGAACGGGTCGGTGGTCTAACCCGAACAGCATGCTCATGGGTTTTGCTACTGGAGACAATGACAACAACAATGCTTCTATTTTGAAAAGCAGGGCGGACAATGTCGCTTGCTTTTTGGGCGACCCTACTTTGCCCATCTACCCCTACTTCGATAATTGGGTGTATTTGAGCGGACCATATTCGGTATGCGATGGGGATGATGATCTGCCATATTCTGTTTCGTACAGTTCGCTATGGTTCACATCTCCCGTCACTTATTCTTGGGGCGTAAGCGAAAATGGGGTTGCCCCTTGGACAAGTCTTCCCTGCAACTCTAATCAATGCACTATAACTGGGATTAACAACTTGCCCAGCACCTTTTTTGTCAGGGCTACAGTCACAGATGTGAACGGGAGAAGCGGGACTGAGATTTTCAAGGTCAAAAAGGTACTATGCCGCAATAGCAATGGTAGCGGTAGGGATGAAGCGGATACCGGTCTGATTGCTCACCAAAGCACTGTGCAGCCCAATCCATTTGATGAAATTCTAACGGTCAATAACGTAGAAAAGGGCTCGTGGCTCTCTGTGTCGGACCTAAATGGTCGGGTAATCCAAAGGCGTTTTTGCGCCGAAGAAGATTCTGAAATTCATTGGAATTTATCAGGGCTTGCATCAGGCTTTTATTTCCTAAGCATCGAAAGCAGCCATTCTGCCCAAAACCTGAAAATCTGCAAACAATGAAACCTACCTCCTTTTTTCTGATTTTTCTTTTGTTTGCGCTCGGCTGTGGTGAAAAAGAACCCTGCTGCGAATGCTCACCACCACCTCAGTGGGCCGAAGTGGCCTTGCCGGATTCGGTCTCCTTGGGAGGAACGCTCGTATTCCTCAACGGCGAAGAAGCGGATTTTCACCCAATATTTGTTTATCGAAAGTTTTACAAGATAATGGGTTATAGTTTCTTGCGGATAGATGGTGATATTTGGAGTGAATTCGGTTTTGGGGCATTACCTTTAAAAGATGGGTATTTCGGGCTTCACACTAAAAACCAGCGATTTTTGCCAGACAAAGCATTAACTGGCTTTGGGCAAATAGTCGATGAGGACCTTGAAGGCTACTCTTACAAATTGGAAGATTCGGTGGAAGGCTTTTTTCATGTGGAGCACCTTGACAGCATCAATCAAGTTGTTCGAGGGAGGTTTAAAGTGGCTTTTTGCCGTACTTCCAAGAATGGCTACGATGATCTGGGGCTGCCGGAGCACCTGCTTTTCCAAGGCGTGTTCCACGAAAAATATGAAGTGCAGTAACACTAAGAATGCAAACAATCCCCGGAGCACCCGCTTCGGGGATTGCATTTTGTAGGCTGTACATACCGCCCCGGCAGCCCGCTCATTCCCGTTTTGTCGCCAGAGTATCGGGCTTACTACGATGTTTTGATTTCCAAGCACTCCAAGACGAAGTACTTCGAAACGGTGGTAAAGGAGTGCAAATGGCTGGCGGCATATTCGCGGTGAAAAATTTTTCCGACAAATTTAAAGCGTCGCTTTAAATTTGTCGGAAAAAAACAATGCTGTATCCACGCCAAATAGAACCAGTCCTTTTGCACCGCTTGTCTGCTTTCCCGATAGTAGGCATTACTGGGCCGCGTCAGGCTGGCAAGACAACACTACAATATGAAACAGATATTTTTAATCTGGGCACTTTTTTGCCTGACGAGTTGTATGGTAAATTATCCAACAACGACATTTTATGTCATTAGTGTCCGGTTAAGAAAAAAAATATCCTTATAACTAATTGATTGTCATTTAATTACAAGGGTTTTGAGTTTAAACGATTTCAAATGAATTACCTTGCTCA
>CAZPTQ010000316.1:0-3270 GCA_964589365.1 uncultured Saprospiraceae bacterium
CAAAGAGTTCTTTAAGCGCCTCTTTGTTTTGCAAGTAACTGAATACAATACGGCGCGAGTGTGTAGAGTTGTCCTTTGCTTTGGTAATCAGTGGCTCTGCATACCGGCGAAGGGCTTTGGCCTTGGCAAGCGTTGTCGTGATGCGCTTGTGCTCAATCAGGGCGATTGCGAGGTTGGCAAGCAGGGCGCGACGGTGTGATGCTGTGCGCCCGAGGTTGTTGATTTTATCTCCGTGTCTCATTGCTAAGTGTACCTTTTGTTAGGTGGCGGCACTGGCGCTGGAGGTTAATGATGAATGATGAATGATGAATGATGAATGCACCAATCCCATCAGTATAATTCACATACCTGTCCGCATCGAAACAGTTACCACTCTTTTGTTAATGATGAATAATGAATGATGAACTAAAGATGATATTAACCGACTGGATATTCATCATTTATAATTCATCATTCATCATTATATTACTATTCTTCGTCCAACTTGTACTTCGCCAAATCCATGCCGAAGGTCAGATTCTTGTCTTGCAGCAGTTCCTCAATTTCTACCAACGACTTCTTGCCGAAGTTACGGAATTTGAGGAGTTCATGGGTGTCATAACGCACCAGTTCAGCCAGGGTATTGATTTTGGCAGCCTTGAGGCAATTGTATGCACGAACGCTGAGATCGAGGTCTTCGAGTGAAGTTTTCAGCAGTTTGCGCATGTGGAGGATGTGCTCATCCACCACGCTTTCTTCACGATTGGTAGGCGTATCGAACGTGATGTTCTCATCGGTGATGAGCATCAAATGTTGAATTAAGATACGGCTTGCCTCGCGGATAGCATCTTCAGGATGGATAGTGCCGTCCGTCGTGATATCAATCGTGAGTTTTTCGTAGTCGGTGCGTTGGCCTACGCGAGTACTTTCTACGCGGTAAGCCACATTCTTGATGGGGGTGTATATAGCGTCAATCGGGATAACCCCAATAGCAGCATCTTTGGGCGCGCCATCCTCAGCAGGTTGGTAGCCACGGCCTTTATTGATCGTAAGTTCCAATTCAAGCGTCACCGAAGGCTCCATGCGGCAAAGCAGGAGATCGGGATTCATGATTTTGAACACGTTGGTAAAGTCCTCAATATCGCTGGCACGAAACTCTTCCTTACCGCTAATGGTGAGGTAGATTTTTTCCTGTGGATTTTTGTCATCCTGCACCACAGGTTTAATGCGCACTTGTTTGAGGTTAAGCACAATGTCCACCACGTCTTCTACCACCCCCTTTATCGTCGCAAACTCGTGGTCAACTCCGCCAATGCGCACTGCATTGATGGCATAGCCTTCGAGAGAGGAGAGAAGAACGCGGCGAAGCGAGTTGCCAACCGTTTGGCCGAAACCAGGCTCTAAAGGTTTGAACTCGAAAGTGCCTTCAAATTCGCTTGCTTTTTGCAACAGGATTTTGTCAGGCTTCTGGAAATTGAGAATACTCATATTGTGGAATGCTCCGAGAGTGTTGGGTGGGAAAAACTAGTTTGTTTTCGAGGGTAGGGGGAACTGGGATAATTAGTTGCTGGGGTATTGTCAAACGCGAAAATGGTTGGCCCTCCCAAAGAAGGCCAACCGTTCCGCATTTGCTATCCTTTATTTCGAGTACAACTCGACGATCAACTGTTCGTTGATATTTTCTGGAATTTGGTCGCGTTGCGGGTAAGCCAAGAAAATGCCTTGCATCTTGTCAAGGTTCCATTCAAGCCAACCGAACTGACGAACGTTGTTGGTCTTGGCACCCACATGGGTAGTTACTATTTCCAAACCTTTTGATTTGCCGCGAACTGCAATGATGTCGCCTGGTTTGCAAGAATAAGATGGGATGTTCAGCACTTTGCCATTTACCGTCACGTGACGGTGGCCCACCAATTGGCGTGCTCCGCGACGGGTAGGGGAAATGCCTAGGCGGTACACCGTATTGTCCAAACGAGCTTCCAAAAGTTGGAGCAAAATCTCGCCCGTAACACCGTGACGGCGTGTAGCACTCACGAAAGTCTTACGGAACTGGCGCTCCAGCACACCGTAGGTGTACTTAGCCTTTTGCTTTTCTTTCAGCTGCCCAGCATAGTTGGAAGGCTGCTTTTTTTTGCGCGTCAGGCCATGTTGGCCTGGCCCGTATTTGCGGCGTTCGAACGCTTTGTCAAAGCCGAAAATTGGTTCGCCGAACGAGCGGGCTTTCTTAGTAGTAGGTCCAGTATAACGAGCCATCTTATTGGAATGTGGTCAATTTTAAAATGTGGGCAATGTGGCAAATGTGGCCAATGTGACACATTGGTCTCATTGACCCCATTAAATTATACGCGGCGGCGCTTTGGAGGGCGGCAACCGTTGTGTGGCATGGGAGTCACGTCGTTGATGACGAGGACTTTGATGCCGGATTGGTCAATGGCACGGATGGCGGACTCACGACCAGAACCCGGACCTTTCACAAACACCTCTGCAGAACGGATGCCAGCTTCGTGAGCGGTTTTGGCAGCGTCACTTGCAGCCACTTGTGCTGCATAAGGGGTGTTCTTCTTGGAGCCACGGAAACCTGCTTTGCCTGCTGATGCCCAAGATACCACTTCGCCCTGCTTGTTGGTGATGGAAATTATGATGTTGTTGAAGCTTGCACGAATAAACACCATGCCCTCAGGGGTGATCTTTACTTTCCGCTTGACAACTTTTTTTGCTGCTCCTTTTGCCATTGTGTGATAATGTGGTCAATGTGATAAATTACTTAGTAACTTTCTTTTTGCCGGCAACCGTCTTCCGTTTGCCTTTACGGGTACGGGCGTTGGTTCGAGTGCGCTGGCCGCGGAGGGGAAGCCCTTTACGGTGACGCAGGCCACGGTAACACCCAATGTCCATGAGACGCTTGATGTTGGTCTGAACCTCAGAGCGCAGTGAACCTTCCGTCTTGTAGTCGTCGGCAAGGATACGGGAAATGGCCTTGATGTTCTCGTCGGTCCATTGGTCTGTTTTAGTGTCTTCACTAATGCCAGCCTTTTCCAAGATGGCTTGAGCAGAAGACGGCCCAATGCCGTAGATATAGGTGAGGCTGATAACTCCTCTTTTGTGGCGGGGCAAATCCACACCTGCGATACGTGCCATAATTTCTGAATGATGAATTATGAATGATAAATGATGAATGTTGGGTGATGAGTGATAATCTGTTATTCATCATTCATCATTTATCATTCAACATTAGCCTTGACGTTGTTTGAATTTAGGGTTCTTTTTGTTGATCACATAAAGTTTGCCTTT
>CAZPTQ010000317.1:0-3237 GCA_964589365.1 uncultured Saprospiraceae bacterium
GGCATGATCCGTGTCGTACAACACTTGGTGAAAGTTGAAAACGCCTAGGCGTTTTGAGCGCATCGAATTGAAATCAATTTAAAAATCTTGCTGCGCATAAATCGTGCTGCATTGAAATAAAGATAAGCAATGGATCTCTCTAATCTCCAACCGGCGGAAGGTTCTACCAAAAAGGGGAAGCGCATCGGTCGCGGCCAAGGCTCCGGTCGTGGTGGCACCTCGACTCGTGGCCACAAAGGTGACAGAGCCCGTAGCGGCTCGAAAGAAAAGCGTCACTTTGAAGGTGGTCAAACCCCTATGCAGCGCCGTTTGCCGAAGCGCGGCTTCAAGAATGTGAATCGCATGGAGTATGCGCCACTCAATTTGGGCGCGCTCGAAGCTTTGGTTCAAAAAACTGGATCTACAACTTTTGATATTGCTTCTTTGGTGGCTGCTGGAGTATCCCGCGCTTCTGACAAAATCAAAGTGCTGGGGAAAGGTAAATTGGCCTCCAAAGTAAACATTAAAGTACACGCCGCCTCGGCATCTGCCAAAGCCGCCATCGAAGCCCTCGGTGGAAGCATCGAACTCGTTTAAATCCATTCTCGGTAATGAAATTTTTTACCGTCATTAAAAATATTTGGAGCATCAAAGAGCTCCGCGAGCGCATCCTCTTTACGCTTGCATTGGTACTGATTTACCGGGTAGGCACTTTCATTGTGCTGCCAGGTGTGGTCCCTGCTGCGCTCGACAAGGCCTCGCAAAATCGCGGCGGGAACGACCTTTTGGGACTGATCAATATCTTCACCGGGGGTGCTTTCGACAATGCGGCAATTTTTGCCTTGGGCGTAATGCCCTATATCACAGCATCTATTATTGTGCAGTTGTTGGGATTTGCGGTGCCATATTTCCAGCGTTTGCAAACCAAGGAAGGAGAAAGCGGACGCAAAAAGTTGAATCAAATCACCCGCTTGCTCACAGTGGCAATCACACTTGTTCAGGGTGGTGGCTACCTCCAACTCATTCGCAGCATTCCTGGTGGTGTTTCCCCCGATGTTCCAGAAGGGCTGTTTTGGTTCTCCAATATCATTATCCTGACGGCGGGTACAATCTTTTGTATGTGGCTCGGCGAACGGATCACCGATAAAGGTGTCGGCAATGGTGTTTCGATCATCATCATGTCAGGCATCATTGCTAGATTGCCTTATGCATTCTCGTTCGAATTCGTGAAGCTCTTTGGCGAGAACAGATTGTTGCTTTTCTTTGTCGAACTTGCGTTTTTCTTCCTCATCGTGCTTGCCACTATCTTGGTTATTCAGGGAGTCAGGCGAATACCGATACAGTTTGCAAAACGAATGGTAGGCCGTACAGGTGGCACAATGCCTCAAGCCAGTGCTCGCGATTACCTGCCTTTGAAAATAAACTCGGCAGGTGTTATGCCCATCATCTTTGCCCAAGCACTCATGTTCTTGCCTGCTACTGCAATGCAATATATGTCTGGATCGGGTGCAACTGGCGGAGGAGTGCCGATGTTCAGTGATATTTATTCATTTGGGTACAACGCGTTGTTCTTCACCCTCATCGTGGTGTTCACCTATGTGTACACTGCCTTGATGATTAACCCGACCAACTACGCTGAATATCTGAAACGCAACAACGCCTTCATACCGGGTGTAAAGCCGGGCGAGTCTACCTCAGAGTACATTGACAACATCATGACTCGCATCACGCTTCCGGGTGCTATTTTCTTGGGTTTGCTTGGGATTCTACCTTCTGTTGCAGCCTCACTTGGTGTCAACCAGCAATTTGCGCTCTTCTTTGGAGGCACCACATTGCTCATTATGGTGGGTGTTGCGCTGGACACCTTGCAGGTAATAGAAAGTTACCTTTTGACAAAAAAATATGACGGCTTGATAAAATCTGGCCGTATCCAAGGCCGATCATCTTCTGGTATCCAAGTAGGACAGCCTCAATAAACTATGGGCTTATTTGCAACCGGAAAAGAAGGGAAACGGGTTTTTTATAAAACCAGCGCGGAAATAGAGTTGATGCGCAATGCCAATTTGGTGGTTTCTAAAACGTTGGCGCATGTTGCGAGTTTGTTGAAACCAGGTGTGACAGGAGAGGCGATTGATAAGGCTGCGGAAGAATTTATTCGGGATCATGGCGGTCGCCCAGCTTTCAAAGGCTACGGCTCAAGTGAAAACCCTTTTCCAGGCTCGCTCTGTGTTTCGTACAATGACATTGTAGTACATGGAATACCGAGTAAACGTGAATTTAAAGAAAACGACATAGTTTCAGTGGATTGTGGGGTGGAATTGGAGGGTTTTTATGGAGATGCGGCTTTCACATTTGCTTTTCAAAATGTGCAAGAGCCAACCATGGAATTGCTTCGCGTAACATACGCATCCCTCTATATCGGCATTGAACAGGCGGTGCACGGAAAGAGAGTTGGCGACATATCCTCGGCCATTCAAGAATATTGCGAGCGAAAACATCCCTATGGAATTGTTCGGGATTTGGTAGGCCATGGTGTAGGGCGTTCATTGCACGAAGACCCGGAAGTGCCCAACTATGGGAAGCGCGGAAAAGGACCTCTGATTTTGGAAGGATTGGTGCTGGCGATAGAACCAATGGTCAATTTAGGGAAAAAAGAAGTACATCAGGCAGAAGACGGTTGGACCATCCATACAAGAGACCGAACCCCCAGCGCGCACTTTGAGCACTCTGTGGTGGTGAAAAAAAACAAAGCAGATATTCTATCTGACCACAGCTTTCTGTTGGAAGCAATAAAAAATAACCCCAACTTGCAGGAAATACAGCCTAAAAGTTAGACATTTGCACCCCGAAAACCAAAGAGGCCGATTTTTATGGCAAAAGAAGATATTATCAAACAAGATGGCGTGGTTTCTGAAGCGCTTTCCAATGCGAACTTTAAGGTTCAACTGGAAAACGGTCACGTAATCTTGGCCACTATTTCAGGCAAAATGCGGATGCACTATATCCGAATTTTGCCTGGTGACAAAGTCTCTGTGGAGATGTCGCCTTATGACCTGACAAGAGGACGCATCATCTACCGCTACAAGTAAACTTGTTGAGAAACAAGGACTTAAAATACTTTTTGCAAACCGACAACACGACACGACATGAAAGTCAGACCGTCCATTAAAAAGCGTTCTGTTGACTGTAAGATCGTTCGCCGTAAAGGCAAACTTTATGTGATCAACAAAAAGAACCCTAAATTCAAACAACGTCAAG
>CAZPTQ010000318.1:0-3220 GCA_964589365.1 uncultured Saprospiraceae bacterium
TGCTTTCAAATCTGCCATGATGTAGAATTTTAAAAGTTGTTTGCGAAAATGTTGGAAACAAAGGTTTTCAGAGGGTTCAATGGGGGTATGGTGCGAACTTGGAAGCCAATTTTTTTAATGATGAATGATGAATGATAAATGATAAATATCAAACGTGATTCATCATTTATCATTCATAATTCATCATTAAGAACCGCGTTCTTCAAGCGTCTTCACGATACCGGCAATCTTAGAGCCGGCAGCAGTGAGTTGGCTGGCGAGGCGGCGACCCGGCGATTGTAGCAAGCCGATGATCTCACCGACCATCTCTTCTTTGCTCTTCAGTTTGACCAGCAGAGCGAGTTGCTCGTCGCCGATGTAAACAGAGGAGTCAATGTAAGCTGCTTTCAAGAGCGGGCGCTCTTCTGTTTTGCGGAATTCTTCGAGCAATTTGGCCGGAGCCTTTGGGTTCGAAGAAATCAGGATGGTAGTAGGGCCAGTCAGGCTGCCATACAGCGCTGCGTAGCCTTTTGATTCGGGTTCGCTTTCGAGTGCTTTCTGAATCAAGGTGTTCTTTGCCACCTTGACCTTGATGCCCTGGTCGAAGCACAACCGTCGAAATTTGTTGATTTTCGCAACGGTAAGCGTCGAAGAATCCGTGAGGTAGAAGAAAGGGGTGTTGCCCAGTTCCTCTTTGAGTTCTGCAATCGCTGCCGTTTTTTCGTCTCTGGTCATTTCTATCTATGTTGAAATGGTGAGTGTTGAGAGAATGTTTATTTGGTTAAGTGTTTATTTGGTGATAACCGAATAAACAAATGCCCAAATACACAATTTAAACCTTGATGGACTTTGGATCCACCGCAATGCCCGGGCTCATGGTACTTGCTACAGAAACGGTCTTCATGTAAATACCTTTAGAAGAAGAGGGTTTCATTTTTACAAGCGTTGACACGAGCTCGTGCGCATTGTCGGCCAATTGTTCAGGAGTAAAAGATACGCGCCCGATGGAGGCGTGTATGATACCGAACTTGTCCACACGGAAAGCGATTTTACCTTTTTTGACTTCGGAAACTGCGTTGGCGATGTCGTTGGTGACCGTACCCGTCTTAGGGTTGGGCATCAGGCCACGTGGGCCAAGGACACGTGCAACTTTACCAAGTTGTGCCATCACATTGGGCGTGGCGATAATCACGTCAATGTCCATCCAGCCTTCCGATACTTTTTGGATGTAGTCCTCAAGACCGACGTGGTCGGCACCAGCGGCTTTGGCTTCTTCTACCTTGTCGGGCATACAAAACACCAGCACGCGCTTGGTTTTGCCTGTTCCGTGTGGCAGCGATACTGTGCCGCGCAGGGCTTGGTCGGCTTTGCGAGGGTCCACCCCGAGGCGGACGTGCACATCAACCGATGCGTTGAATTTGGTCGTGTTGACTTCTTTTACAAGTGTCATCGCTTCGTTGAGCGAGTAGAGCTTGTCTGGGTCAACTTTCCCTTCAACGGCTTTGCGTTTTTTTGTTAACTTCTTTGCCATTGATTGTGTGTTAAGGTATAACGTCCCGATGGGCGGGACTCCCTTGGTGATGAAGTGATTGGGTGATGAAGCGATGTAAAATCACTTCATCGCTTTATCGCTTCATTAATTTTGTATTTCTCCTTGTTCTGTTTGACCCTTTGGCAAATCACCGGTGATCGTCACGCCCATGCTGCGGGCAGTGCCAGCAATCATTTTCATGGCCGACTCGACGGTGAAACAATTGAGGTCAGGCATTTTGCTTTCGGCAATGGCACGAACTTGGTCCCAAGTGACTGAACCTACTTTTTTGCGGTTGGGTTCGGGCGAGCCTTTTCCTGGGGCAAGCTTTACTGCCTCAAAGAGCTGGATGGCTGCCGGGGGGGTCTTGATGATAAAGTCAAAGGTTTTGTCTTTATACACCGAGATGATAACCGGCAAAATTTTGCCCATTTGCTCGGTCGTCTGCGCATTGAAGCGCTTGCAGAACTCCATGATGTTCACACCTTTCGAGCCCAGGGCAGGGCCGATTGGGGGTGCAGGGTTGGCTTGGCCACCTTTTACCTGGAGTTTGATATATACGTCTACTTCTTTTGCCATGATTGCGAATGTGATAATTGGTCAATTTGATAATTTGATAATGGGGGATGGACAATTATCACATTCCCTAATTATCTCATTGTCACATTATAAACTGCTGTCGCGCTTGTTTTGTGGAAGCGAGCCTGGGAGAACAGGCATCAAGCAAGCTGCGTCAGCTGATTTTTTCGACTTGTAAAAAGTTCAACTCTACTTCTGTGCCGCGCCCGAATATCTTGACGATTACCTTGAGCTTCTTTTTTTCTTCGTTCACTTCTTGCACATCGCCAATAAATTCTGCGAATGGCCCGTCAATAATTTTCACGGTTTCATTCACGAGGAATGGTTCGCTAAGCGTTTCACCAGATTCGGCACTTTCATCTACCTTACCCAAGAGGCGGTTTGCTTCGACTTGGGTCATAGGGAGCGGATCTTCTTTCCCGAGAAAATGAATTACATTGGGAACGTCCGCAATCATCTTTGCCACATCGCCTTTCAACTTGGAGCCGAATGCCTCGACCAGGATATAGCCCGGCAACAGGTTGCGCTCCTGCATCACTTTCTTTCCGTTTCGCACTTTATAAACTTTCTCTGTAGGCACAATTACATTGAAGACAAAGCCCTGCCAGCCGGAACGCTCTATTTCTAGCAGTATCCGTTCCTGAATTTTTTTCTCCTTGCCGCTGATAACACGCAGGGAGTACCATTTTCTATCCTCAGCAGTAGGATTAGCGGAGGGTGTCTCTTTGTCTTGGCTCATACTTTTTGGATTGAAGAAAGGAGTAAACAGCGAAACCTGTCAATGCCAGTGTTATAGGCCGTAAATACCTTTCTTAATAACGATACCGCAGACATTGTCCATGAGAAAGATAATGAGTGCAAGAAGGCCCGAGGTAACCAATACCACCATGGTGCTATCTTGCAATTGCGCCGCGGTAGGCCAGTGCACTTCTTTGGTCAGCTCGTGATAACTTTCTTTTAGGTAAAGTGTCAATTTTTCCATTGTAAACCTTTGATGTTGCTCATTGCGTTAAAAAAGTCCGTTGCCCTCAAACGGGGAACGAACGACGAAACGCTTCGCAACTTATTTTTGCTAAGCAGGGGCAGCAGGGATCGAACCCGCAGCCTACGGTTTTGGAGACCGTCACTCTA
>CAZPTQ010000319.1:0-1722 GCA_964589365.1 uncultured Saprospiraceae bacterium
AAATAAAATTCTGTGTTTGGAGATTTAATCTTTAAATTTATATGCGTCTGCCCTGAGGGGGGGGCTTGGACTGCGCCAACCAGTATTCTAGCGGGTGTCTCACAAGAGGTAGCACGGCCTTTAGTCCGTCGGGAATTGCGCCGTTTACGGCGCAGGTTTGCAATATGAAGGGCGTAAACGCCCTTTATCCCGACGGCCTAAAGGCCGTGCTACCTCTTGTGAGACACCCTCTTTTTTAATCTAAGGAACCCAAAATCGGCCGGAATCCCCCTGTAAAAACTGTTATAGAAATTGAATACCGATGCCCTGCACTTTTGTCCCACTCATCAGCCGTCGCGACGCTGGACAATTTTTTCACCTTTCAAAATTTCAACGGATGTCAAAATTTATTGTTCGCAGAAGTACCTACCGGGAACTTCCGCAAGACACCTTGGCAAGTTTTGCAGACAACGTTTTCAGTCGCATGTCCAGCTTGCCCGAATACCAGGCTTACGCGGCCGATGTCGTCCTGCTTGGTCAACAATTAACACAGTACAAAGAAGCCCTCGCAAATGCCATGTACGGAGGGGTTGACCGGATCGCCTTAAAAAAAGAGAAAAAACAGGGCTTGTTGTTGGCGCTTGACCGCATTGCCGACCTGCTCAACGCTTCTTATACGGGTGTAGACAGCTGGATCGTGGGCGCAGGCATGGAAACCATGCGCGAGGCTGTCGGCACCAACGCCGTGCTGGAAACGCCCTACGACCTGCGCGCCATCAGTCGCGGCGAAACTGGAGAGGTGACCCTGTCTTTCCGATTGGCGAGTCGCAGCAGGGTGCGTAACAATGCCGTCGAGTATTCGCTGGACGGCGGAACCTCCTGGAAAAACGGCAGTTATAGCTCGGCCACCCGAATTCGCCTAACAGGTTTGCCTGCGCGTCAGGAAGTGAAATTCAGGGTGCGCTCCCTGGGGGTTGCCGAGCGTCAAAGCCCCTGGTCGAAACCTGTGGATGTTTTTGTGGTATGATGGATGGAACGAATGCGTTTTTTAGCCATAACAGGCGCCATTTCGGAGTTTCCGGGGTGGCGTTTTTGTTGTTAGGGGATCTCCTTAATTATCAGATGCCAACATCCCATCTGCCAACAAATACCGCAATTTCAGGTACTGCCCGTGGTTGGGGCCTTTGATAAAACGTACAAAGGCAAGTTCCCCCTCGATATGCTGCCGAAAACGGTTGAGCGCTTCGGCAGAAAATATTTCCTGGGCGATCATCTTGTCGGAAGTCAAGGTTTTGTAGGTTTTTATGTCCGACTTGAGGTCTTTCACGAAGTATTCACTGAGGTCTGGCTTGCCGTTGATTTTAACGGAAAGGCCACATATCTCGGGTTCATCTTCCGTTCTGCTTTGCTTGGTTTTCTCATAATTCAGCACAAAATCATTGCCTTCTATCTGTTGGCGAATGATTTCCCCGCTGCTGTCAGTAAAGCGGCGGGCGCCGGAGAATGTGATGTCGTCCGCATAACGAGTGTAGGCCCAACCGTGTTCGCGGGCCAGTTTGTCGAGTTGGTGGTCGAGCTCAAAACAGATCATATTGCTCAAAACCGGAGAAGTAGGTGCGCCAATGGGCAAGCGGTTTTTACAGGTGACGACCTTTGCTAACACCAGTGCCAAATCTTCGGGGTATTCAAAGGGCAGTCTCAGGAACATCTCCTTGATGCGCTGGGCCGAAATGCTGTGGAAAA
>CAZPTQ010000319.1:1822-3219 GCA_964589365.1 uncultured Saprospiraceae bacterium
CGTGATTTCCTTTGATTTAACGTCCAGCAGTGCTTGCTTGTTGGCATCACGGCGCGATTTGAGCTTGTCCAAAAATTCCGCCTGATTTTCCATTTTTCGCGCTATCCAAGTCCGCACAAAAGGCACTGCATGGTTGCTCACGCTTACAATCACCTGTGCTTTTTGCACCATAGGCGTGTTGTGCAGTTCAAAGCCATACACTTGTGCCTGGGGCATTCCGTGCAGATCGAGCATCAGGAGGTCAATGCCGTGCTGCATAGCGAGCAGGTGGGCAGCCACCGAGATGAGTGTGCCATCCTGCACCCAGATACTCTTGACTTGCAAGGGGGAGTGCGACTCCTTTTGGAGCAGCTGTTGGTCGTCGAACCAAGTGATTTCGAACAGACCATCCTTCACCGCGATTTTTGAGCCAAAACGAGTAATATGTAGTTCCATGATATCGAGCGTTTAAAGTTTTACAACCGTGGTTCCCGTCTCGTTGCCTTCGGATTTTTACCGGGCAAAACGGGAAAAAGCTCCAATACGACGTTAGGCACACTGGCATAAATGCCGCTACAGACAACCGATGGAATCGCACAAGACAGCCCTTTTTCGAGCAGCGCCTATGAACAAACAGCACCCGATCGGGCAGGCAGGGGAGGGTGCTGAGACGCTGCTGAGGATTAATTTTCCGCCTACTCCCTCACTCTGGGGATGAAAGGCTTCAGCGGATAAAGTTGAGAAGTAGTTCGCTTATCTCAAAATCGGTTTCGTTCACCCGCCTTCGCCAAGGCTACGGCGGGTATTGATCCACTGTGCAAAGTCATTTTCGTTCCGTAGTCTCTGCTGTGGCGGGTGTTTTGCCTTGATGCTTACAAAAGTATAGGGCATACAAATGCCGTGCAAATATAATTTTGCGGACGCGGAGAAATTCGCCGAAGAAAAAAAACGCTGCCTTAACACAACTCGCACAGGATAAAAGCATTGTAAAGTTTTTGTCAACTTTAGGGCATAGAAAAAAGGCAGCCTAAAGCCCAAAAAATCTTTCGGGACGCGGAGAAAAACTTCATCACCCCTCACTTCATCACCTCTAACCCCTCACTTCATCACCCCTCACTTCATCACTTCCTAAAATAATATGTAACTTTAAAAAAACGCGCACTCGCGAGTACCTTTTTGCGCAGCAGACGCCTAAAAACTGTGCAAACCATTGAGAGACAAAACGATACGACGCGGAAAACGCAACGCTAAAATTGTCATTTGTAAAAAAACGAACGCTTTTTTGCACAATTTTGAAAATTTTCTCCCAAAATACTTGCAACGACGCGGAGGATTTTCTGACATTGCAGCCTGAAAGACAGACACTTGGGCGAAAAACCGCTCTCTCCAAACACTCTCCAGCGAAAGCGGATTGAAAC
>CAZPTQ010000320.1:0-3214 GCA_964589365.1 uncultured Saprospiraceae bacterium
GTGGGGAGTAGTAGTAGCAGTAGCAGTTTTGTCTGTTTCATGGGGCAAAGGTAGTAGTCGGCTTAGGCCGTATTTTGTCATTTTTGATCATTTCAGTATGACGAAACATTTCGCGGCTCTTCGTGACTTTATATGGGTAGATTATGAAAAAAGAACTCATCGAGGCAGTCACACAAGTCAGAAGGTTATAGAAGTTGTGAAATTTTATTTCATGCTTAACGGTACAATCCTCGTAGGTTTTGAAAACCTACGAGGATTGGGGCTCGAAAATTTGTGCGCTGTGAACGATGTTCACTTAAGAGACAGTCTCATCTGGTGGCAACCCATATGAAGTCACGAAGAGCCTATTTCGCCACCAATCATTAGCGAAATGAATTTCGCGCTACATCAAACACCTTCACCAACTCCCTCGCTACTGCCTCATTGTCAAAATGTTGCGCGCAAAACACCCGCGCCCGTGCGCCGAGCGCAGCAAGCTTTTCCCCTTCAGCAAAACACCATTGAATCGCTTCCATCCATTCCGTTGGTTGTTCGGCCAAAAGGCACTCGCGGCCATTTGTGGCTTCGATGCCCTCCATCCCCAGTCGGGTGGAAAGCACCACTTTGCCTACCGCCATTCCCTCCAAAACCTTCGCCCTCATGCCGCCACCCGAAAGCAGCGGCACCACCATTACGGAATGTTGATTCAGAAAGTCTGCCGCACTTGGCACTTCGCCGTGGAATGTGACGCGCTCCATCTCCAATTCGCGTAGCCAGCGCGGAGCAGTTCGACCAGCAATGTGAAAAGTGAGTGCTGGAAAATTTGGCGCAAGCAAGGGTTTCCACACCTCATCAAGAAACCAGCGCAAGCCCTCCTGATTCGGCATCCAGTCCAGCGATCCTATAAATGACAGGCTAAGCGGTCGGCTAAAACTCCCGGGGTCGGGTTGATAATCACGACAGTCAATCCCGATAGGGCAAACCGTGGCGGGCTGGCGCAGGCCCAGGTTTCGGAACTGTTCTATATCGCGTTTACTGATGCCTACCACTAAATCACAATGGTTGATCTGTTCCAGTTCGTAGGATTTCAGTCGTGGAGTGATGCTGCGTAAATACCATTGTTTCAAAGGGCCGGCATTGTCGGCCACGCGGTCCCAAATTTCATGCTCTACGTTATGCGTACGCAATACCACCTTCGCGGTGGGCGCGTGTTCGCGGATGATGGGCAGGTATGGCGTTAGAAAAATAGATTCTAATTGCAGTATATCGAAGGTGTTGGCCTTCAGGAGTTCAGTGAGTTTTCTGGCGAATGCTGCGCTTTCAAAACGCTCAACATGGTATGATTTTTTACTTAAAAAAAGGTTGCGCAAAGCGGGGAATGGGCGGATATGGTTTTCTACAAAAACCGTATGTGTGGCCACATAGTGATCAAAATCGGGTGGCAAACTGGCAACATCAAACCAGTGCTTGCTCGTGTTCATCGAGAGCAGTGTCACCTCATGGCCGAGCGCGGCGTATGCTTTCGCCAGGTAAGTCACGGCAATGGCTCCGCCGTCTTTTAGCGGGTAAGGGAATTTATGGCAGAGTTGGAGGATGCGCAAGTATGAACTATGATGTATGAACGATGAACTATAAACTATGCCTGTTTAGGAATCTCCTCCCTTTTGACTTCGGAGGGTGAACTAGAGAAACATTTGTTTGAGCGCCGACCATAGTTGTGTCTTTTTGGTCTTGTCTGGCTCCAGGGCTGATAGTCTGTCAGCAAAAAGCCAGGTACAACCATAAAATGTCAGTGGCTGGTAAGCTTGTACCTCAAACGATAGACCCAATTGGGCTGGTGCGAGGCCAAAAACGAGCACTTGCTTGGGTTGTCGCTCTTTCAGGTCTGGTGTCAGGCTGCGTGGTTGATTGACAGGGATTTCGGCGAGTAAGGCATCTTGATTCAAATTCAAATTTGCAGCCAGCAGTACTTTGGCAAGAAAGTCGCGATTGGCCGCAACATTGGCCTCCTGTATGGCCAACACCAGCACTTGACGCGCAAAACCTCCCTCCGCTTCCGCAAGGGCAGATTTATCGGCAGCGATGAACAGGAGTTCGTTTGATAGAAACATTGTGGTATGGGTTGTTGGGATATTAGGATATTTTTCCAGTAACTACTGAGCGCTTTTTTTTCGCCAAAGATAGACATTCCCAAAAACCTAAGCACACAAGGAACAAGTGCGAAGAAAGGGATTTTGATATTCGAGGTTTTGTCCAAAACACTTGTCGTTGAGCTAGATAAAGGCGCAGTTATTTATACTTAAAAAAATGCCTCGCAAAATTTTACTTGTTGCGTATGTGCAGATTCAAGTTATTTTTTCCACATTTGCCCGTCGCAAAATGCCAGATAAGACCTTCATTTTCATTACTAAACTCTATTTTTTGTATGAAGCAACTTAACAACTTGGCGTTCGTCGCCATCCTACTTCTCTTTGGTGCAAGTGCTTGGGCGCAGGGTACCGTGCAAGGGAAAGTCACCGATTCTAATGGCGAAGCCCTCATCGGCGTGTCTATTGGAGCTGTTGGGACAGGGAAAAGCACTGCCAGCGATTCCAATGGCAAGTATTCGCTCCCGCTACCCAATGGCAGCTATCAAATCAACTTTGCTTACACGGGCTTTAAACCCGCCTCGCAATCCGTCACGGTGAGCGGCAGCAACGTCATGCTCGACGTTAGTATGGAATCTTCCGATTTGACACTTGATGAAGTGGTAATCAGCACGGGTAGCCGCAACACGCAGCGTACCATCACTGACTCGCCGCTGCCTATTGACATTCTTTCGGCCAATGACATCCGCTCGACCGGCCAACCATCTTTCGACCGTGCGCTGACCTATCGTGTGCCTTCGTTTAACAGTGTGCAAACACCTGTAAATGACGCGACTTCCTTATTAGACCCCTATGAAATCCGCAATATGGGGCCGAGCCGCACCCTTGTACTCATCAATGGCAAGCGCAAAAACACGAGCTCGTTGGTGTACATCCAGACCTCTCCGGGTCGTGGTGAAGGCGGTGCAGACCTTTCAGCCATCCCGACCGAAGCCATTAAACGTGTGGAAATCTTGCGTGACGGTGCTTCGGCTCAATACGGCTCCGATGCCATCGCAGGGGTTATGAACGTGATTTTGAAAGACCGTTACGACTATGGCTCGGTGACGCTCAACACGGGCATCACGACCGAAGGTGACGGTGAAATG
>CAZPTQ010000321.1:0-3159 GCA_964589365.1 uncultured Saprospiraceae bacterium
AGTCTTTGTTCGGCTCTGAGCCAAACAATTTCTTGAATCCGAAATCCGTAAAAGGATTGATATATTTGTCCTGGAGCGCCATGGAATGATCTTTTGGGGGCAAAAATACAGAAAATTGCGCGTAAGGGGATTTTCCTTGCCGTGTTTTTAAACACTTTTTGTTTGTATCAGCCCCAGCCACCAAGATTCATTTCAGGGTGAAAATATGAGGCCGGAAAATGAGGGAACCAGTATTTATTTCATCGTTCCTTTTGCCACCGTGGGCGTGGGCTAAGTGGCCGCGCTTAGTCGGCTATGTGAGACCATGCATTGTTGGCACCATTATTATTTATCCGGTGTCACGAGTGGCTTATTTGGAGTAGGGTAAGTTATTGATTATGTTATAATTATAAATTTATCACTCATTATCATTGCTTTGAAGCATGGCATATACCTCATCGGTTGTTACGCCCTTCCTAAACCCCATATTGATTAGCCCTTTAAGCAACTTTTTGTCACCAGTCCACAACTGAGCGTCAAGGTATTCAGCAAGAACGACAAAGGCGATGTCATCCATATCGGTGTCACGCACAAGCGGGATAGCGTCTTGCCAATATTCGTATGGTATTTGTTCTTCAGAGATGAAGGTAATGCAACTAAATATGTCATCACGGTTATCCTCAAAGTCTGAATCTGTCAATTCACCGAGTTGAATCATCTTATCCCGGTGCCTTTTTATTTCGACCTTGACAAGGTTCGGTGCGTAAAACTCAAATTGCTTATGTCCATAGATCAGAATCTGACCAATTTTACCGGATGAAGATAAAATGGCACTGAAAATGACGTTTGTATCAACAATGATTTTCATTCCGGTTTAAGAAAACGATGTTTGTTCTCTGCCCACCATTGCTTGTTCACATCCGAAGCAAGCCGGTCAATATCCTCTTGCTTGGCTTTGCTCTTTGCAACCCTTTCTCTATACCGGATGAACTTGAGCATAAGTTCCAGTTCTTCCCAGTTGATATTTCCGGGAAGGCGTATAATCACTTCGCTTGCTGTTCTTTCTAAGACCATAATATTTCATTTTGTCTCAAAATAACAAAGATCAAATCATTTGGCTTATCCAAATCGAGTTAAATTGCTGATTATGAGATGATTAAAAATTTATTTTGCTTCTTGAATTACCGCCCTCAAAAGGCAAGTGTCAAAACATATGTGCCGCTTGTTCATCTTCACCTCAAAAGTACGGGGAAATTAACATTTTATATGTGCCGTCGCGTCAGGTTATCTGCCAAACCAGAAGCGGGATGTTGCGGGCGAATGCCCCGAACTGTCTGCCGCCAACCTGTCCACAATCCTCAAAAGCCAGTGAAAATCAATATTATATCCATGTCGCGGCGGCTGAAGCGACGGGCTATTTCCCAGACCCGAAGCTGCGTTTTGCGGGCGGATGCCCGAACTATCCGCTGCCTTGCCTGCCCACTGTCCCCAAAAGCCGATGAAAATCAATATTTTATATCTGTCGCAGCGGGTTATTTACCAAGCTCGAAGTGTGGTCGCTCAGGCGGGTGCCCTAGCTGTTCCCCGCCAGGATAAACTGCTGTCGCTCCAATTCAATTTATACTTCATTAAGTCATATGTTGGATAGAGGTGTCCAAAGTTCTCAATGACTGTGTTCACGATGTTACTTTCCGATAGTTTTATTTCGTCTGGCGAAAACTCAATACCGATGATGAAATAAAATCTCATGTTATCTTGTAAAACGAAATCAGTTAGTTGTTGTTCGGTTGTAAACTCCCGTACATATTTGAGTTGGTTGTTAAGCCGAATAAAAAAATTATCAGGAAGATTGTTGATGAGCGAGAAAAAAAATTGCTTGTAAATGCTGTCACTACGCATTTTACTTTTGAAGTAATCTCTGTCAATTCTGCTACCCAAATCTTTGCCAATACGGTTCCAAACTCCAATGTTGTCTTTATGAATAATTACTTGAAGTCGCATAAAATCAAGCGGAGTTTCTTTCTCACCAAAAATTTTGATGTCATCTTTGTCTCTACCGTAATGAAGCCAAATGCCGCCAAGCTCTGAACTTGTATATTGTCCATGGACTGCCGATGAAACAGTGTCTTCAAAAACATAGTGCTTGTGCAAGTCCCATTTTTGTGCTTGAATTTTTGGATAGAGTATGTCGTGAAGTTTGAAAAATTTGTTTTTTACATTGATGCGTTCTTGATTTACCGTATCTGTCATTAACCAAGGTTTTGTCCCTTCAAAAGCAGCATAATGTTCCTTCTTAAAAAACTGATTTGTAAAATCAATTTCGTCAAGATTGATTTTTGAATTGTTGTCTGGAAAAATATTTTTCAACTCACTTTTATCTTGCTCCATTCGTTCAGTCCGCCTTTCGAAGAGAAGAGAATACGATTGTAAAAAGTCGTCAGTGATTGCAATGCCAAATTTGAAAAGATTATTGAACCAAGTCAGCAACCCATTACAAAATTCTTGTTCGTCTGTCTTTACGCTTAACTCTAAATTTTTATCAAATCCTCCGTCTGTGCAATTGCCAGAACCAACATACGCTATGAGTTTATTTCCTGTTCTAATTAGATAAACTTTAGGATGAAAAAGTATATTGGGCTTGTGATAAATTTTGCTTTGAAAAAGTCCGTTGCCTTCATTGTCCTTTAGTTGTGATAAAACTTTTGGTGAGGTTGGTAATCCGATACCAACCAAAAAATTTTGTTTAGCGGTCTTGCCAATATTGTCTTGAATATATTTGAAACCGCTGTCAGAAATTAAAGCAACGGCAACCCAAATTTCATCACAGCCCTTTAATGTCTGGTCGAGTTCGGATGATAGTTTGAGTTTCTGTTGTACCATAAGTAATGTTTCGTCTGTTCGTTTCCTGCAGTCAGTTTCAAAGTTTTTGATGTCAATATGAATTTATTGTTTGGGAGTATGTTTTATCTTCTAATTGGTGCTTTCGTTACCACTGCCGACCGTACCGACGTTTAGGAGGCATGATAGGGAGTGCAAAGTTGGGCGATTCTTATTTATTTCTATGTTTTTCAAGGATTTGCATGATTTCGTCTTCGCTCTTTTTTGTTACCCTCGCAATCTGGGGAATAGTAAAACCTTCTTTATCCATTTCGAGAATCAATTCAACCTCCTTCTTTTCTT
>CAZPTQ010000322.1:0-3129 GCA_964589365.1 uncultured Saprospiraceae bacterium
CGAAGGAGGTGGTGCCCGCCTTCGTCCCGCCTTGCGGGACTTCGGCGGGTAAAGGCCTGACACTTTTACCCGCCTTCGATAAATCTATGGCGGGAGAACCCGCCGGGGCCGGAGCGGAGGAGGGTCTTTCCGCTTGTGCGAAAAGCCAGACAGGCATAAAAAACAGGAACAAGCGCAAGTACTTTTTCATTTTTTCATGGATTGGTTTGATACATCATTCAAAAATCTGGTTGACCAACGGAAGTGTTTCTTGTTCCGCAACTCGAGGGAGGTATTTCATTTTGTACCAAAATTTGAAAAATATATTTTCGATTTACGGGGTAAAATTTCGATTTGGCGTTTGAATTTTCATCGCTCAGTCTTTTATCTGGTCGGGGAAGTATTTTTTCATCAAAGCCTTCCACTCCGGTAGTGCACGGAGCGTAGCCAGGTCTTCGTCCCCTTTCAAGTGCTCAATATCCTTGTATCCATTTTTAAAGGCATGCTCCAGCCACTTCATGGCATCCGGGAACGCGCCCTGTCTGGCTTTCGTGCAGCTCAGGTTGTAGTAGAAATCGCCGTTGGCAGGGTCAATGGATACCGCCCGAAGCAGCCATTCCTCGGCCAGTTCATAGTGTTTCAATTTAAACTCGATACTGCCCAGCATGGCCATAGCGGCGGCGTTTAAGTGCATTCGATCAACGGCTTCCGTCGCGTACAGCAAGGCGCTGTCCAAAGGGCCGGCATCGAGGTAGAACGTGGCTAAATTGAAAAAAGGAATGCCCCATCGAGGCGCCAGTTGGATGGCCTGGTGATAATATTCCACGGCAGAATCCAGCTGCATCAAAGAACGCAAAATGCCCATTTCATTCAATACAAAGGCGGCTTCCGGCTCGAATTGTAGCGAGCGTTGCTGGTTTTGAAGGGCGGTTCGCAGGAGTATGGAATCTCTGCTTATTTCAAAATCCAGCCGCTTGCTCAGCCCCTCGAAGTAATATTTTTTGCATTGGACAATGCCGTACATGAAATGTGTTTCACCCAATAGTTCCAGCACTCTGGCCATGTACAGCGGGTAATCGGCATAATTGCCACTGTGATTCCATCGCCGCTTCAGTTCGCGGGTATCGTTGCGGAGGTAGTCGTTGAGCGCCTGTTGGGTCTCATCCTGCAGGGCCGCGGCCAATTGTCGGCGCAAATGACTGTGCAAAGGACGCAGCTGCGACTGCGTGAGCAGGCTGTCGTACAGGTCGGAGCTACACCGGCCGGAGGGTTTCATGAGCTGCCCCAGTTTCATGGTCAGCAAAAAATCCAGGTACCAGGATCGGCTGCGCTCATCGGCCCGGGTCAGGAGGCTGTCTTCCAGTCGGCTCAGTTCATTGCCGATCAGGGAGGGGAATCTGGTGGCGCCTTTATCCGATGGGTTCTTGAAACGGTGGCGGCTATCCACCGTGGCGATCGGACTGTCTTTATCGGGGAAGAGCAGGAGCAGGGCGAAGCCTTTGGCTACTTTTTTTTGCTGGAGCCGAAGTTGCCGGGCGAGTTCTTTCGGCATGATCCGCTCATCCCCATTCTGGTCGGCCTGACCGAGCAAGGCATCCAGCAGGATGGGCGTGAAGCCCTCCTTCATCGGATCCTCTTTCTGTATCCTGGTCATGGTTTCTCCTGAGCACCCAAAGGAGGCCGAATGTTGAAAAGATTGCAACCATTGCAGCCAAATTTCTTCCTCCTCCAGCGTGGTGCTGGCAGTATGCAGGTCGAGCACGATGCTCAATCGGAGGTTCTTTTTCAGGGAAATTTCCTGCACCAGATAGTACAGTTTGGGCAGAGGAATGCTGCCCGCCCCTGCCAAAGCCAAGGGCGAATCGGCAAAGAACAGGTGCGGTTTGGGGCCTTGGTCGGTCGGCAGGAGTTTGGCATTTCCGGCCAGATAGACCACGATATCGTCGCCCAACTGGCTTTCTTCCTCCAGCCAGGCGATGGCGGTGGTGAAGGCCGCCAGGGTCGCCTTCTCTCCGGTGATCAGTTGCACATGGTCGGAAGGCAGCAGCCCGCCCCCCCGGGAGCGCAGGAAAGCGGCGAACAATTCCGCATTTTGACGGTTGGCCGGGAGAGCAGGAAGCGAACTGTCCTGCTGCGCCGAGATACCCATCACGAGCGCTCTGGTGTATTTGGGCTGGAGGATGGTGGGGCCTTTTTCAGGCTGGGCGGTCAGGCTAAGGCTGGCTGCGGTGAGGAGGAAGAGTAGGTATTTCATTTTCGTCAAGTTTTAGTGTTAGGTTATGCCAAACCTGCTATGGCTTGAGTTAAAAGTTCGTAGTTTTGTTTTCTAAAAATACAATCATGGCAACGGTAGAAGTCGAAAAACTCATTCATCAATTGGAGCCGCAGTATTTGCAGGAACTGCGCAATTACGTTGACTACCTGCTCTTTGTCCAAAAAAAGCAGTCGGGAACAAACGGCAAATCCAAAAAAAAGCCCGCCACCAAATCCGAAGCCGAAAAGCCAGCGGAAGAAGCCATTCCGGAGCGGCTGCGGATAGCCCGGCAGTTCGCAGGCGATGCACTTTACCCAGACTTTCCCACTTCCAAATACGATGTCTATCAGCAATGAAATTTTCATAGACAGTTCGGTGCTCGTTGAATATCGGAAAGGAAACCAGCTACCGTTCCTGGACGCAATGCTTGCCGACAACCGCTTTTTGCTTTGCATCAGCCAAGCTGTAACGAGCGAATATCTCTTTCATCATTTGGCAATTGCCGCTGGTAAATCACCACTTGCGATTAATATGGCTGGAAACATCGCTCAAATGCTTCAAACCCGGGATCCGCTGTCCTTCCTTCGCCTCTTCAGATGGCTCCCTGATGACGCCTCCATGCTCCCTTCCTCTGTGGAGTTGATGGCAAAATACAACCTCCTTCCCAACGACGCCCTCATCCTCGCAGCCTGCCGGCTGCATCACATTCCCGCCCTCGCCAGTTTCGACCCCGATTTCATGGCCCCTTGCCAGAGCGAAGGCATCCGCCTTTTGCAGACACCCGCCGATTTTGTGCTTTTCAAAGCGTCGTTCCAATAGGGGATTTTAGTCTTTCACCTGCTCGGAGAAGTATTTTTTCATCAGCGCCTTCCACTCTGGCAACGCGCGGAGCGGGG
>CAZPTQ010000323.1:0-3102 GCA_964589365.1 uncultured Saprospiraceae bacterium
AAATCGTAAATCGTAAATCCAAAATCGTAAATTCTCTACCTATTTCTTCAATTCCTTGAAAAGTTCTTCCAATTCCAGCTCATCGCCAGGTGTGTAACCTGTGTGCTCGAAGACGATATTGCCTTTTTGATCCAGAACGAAGGTGTATGGCACGGACTGGATGTTGGCTACTGTTTGAAGTTCTTTAGCGGGGTCGAGCAACACCCGGTATTTCCAGCCTTTTTCTTTCACCATGGCGGGCACTTTGGCGGCAGAGCGCGCATCATCCACGCTGATGGCTACGAGTTCGATGCCGTATTTTTGTTGCCATTCTTCATAATAATCCGCAATGGCATCCAGTTCTTTTTTGCAGGGCGAGCACCAGGTGGCCCAAAAACTGATGACCGTGATTTTGCCCGTTTTGCCAAGTTCTTGCACGTTAAGCGATTGGCCTTCAAGGGTTTTTATGTTGGCAGAGGGCAATGTTTTCTGTGCAAAAAGGGCACTGGCAGCAAAAAATGCGGCCATCAGGAGGAGCGTTTTTTTCATTGCTAAAAAATTGACGGAAAAATTAGGTAGTGGAAAAAGTGAAAACGGTTACAAATGTAGACCGACTTCTGAGGAATGGGTTCTGCTTAACCAAGGTTTAACCTAATCGGCACCTTTGGAACACAGATGACACGGATTTGTCTCCTAATCAAATAAAATCCGTGTCTAATCGGCGTCATCCGTGTTCCAAAGGAGTTAGTCCTACGCCATTACACCATCTTCGTACATCTCGGCTTTCAAATTAATCACTTTTTCGCTGTGTACGTAATCGTGATAGCTCATGTACTGGTCAATGAGTCCATTCGGCGTGATTTCAATAATGCGGTTGGCTACGGAATCCAAAATTTGATAGTCATGAGACGTAAAAATCATGTTGCCGGCAAACTCCTGCAAGCCATTGTTCAAGGCTGTGATTGACTCCAGATCAAGGTGGTTGGTTGGTTCGTCCAGAATCAAAAAGTTTGGATTGGAAAGCATAATTTTCGACATCATGCAACGCACTTTTTCGCCTCCTGACAAGACACCGGAGCGCTTGAACACCTCTTCGCCACCAAACAACATACGTCCAAGAAATCCGCGAATAAACGACTCGTCTTTGTCCTTGGAATATTGTCGCAGCCAATCAATAAGGTTCATATCCTGATCGCCGGCGAAGTATTCGCTGTTGTCGTTGGGGAGATACTGGCGAAGGATCGTCTGACCGTATTGGAATTCGCCTTCAAAGTTTTTGTCTTCCCCTGCCAGGATATCGAAAAAGGCAGTTACTGCAGACGCATTGCGGCTCAATACGGCAATTTTCTCGCCTTTATTGAAACGCAAATACAAGTCTTTGAAAAGGTATTCCCCCGTATTATTCCTTTTCGACAGCTTTTCAACATTCAGGATAACATCACCAGGTTCTCGCTCTGGCCTGAACGCTATGTACGGATAGCGGCGGCTCGACACCTGCAACTCTTCAAGGTTCAATTTTTCCAGCGCCTTCTTGCGGCTGGTAGCCTGTCTCGACTTGGAAGCATTGGCCGAGAAACGAGCGATAAACTCCATCATTTCCTGGCGCTTGGTCTCCACTTTCTTGTTTTTGTCGGCCATTTGGCGAGACATCAACTGGCTGGCCTCGTACCAGAACGTGTAGTTGCCGGTGAACATCCGAATCTTTCCAAAATCAACATCCACAATATTGGTACACACCATATCCAGAAAGTGCCTGTCGTGGGAGACTACAATGACAATATTTTGGTAATCGGCCAAAAAATCACAGAGCCAGTCGGAAGTTTCCGCATCCAAATCGTTGGTCGGTTCGTCCATCAGCAAAATATCGGGGGAGCCAAACAGGGCCTGGGCGAGCAGCACCTTTACGCGCTCTGAGCCGTTCAGGTCTTTCACCAACTTGTAGTGTAGGGATTCATGTACGCCCAGATTGCTGAGCAATTCCGCCGCGTCGGTTTCGGCCATCCAGCCATTCATTTCGCCAAATTCGTGTTCGAGTTCCGCCGCCCGCATCGAGTCGGCCTCGCTCGCATTTGGATTGTCGTAAATGGCGTTTTTTTCTTGCATGATATCATAGAGCCGCCGGTGCCCCATGATTACGGTGTCCAGCACCGGGTATTCATCAAACGCAAAGTGGTTCTGGCTCAGAACGGCCATACGTTCTCCGGGGGTTATTTCCAGATTGCCCCGGGTGCTTTCGATTTCGCCGGAAAGCACTTTCAGAAAAGTGGATTTGCCGGCTCCATTCGCCCCAATCACACCATAGCAATTGCCTTTTACAAATTTCAGATTGACGTCGTCAAAGAGCACTCGTTTCCCAAATTGAACTGAAACGTTGTTTACTGATAGCATCGCTAATTGTGTTTTTTTTAAAAAAGGACGCGAAGGTAAGGCTTTAAGAAATGGCAATTGAAAGAATTTGAAAAGGAAAGGACAGATAAGATGCTGAGGGTGATTGCGGGCTTGAAAACAAAAAGGCCCACAAGCTTTTAAACTTGTGGACCTGGTGCAATCAAAAGTTACCAATCCTTTTTTACATTTTCAATACTTTCCCGGTTGCGGCCAATTGACCATTATTTCGGATTTCATAGGCATACACGCCTTGTGGAAGTTGGCTGGCATCGAATGTGAAATTGCTGCCGTCAAAGATTCCTGTCAACACCTGCTCGCCCAGCATTGATACCAATCGGAATGTCAGGGCCGATGGAGTGTTTTCCAGCCCTTTTGCCAGCACTTGTACCTGGCCTATTGTCGGGTTGGGCATCAATTGCACCTGAATGCGCGGATCCAGGATGGCTTGTGTGTTGGACAGCACCAGAAAATCTTTCCCGACTGTATGCAAGGTCTGGTTGGTGATGATCGGGGCGTTGAAATCGAAGAAGATCGCGGCGGTGTTTTTGATCTCCGTTTCTAATGGCACGTCTTTGCGCTGGTTGATGCGGAATTTTACAAATCCCTGCGAAGCGTCGAAGTTTGCATTGCTGTCGGGCAGATTGATATTCTGGTATTTGAAAACGACCACGCCATTGCCCTGCATATCAAACTGGTAAGGATGGCTGCCCGCGCCTGGGCGAATCGTATTAGGGT
>CAZPTQ010000324.1:0-3099 GCA_964589365.1 uncultured Saprospiraceae bacterium
CCCTTTAGGGGTAGGGGGTGTAACCAGCCAGTTGACACAGATTTTTGAACACTCCAGGTGATTGGTGGGCCTAGTCACCAGTCACCAATCACCAATCACCCAATCACCCAATCACCAATTAACCATCACCAATAAACAAATCAACAAATTAACAAATAACCAGCCTAATGACACTTGGCATATTGAAAGAAAGCGACGGCGAAAATCGCGTGTCCGTCACCCCAGATTCCCTCTCCGCCCTGACCAAATTGGGTTTTGACAAAATACTTGTAGAGCGAGGCGCCGGTTTAACGGCCTTTTTTGACGACGCGAGCTACGAGGCACAAGGTGCAGAAGTAGCTGACACCGACGCGGTTCTGAAAAACGCGAATGTGTTGACAAAAATCCACCCGCCATCCACTGCCGTCCTTTCCAAATTGTCCGCAGGTCAAATCGTGGTCGGACAATTCAACCCGCTTGGTAATCGCGAAGCGGTGGAAAACCTGCTCAAAGCAAACATCACCGGGTTCAGCCTCGACATGGCCCCGCGCAGCACCCGCGCACAAGCCCTTGACGTGCTTTCCTCCATGGCGACGGTTGGAGGCTACAAAGCAGTGTTAACCGCTGCCGCAAGCCTGCCAACCTTCTTCCCCATGTTTATGACGGCTGCTGGTACCATCAAGCCTGCAAAAGTCCTGATTCTTGGCGCAGGTGTGGCAGGTCTACAAGCCATTGCAACAGCCAAACGCCTCGGCTCTGTGGTAGAAGCATTTGACGTGCGAGCCGCTGCCAAGGAAGAGGTGATGAGTCTCGGTGCGAAATTCGTGGAAGTAGAAGGCGCCGTGGACGATAAAGCAGCGGGTGGCTACGCCGTGGAACAAAGCGAAGAATTCAAGCAACGTCAGGCGCAACTCATTCACGACAAGGCCGTTGCGGCGGACGTGATCATTTGCACAGCGCAGATCCCGGGCCGCAAAGCACCTATTCTCATCAAAAAAGAAACGGTGGCCGCCATGAAACCAGGCGCGGTCATCGTGGACATGGCCGCCTCTACCGGAGGAAACTGCGAACTGACCGAAAACGGCAAAACCACCCACCCGCACGGCGTAACGCTTATTGGTGACTCAAACCTTGCTGGCTCGGTGCCCAAAGACGCGAGCGTGATGTTTGGCAAAAACATCGTCAACTTCCTCAAACTCATCATGATTAAGAATGAATTGACCCTCAATTGGGAGGATGATATCGTGGCCGCTACCTGTGTGGCGCACGAAGGAATAGTGGTGAGTGAGCGGGTGAAAGGGGCAATGGGATATTGAGATATTGAGATATTCTCGATACGCTTCATCCATTAAAAACGCCACACTTCGATGGAACAAACTGCTCAACATCTCTTCGAAACCATTGAAAAAGCCTTGCCCTTGCTTCATCAAATTTCGGAGGCAGCAGCATCGGCAAAACCCCGCCCCGAAAAATGGTCGAAGTTGGAAATTCTCGGCCACTTGATAGACTCGGCATGCAACAACCAACACAAATTTGTGCGTACGATGGAGGCTAAACGACATGTTGACTTTGTAGGTTACGCTCAGAACTTTTGGGTTGAATCTCAAGCCTACAATACTGCGAATTGGTTGGATATCATTGCTTTGTGGGAAAATTTCAACCGACACCTGGCACATATTATACGGAACACCCCGCCCGAAAAACTGGAAAACACAATTTCAATTGATGGTTCAGAACCCTTTACCCTTGGATTCATTATGACCGATTATGTGGAGCATTTGAAACATCATTTGAAGCAGATCCTGCCCGAAGGCGGATTCACAAGTTCTTTTGAAAATCTGTATTAACCAATGATGTATGATGTATGATGTATGATGTATGATGTATGATGTATGCCGAGTGCAACATCATACATCATACATCATACATCATACATCATACATCATACATCATTATGATAAAATGGCAAGTTTTTTTCTTGAAAATCAACACCTTATCTACATCGTTGTCCTCAGTATTTTGCTGGGCATCGAGGTAATTTCCAACGTGCCGGCCATCCTGCACACCCCGCTGATGTCGGGCGCAAATGCCATTCACGGCGTGGTCATTATCGGGGCCATTATTGTGATGGGCCACGCACACTCAGACGATTATCTCGCCCTGATTCTGGGCTTTTTAGCCGTTTTGCTCGGCACCCTCAATGTGGTCGGTGGCTTTGTAGTCACCAACCGTATGCTTGCAATGTTTAAAAAGAAAAAATGATGTCCACCTTTCTCCTCGAACTCTCTTACCTCGTCGGGTCTATCACCTTTATCATAGGCTTAAAACAACTCAGCGGCCCTGATACAGCCCGCCAAGGCAACCTGTTGGCAGCCGCAGGCATGGGCATAGCGATTCTCGCTACCATCCTTTTTCACCAAAAAGACGGCCAAGCCATTGGCAATATCCCCTGGATACTGGGCGCAATGGGTGTTGGCACGGTCATCGGCTGGATGATGGCCATGAAAGTAAAAATGACCGCTATGCCGCAGATGGTGTCGTTTTTCAACGGCATGGGTGGCGCTTGTGCGGCCATTATTTCCCTGGTTGAATATCACTCTCACCCTGAAGGCTCCTCGGGCTATTTGCTCATCGTTTTCTTAGGGCTGATCATTGGAAGTGTGTCGTTTAGCGGGAGTATCGTAGCTTATGGCAAGTTGGATGAAAAGATCAAAGACATTTCGTCCAAGGCACTTACCTACTTTAATTTATTGCTGTTGATAACCATTATCGGTGTGTTGGCATTGGCGGTTGCTCAGCCAGAAATGCTTGGCCACTCGGTTTTGTGGATATTACTGGTGCTTTCTCTGTTGTATGGGGTGTTGTTCGTGATGCCCATTGGCGGCGCGGACATGCCCGTTGTAATTTCCTTGCTCAACTCACTCACGGGTATGGCTGCTGCTTTTGGCGGCTTTTTGTACAACAACCCCATCATGCTCACGGGTGGTATTTTGGTCGGCTCAGCGGGTACGATTCTGACCGTCCTCATGTGTAAAGCCATGAACCGCTCCTTGCTCAACGTCATCATCGGCTCCTTCGGGGGCGGGGGGGCTGCGGGTGCAAAAGGAGCTGCAGGCGACC
>CAZPTQ010000325.1:0-3024 GCA_964589365.1 uncultured Saprospiraceae bacterium
CTTGATTTTCTACATTTTTCATTGTATTGAATTTAATGTTTGTTTTTTAAAATTTCGTGAATGCGCTTAATTTTTTAGTTGTCTACAAACAGAGTGTGGCGGATTCAAGTTTCAAATGCAGCAGATTTAGTTTTCGTAAGGCACATTGGTAGAATTCAATTTGTTAGTGGTTTAGCTTAAAAAAAGGCAGAAGGATAGGAAAAGCATTTTTGACGACGCTTTTTAAACCTCCCTGATTTTAGATTTTCTTAATTGAACTGTTATGGGACAAAGGTCGTAGGCTAATGTAGTAGATCATTACACAATTCTATAGATAGGTTACATGTTTCACACATCTGCTTTAGCGTTGGCACTAGTCCCGCGTCCACCACTTTTATCACCCGCTTTAACAGTTGTATCAAAACTACTTTTCAAGAATCCGGATCGGGCGTATGTGAGGTGCATGATAGAAGCGATACCGAGGAGTGACTACCATTGGAGGAGAAATTCCTTAATCGGATTTTCAAGACATCCATTTGCTTTGAACCACTTCATGCCATGTCAAAGGCGCAGCAAACCTTTGTGTCTATAGTTACGTTGTATCAAACAAAATTGATGTCCCTTGCATCTATACGAAACAAACACATGCCTCTTCTATGAAAACATTTTTCCGCGTTTTCCGCCACACTTTGTTTTTTGCCCTATTGACCCTTCTGACACAAATTGGCGGATTTATCTGGCTTTTAAGTCTCTACCTAAATGGATTAGCCCAAAAACGGCGTCGAATTCGTGGACTTCGCTGGGTAATTTTCATCGGATTGTACACCATGACCACCATTTTTGTTGTTCCGCCAGTAGCGCGATATGCTTTTAACCGGGTGCCATTACCTGTTTATTCCAATCCACATCTGGAGCCAGAAAACGTGGTGTATTGCATTTTCAACCGCACGTATGTCCGGCCGGAATTTCTGCAGGCGCTGGAATTAGTAGCTGAACAAATGCAGGAGAAATTCCCCGGCGCGGCCATTTGGTTCATGGACGCAAATTTCCCCTTTATAGATGGCTATCCACTCCATCCGCACCTAACGCACGACATTGGAAAATCTATTGACATTACTTTTTACTGGAAAAATGCAAAAACGGGTGTTCCACTGCGAAAAAATCCTTCGCCGCATGGTTATGGGCTTTGGGCGGAAGCGAAGCCTGGTGAGTTCGATTATGCAAAACACTGTAAAGCACAAGGCTATTGGTACATCGGGTATGACGGAGAATTCGCCAGTTGGGGTTGCAATAGAAAAAAATACGCTTTTGATGAAGCGCGCACCCGCGAATTAATGCGCTTAATCGCGGCGCACCCCGCTTTCGGGAGGATCCTGATTCAGCCCCATCTCAAACAACGCCTTGGTTTGGAGCACTACGACAATATTGTTGCGCAAGACTGCTTTTCGGCCCGGCATGATGACCATGTGCATGTTCAATTGAGGTAAATTCGTTCAGCTCCCAAACCCAATCCCCCTTCTCACAAACAAGCTCAACTTATCCTTGTCGAATATTAAGCGATACCGGGGCAGTGAGGCTACAATTCATCCAAAGCCGTTTGCCAAGGCATCAATTGGCCAAATTCCAATTCGATACGTTGTTGACCCGCATACACCAGATATTGCTGTGTTTGCGCATCGCCATTTAAGTTTTTCCAATATTTCAGGCCGGAAAGCAGCCGTGAATTGAAGCTGTGGCTTGATTTGATTTCTATAGCCTTTGTCTTCCCGTCTTCTTCGATCAGCAAGTCAACTTCGTTGTTTTTGTGGTCTTGCCAAAACCAGAAGGATGGTTTCTTGCCTGCGTTGGTTCGTTTTTTGTACAACTCCGCTATCAAATAATTTTCAACAATATTGCCCAAGTAGTGATGTGTGTCAAGTTGTGCAGGACTACCAATTCCCAACAAATGGCAACCCAAACCAGTGTCGAAGAAGTACATTTTAGGGGTTTTGGTTAGGCGTTTGTTGAAGTTCCGATGATAGGGTGGCAACATAAAAATAATGTAGGACGCCTCCAGCACGGATATCCATGCTTTAATGGTATTTATGGCCACACCCACATCAGTTGCAAGGTTCGACATGTTGAGTGGCTGGCCGATTCGCCCGGCGCACAAGCGCATAAAGCGCGAAAAAAGAGACAAATCGCCCACATTCTTAAGTGTACGGACATCCCGCTCGAGGTAGGTTTGTATATAATTGTTAAAAAAAACCTCTTGCGGTACGGAGCTGGTAAACAAGGCTGGATAACCCCCGTGCCATGCCGCATCCTCCAAGCGGACCTCCCTTTTTTCCTCCTCAATTTCATGGTAAGAGAACGGGAGCAGGTTCAATATCCCTACCCTGCCTGCCAGCGACTGGGTTATTTTTTCCATGAGGAGAAAATTTTGCGAACCGGAAAGCACGAAACGCAGTGATTTATCTGCGTCAACCTTGGTTTGCAAATAGGAGAACAACTGCGGCACACGTTGTGCCTCATCTAAAATTGCGCCGTTTGGGAAAGCATTGAGAAAGCGGCGAGGGTCTTCGGTTGCCAACAACTGCACGTCCGGGTCTTCCAAACTGGCGTAGGGAAGCGCGGGGAACAGGTTCCGAAGCAAGGTAGTTTTCCCAGACTGGCGCGGGCCGCCCAGGTAAATAACGGGATACCACTGAGCATGCTCTATCAGGGTCTTTTCGATTTGACGATGTAAAAACATTGCCCAAAGGTACAAATTTGCAATTGAATTGCAAATTTGTACCTTTTAATTAAAAGACTTGCTATCATGCTCCTATTCCTTTAAAATAATGCCTGCGTTGACAAAATAATCGCTGGTTTTAAAATTGAGGGTGGATTTTCAAAATAATCCCTACCTAAGGCCGTATAAGTACTTCAGCTACCTACGCAGCCTTTGAAAACATTTTTTCGCATTTTTCGGCAAGCCCTGTTTCTTGCATTGATGACCCTACTGACTCAGCTCGGCGGATTGATATGGTTGTTGGCTGGTGCTTTAACAAATAGGATTATTTT
>CAZPTQ010000326.1:0-3023 GCA_964589365.1 uncultured Saprospiraceae bacterium
TCGTATTTGGCAATTCGGCTTATTTTAATGGAGGGCAGCAGCCTGCCAGTGCCGCAAGTTTTAGCAACAACCTGTATCAAAGCACGGAACAAACCAACTTCAATGGGGCCTACTGGGACTCGCCTGCATTGGACGCTATCAAAGATCCGAATCCGCTCTTGTATGGCTCCTCTGTCAATATCCTGACAGATGCTCCGAATGGGGATTTTCACCTGATTGCAGGCTGCCCGGCCGAAGCGGCCGGAAAGATTGTCGCGCAACCCGCCCTGGATTTTTATGGCCTGCCTTTTTCTACTACGGCGCGTTCGATTGGCGCGGCCGAAGTCCCGAACCAGGTAGGGGTGGATGCATTGGCTCCTTCTGACCCAATCCTGATTTTTCCCAATCCTGCCTCCGATTATTTAGACATACCTGTCCAGGGCGATGCATCGGAAGTACTGATTTACAATAACATTGGAATACGGGTCAGGCAGGCAAAAACAGGGCAGAGGATTGAACTTGGGGCACTGCCTGCCGGCATGTATTTTTTAATAGCAGGCAAACGCAGAGCGAAGTTCCAGAAAATTTGAATACGCACCGCCCCCTGCTCCCCCGCTCGCACAAGGCTACATAGCCCAAAAACCATTGAAAACAACCCGCCACAACAACAGCCTTGCCGGGACAAGCGGGCTTTATGCAATTTAAAATCGGCACAGGTGTCTTCCAGCGTCAGAACAATGTCAGGTACCAAGATGGCAGAGAAATAAACGGGAAAGAGGGTCCGAGTCTCGATATCTATGGTGAACTTAAGGCAGGACTGGCTTTTTAAAAAGTGATCCAAACCGACAAAAGCCCCAAGTGTTTGTAATAACCCTACCGACATTCTTCTGCACGAACCTTTATGGTAGCGGCCAAACTTGATGCCTGATTCAAGTGGGTTGTGACCAAGCTCCAGTTTGGAGCAGCCAGTATAGCCATGCAGGCTTTTATCCCTTCTTGAGCGGCATTAAGAACTGATTCACAATTGTTGAGTCGGCTTGTCAGCAATTCGGTATCATAAAAAATCCGCTCGGCGTTCGCAACTTTTTGCGACAGGATATGAAGGTCTTGCGATGCCAGGCCGTCGGCTAAATCGTGCTCAATGGTTTCGGCATTGGATCGAATGACATCAGCCAGTGAAAAGCTACGCTCCACCGGTTTTTTTGCAACATCTTGAAGGCAGCCAACTGCAGCGTTTCGCATCCTGAAGGCCTGTTGACGGGCTTCTTGCGCTCGCAGGGTCAATGAATTCAAATCCTTATCTCGGGTGTAATAATTGAGCCAATTGCAGTAGCTCCCGCCCAGCTCTGCAGCGGTGCGCACTTCATGGCAGTACAGTCCGGTCAATGCCACGGATTTAAAATCGTTAGACGATTCCATCAGCTTAATGAGTAAATTAGCCTCATCTGCAACGTTAATGGCGTTTGTCAACCGTTCTTCGAGGAGCGAGGCTATCCCGGATACCCATGTCAAAGTCTCCGGGCTATCACCTTCCTGTGCTTTTACTGGAGGCGCTGGCAACAGCATTAAAGCAGCAATGGCAATTAAGGGCAAAAGGTTCATTTTCTGTATTATATTCACATTAAAAATGGGTTCAAAAATCGAACAGATCCCCAAGGATTGATTTCTTTTTGCCCCTTGGGGCATAATGTTCGTTGGGTCTTCTGAAATCAGATATTCTCGGAGTAGGGCTGTCATGGTGGTTGGTGTGGTCATAATCACTTTTCTGGTGCGTTGTTGATTCATTGGCTCGCTCAATGAGTTTATCGAGTTCACCTCGGTCGAGCCATACTCCGCGGCAATCTGGGCAGAAGTCAATCTCAATCCCTTGACGTTCGTAAATCGATAATACAGTGTTGCATTTTGGACATTTCATAGTGAGCAATGGTTGAATGATAAGCGTTTGGTGGTCAATGTTATTTTTTATGGCTACAATCAATATTCACAAGCGTATTGATAATGAAGCCGGAATTGTGTTGAAAAACATTGCGCCCATTGGGGCTGTCTGGCAGGGTGATTTCCCGAGGAAGTTGTAGTATTTGATTAAAAAAGCCGCCTTCGATGCGGATTGTTTTATTGAAACGATAGCCCAACAAGAGTCCGATACGGTTTTGGTCAAATACGTTTTCGTTGACGTTTTTCCCAAAACCGATAAAAATTTCGTCGTAGGCGACGGCATATAACTCCTTGTCATCTATCGCTTTTCCCATGAGCGGGCATTGCATCCGAAACATATAGCGTAGGCGGTTGACGAAGAAGTATTCGTCTTCGGGGGTCACTTCTGGTTTGGTGTATCGGCCTATCCAGCGTTGTTCGAGCATGAACCTATGCGACACATCCAGGCGACCAGGTTTATCGGTCAGGGTCGCCATTTGAAATGCCCGATGTTCCGTGAAGTCCCTTCCAAGTCCATTGATCGGGTAATCCCCATAGTTAAAGGTTTCGATCCAAGCATAACCGGCACGTAGCTGGATGCTGGGCGTGAGTTGGTAATTCAGGCCGACCCGTGAAAGCCCCTGCTGCCAGTCGGTCACAAAATTTTCGCGCCGCCACTGGTACTCCGTAAGGATTCCCCATTTAGTGTTGAGCTTGATGGTGGCAAAACCAGCCCACCAGCCTACTTTGTTGCGGTCGGTGATGCGGGTGTTTTGAGCCATTGAATCAGCGGCCAGTGAAATCAGTAATGAACAAACCAAAACGGAGCGAAAAAGCATATTAGAAGAAATGAGTTCCTGTGATGTGTCGGTAAAAGGGCATAATGATTCGTACTCCCTTCAATATTTAAAATACAGCCGAACGCAGTTGCGCGTCCGGCTGTCAAATCCAAAAAAAACTGTATGAAACCGAACAAGTAAAACCATATGAATTGAACACGCATTAAAACAGGTATAATTCAATGGATAGAACTATGATATGCGTTTGATGAACTATAAACACTCGACCTATTCTTGTCCAATTGGTGAAACAAAAACAAATCAGCCCTTTGAAATCTAAAGCTGACTACG
>CAZPTQ010000327.1:0-3015 GCA_964589365.1 uncultured Saprospiraceae bacterium
GACCAATGACCAATGACCAATGACCAATGACCAATGACCCCAATGACCAATGACCAATGACCAATGACTTAATGACCCAATGACCCAATGACAAACGCCCCAACTGTTAAACTCCATACCACCGTCTACCATTCGCTGTATTTTGCAGCCTTCATCCCCCCGTCTGATGGTAAAGGTCAAGGCTATTTTTCTTTTTTTCAATCTCTTGATTTTCAACTTTTTGAGTGCGCAAACCCCACTCTCAAAATCGGTTGATTTCTTTTGTATCGACTGTCGCCCTGCCGACGCGCTCGTGGCTTTGAGCCGTCAAACGGGGGTGAACATCGTTTTCAGCGACCGTTTTTTTGAACGTTGTCAACCCATAACGATACAGGCCAAGAGCGAATCTTTGAAAGATGTACTGGAAACGATTAGTGCCTGTGGCCGGGTGTCGTTCAAGGACATTGACGGCCAAATCGTTTTTTTTAAAAAATCTGCCAAATTTACCCTGAGTGGGTACTTGCAGGACGCAGAAACGGGTGAACGGCTCATTGGTGCGAGTATCCGAGTACTTTCGTCAGCCGAAGGCGCGAGCACTGCTGTAAGCAACGAATTTGGCTTTTTCAGTTTGAAGGTCGGGGACGGAGAAGTGGTGCTCGCAGCTGCGTATGTGGGCTATCAAATGGAACGCAGCACCGTAACAGTTACACAAGATAAGATCATCCGCATTCGACTTCATTCCATTGCTGCCTTGCCAGAGCTGATCATCCAAAGCCTGACGGAAAAAGAAGCAAAAGAGAAGAATAGTGGCAGTCCCACCTATTTGAATATGAAGGAAATGCGTGCCTTGCCTATGCCTGGCGGGGAAGCGGACTTGCTTCGTCAAACGGCATTGCAGCCGGGTATTCACACGGGTGCCGATGGACTCGGGGGGCTTCACGTGCGTGGTGGCAATGCTGACCAAAACCTTTTTTTGTTGGACGATGTACCCGTTTACAGTCCTAGCCATGCACTCGGGCTTTTTTCCATTTTCAACCCCAGCACAGTGAGTAGCGTACGGCTCTGGAAGGGAGATTTTCCTGCCAGGTATAGTGGCCGGGCTTCTTCGGTGCTTGATGTCCGCACTCGGGACGGCAATTCACAACATTTCAGAGGCGAGGTTTCTTCAGGGCTTTTTGCTTCTTCTGCAGTGGTGGAAGGCCCCTTGAAGCGCGAAAAAGGCTCATTTCTGATTGGCGGACGGATGACATATTTCGATCCTTGGGTCAGGTTTTTTAGTGAACGCGGCAATTTGCTCACCTTTTCAGGCGATGCTGTGAAGTACCGTTTCTACGATTCCAACGTGAAATTGAACTATAGCTTTGGCGACCGCGACCGAGTGTTTCTATCCTTTTATCGAGGCGGCGATTTGTTCAAAAACAAATTTGAACAATCCTATGACGATCCCAAAGGCTACATCACAGATGCCAACGAACTCACCACCAATTGGGGCAACAGCATCGCTGCGCTGCGCTGGAACCATCTCTTGCGGGAAAACCTATTTACCAACACGACCATCCGTTACAGCCGTTTTTTCTATCAAAGCGGCCTTGGCTTCCGCTCCAATATTTTGTACCCCAACGGCAAACAGTTTGTGCTGGCAGATTATGGCCAATTGTATCAGACGCTTATCCGCGATTGGTCGGGCAAAACAGACTTCACGTTTTACGTTTCGGACGCGCTTACACTGCGCTGGGGCGCAGCATATACTGCACACGGGTTTCAACCCGGCGCACTTTCAGCCAACTTCCTGCAACCAGGCCAAACATTGGAAAATGTGGACTCGCTCGCCAATAGACTGCTCAATAACGAGCGGCTAAATGCGGACGAAGCCGAGGCGTACTTAGATGCAGAAATTGATTTTGGGAAAAACTGGCGGCTCGAAGCAGGCGCTAATGGCTCGGTTTTCCAGACCAAAAACACAAATTACCGATTGTTGCAACCCCGTTTTCGCCTTCGACGTACAGGGCCGCGGGGCTGGAATCAATGGGCCGGTTGGCATCGTATGGCACAAAATCTCCACCAGATCGGCTCATTTAACGTGAGTCTGCCCTTCGAACTTTGGGTGCCGAGCACGCGCCGTGTGCCACCCGAAATCGTGTGGCAGGCCACAGCGGGCATTGGTTGGCAGCAAAAAACTTGGTCTTGGCAAGTGGAAGGCTACTATAAGAAAATGGAGCGCGTGCTCACCTTCATAGCCTCGAACGATGCGCTTTTCTCCGGGGGAGCGGTGGATGCAAGTGGCTGGGAAGACCGTATAGCCCTTGGGACGGGTTGGAGCAAAGGGCTGGAAATAACCCTGGAAAAGACCTCAGGGAAACTCACCGGTTCCATTGCTTATACGGTGTCGGAAAGTGAACGTTTTTTTCTTGATCTCAACGCAGGTCGCCCGTTCCCGTTCCGTTTCGACCGTCGGCACGACTTGAAAATCACACTTCGCCAAAGGTTGTTTAAATGGCTCGAAGCGGATGTGGTGTGGGCCATGGCCACGGGTAATCCCATCACCTTGGCCGGGGTGAAATTCCGCCATGAATCCGTGGAAGGGGAGGTAGGGCGCGATGTGTTTTTTTACACGGAAGTTAATGGCTACAGGCTTCCCACCTACCACCGTCTCGATGCAGCGCTCAACGCTAGCTGGGGTGGTAAAAAACTGCGTCAAGGCATTCAAATTGGCGTTTACAACGCTTACAACCGCGCCAATCCGTTCTATCTTTTTGTGGACGCGGGCAGCAGCATCAAGGGCAAAGCCATTCAGTACACTTTGTTGCCAGTATTGCCTGTGTTTAGATATGAGTTGAAGTTTTGAGGTTCTGTCACTATTTCTGCTTCAAACTATTCGTCTGACGACTGTGAGTCGTCAGACGAAGTGCTCTGTGGTCTGACGACTCAAAGTCGTCTGACCACTAATCCTTGCTTTTCTGCCAAAACCGCCACCCCACAAAAATCACCCCCAATACCCCGGCCAACAAAATCCCCCACATCCCCAAGCCCCAAGGC
>CAZPTQ010000328.1:0-2959 GCA_964589365.1 uncultured Saprospiraceae bacterium
TGCCAAAGGCCAGGATTTCAGGGCTTTCGACGTATTCCCGGAATTGGAAATGGCCTTTGCCGCGTTTAAATTCGTCAACGTGCAGGATTTGGGTGTCGGTACCATCAGGCGCTACGGGCCATTGTTTGCCTTGTTCACCCAGTTCGTCCCACCGTACGCCAGCGAAGAAAGGAACGATCTGCGAAATCTCTTCGAGCATCCCTTTTGCCGTGTAAGGTGCTTGCTTGTAGCCCATTCGGTTCATGATGTCCACCATGATTTGTCCGTCCGACTTGGTTTCGCCAATGGGCTCCACCACTTTGTTGACGCGCTGAATGCGGCGCTCGCCATTGGTAAAAGTGCCTTCTTTTTCAAGGAAAGATGCCGCCGGGAGGACTACATCGGCATGTTTGGCTGTTTCGGTCATGAATATCTCCTGTACGATGAGCAGCTCCAGCGATTTGATGGCCTTGACGACATGGGTGGTATTCGGGTCTGACTGCACCAGATCGTCGCCCATGATCCACAGGGCTTTGAATTTGCCTTCAATGGCCGCATCGTACATCTGAGGGATTTTCAGCCCGGCTTCCTGTGGGACTTTAACCCCATAAAACTCGCTGTACATCTGGTTGACCTCAGGTAACGTAACATCAAAATAGCCCGCACCTTGATACGGTTGAGCGCCCATATCGGCCATGCCCTGCACGTTGTTTTGTCCACGGAGCGGGTTCACGCCGCAGCCGGGTTTGCCCACATTGCCCGTGATCATCGCCAGGTTGGCAATTTGCATCACAGTATAAGTGCCCTGGTAATGTTCTGTAACGCCCAAGCCGTGAAACAACATGGCCAAGGGGGCGGAAGCATACAATTTGGCGGCTGCGCGTACTTGCTCGCGAGGCACACCAGACACGGCCTCCAGTTCGTCAAGATTGATTTTCAGGATATTCTGCTTGAATTCTTCGTAGCCTTCCGTCCTCGCTTCAATGAAGTCCTCCTTTATCATACCGTCTTTGATGATGTAATACAACATCATGTCGAGCACGGCGATGTTGGTTCCGGGACGCAATTGAAGGTGTATGGTGGCGTATTTGGCCATTTCCGTCCGGCGCGGGTCAATGACGATGGTTGGCTTGCCTTTCATGGCAAACTGACGCAGTTTCGCGCCCGTCACCGGGTGGCCTTCTGTCGGGTTGGCGCCGATGACCATGATGCAATCGGTCAGTTTGATGTCCGCTACCGAATTGGTGGCCGCTCCGGTACCAAAGGCGCGCTGCATCCCGATGGCGGTTGGAGAGTGGCAAACCCGGGCGCAACCGTCAATGTTGTTGGTGCCGATGACTGCCCGGATGAATTTCTGCATTAAATAGTTCTCTTCGTTGGTGCAGCGGGAAGAAGATATGCCGCCGATGGCGTCGGGGCCGTGTTTATCCTTGATGTCCGTGAGCCTTTCCGCAATATAATCGTAGGCTTCGTTCCAGGTGACGCGTTGTAATTCGCCATCGCGGCGTATCATGGGATATTGCAAACGCTCCGGGTGGTTGTAAAATGAAAACGCGTACCTGCCTTTGAGACAGGTGTGGCCCTGGTTGACCTCGGCATCCCAGGGGGCTTGAATGCTTAGGATGTTATCGTTTTTGACGCTGACTTCGAGGTTGCAACCCACACCGCAGTAGGTGCATACGGTACGCACTTTGTCTTGCCCAACATTCGCCTTGGACTGGTAAATATCAGAAATGGCCGATGTCGGACATGCCTGAGCACAAGCGCCACAAGACACACAATCAGAATTGAAGAAACTCTCGTTCATTCCTTTGATGATCTGGCTGTCGAAGCCGCGGCCCATCACGCTCAAGACCAATTGGCCCTGCACCTCATCGCAGGCGCGGACGCAGCGATAACACATGATGCACTTAGACAAGTCGGAGGTCATGTACGGGTGACTGAGGTCTTTTTCGCGGTCGAGGTGGTTTTTGCCTTCCGGGTAGCGCACTTTACGAATGCCGACACGGGCCGCCACATCCTGCAATTCGCAGTTGCCGTTCACCTCGCAAGTCAGGCAATCGAGCGGGTGATCGGTGAGCACCAGCTCGATTATATTCTTTCTAAGTTTTTGAATGTCAGCCGTTTCGGTGAAAATGAACATTCCAGGCTCCACCATGGTATGGCAGGAGGCTTTGGTGCGCCGCGGACCGTCTTGATCCAAGGCTACCTCTACGCTACACACACGGCAAGAGCCGAAGGCTTCCAGATTCGGCGCGTCGCAGAGGGTCGGGATGGTATCCTTGTCAAAATTCCTGCGGGTGAATTGCAGGATGGTTTCGCCTGGTTCGAAAACGCAGGGCTTGTCGTTGATATAGGCTACGGTCGTTGTGATGTTGGACATAGTTCTATCTGTTTAGCGGTGAGGCGAAAATTTATGATGTATGAGGTTTGATGGGGGATTTTTTTTGATATCGGATATCGGAAATCAAAAAAAATCGCAACTGGTTAGCCTTTTAGAAATCCCGAAGGGATTGAATATGAATAGCCCCGGATGAAATCCGGGGTATTCAGGCAGGCGTTTTAGCAACCCTGAAAGGGTTGAATGGAGGTGAAAAAGGCAGATATTCAACCCCTGCAGGGTTGCCCACAATCATCCTCATTTCCCCGGATTTCATCGGGGGCTATTCAAATTCAATCCCTTCGGGATTTTGAGATCGTTCTAACCAGGTACAAAAAATCAAATCTCAAAAATCGCAAATCACTTGAAATACCCTCCCAATTCCTCCGGAAAATAATGCAACGCATTCTTCACAGGCAGGGGCAATCCCCCACCCAGTGCACAAAGCGAGCCTTTTTCCAATGTATCAATCAAGTCATCAAACAGGGTTCGGTCAATCTTGTAATCACTTGTCCGCGCTTTTTGCAGCAATTCTTTGCCGCGCACTGAACCAATCCGGCAGGGGAAACACTTCCCGCAACTTTCATGGGCGGTAAACGC
>CAZPTQ010000329.1:0-2944 GCA_964589365.1 uncultured Saprospiraceae bacterium
GTCCAATTGGTGAAACAAAAACAAATCAGCCCTTTGAAATCTAAAGCTGACTACGGAAGCAATATTTACCCCAAGCACGTCTTCCGAATCGGTATTTGGGACGCCTCTGATCCAGTCGACCAGGCCATATAAACCCTGTCGGGTGTTACAATCTTGGCTCTGATCTGTATCAAACTGATATTTATTACTCATAATCAGGGTTGCTGTTTAAAGAAACTCAATTTGACCCGTCTCCAAATGGTAATAAGCCGGGATAATCTTGATTTTACCTTCTTTCACATATTGAGAAAGGATAGGGTCCAACTTTTTTAGGGCCTCCACTTCTGCAAGTACGTTGGCTTTGCTTGCCTCTTCCAATTTTTCCGGTTTGCCTATGAATTCCTTAATACCAGGCCTAATAATGTTTACCAAATCTTCGATATGACCCGGTAATTTGGCAGTGCCAATGGCGCCGGCAACCGCACCACATTTTTCATGGCCCATGACGACAATCACTTTTACACCCAGCACCGCTACCGAAAACTCGAGCGACCCAAAAGAAGCGGTTGCGGGAGCTTGACCAGCGGTGCGTACAATAAAGAGGTCGCCCAAGCCTTGGTCAAAAATAATCTCTGAAGGCACCCGGCTATCGCTACAGCCCATGATACTGGCAAAAGGGGTTTGTTTTTGAGCCTGTATGATCTTGCGGTTGTCGTCGCGGTTGGGGTGTGCCGATTGATCGTTGATGAACCGGGCATTCCCTTCTTTGAGTCGCGCGATGGCTTCGTCTGGGGTCTTAGGATGAGGAAGTTCGGTCGCAGATGCCTTGGCATTAGAATCGGTTATGGGTTTTAATTCAGGCTTGTTTTTTGATTTGTCACTGTCGGTTTGGCAGGCTGTTGCCAAGAGGAAAATGCAGGTTGCAAATGCCAATGAAAAAAATTGCTTTATCATGTGTGGTGGTAGTTTTGGTTTAATGAAGGGCTAATTCCCTTCATTTCCCAGCATGTTCACGATCGGCGTTTTACCGTCTGTGATAATAGTCTTGGTATTCGGCGATGCGGAAAGTTTTTGGAATGCCTCTATTTGTTTGAATTTCAGAACATTCGGAGTCAGGCTAACACTAATCAGGTCATTCGCCTTTTTGATGCCCTCGGCTTCTATCTCATTGCCGCGGGCTCGGGCTTCGGAATCAATGATGGTCGCATTTTTCTTGCCCTCTGCTTGTATCCTGGCGATTTCTTTGGCGCCTTCGGCATCAATTATCTGGCGCTGGGCTTCCTGTTTTTGGCGGTCCAATACAAACTGCATCCGCAAAGCCTCTTGTTCTGCTTCAAGTTTGGATTCTATGGATTTTGACAATCCGGCCGGCAAAGTGATGCTTTTCAAAAGCACGGCTTCGATGACAAATCCCTTGGGCGCGCACACTTCGATCAGTCGCTTTTTAATCTCTTCTTCTATTTCGGCTCGCTTGGCACTATGCATATTTTTGGCATCGTACTTTGAGCATACATCCGAGGCTGCAGAGCGGAAAACAGGCAGAATCAGCATTTCCTCAAATTCCATCCCAGTCTCTTTCAGAATTTGAGGCACCGCACTTGGCTTGACTCGGTACAAAATCGAACTTTCCGACCGTATCGTCAGGCCTTCCTTAGAGGGCAGGTTTTCAATGATGGCCAAGTTCATGGTCCGAACAGGCACTCTAATGACCCGGGTGGAAAAAGGATTGAACCCTACAATGCCAGGTTGCTTCACGGTATCTCCTATTTTTCCAAAAGTACGTCTCACCCCAACTTGGTCGGGCATGACCGTCGCGCAGCCGGTCATCAAGGTAGCCAGGGCTACAATTGCAATAAAATTGATCTTAGTAATTTTCATGTTTCAAAACTGTTTTATTTTGAAACAAAGGTGGGTGGGTGGGTATTAGAAACGCATAAGAGCCGATTAAGAACCACATTAGATTTATAAATCCCCCTAAAACCGTGCGTTATCCACTGGACACGGTACTAAGCACAACGGGGCAACAAAATTTGGGCGAGGGTACCTTTCCCGGCTTCTGATTCCAAATAGATGCTGCCCTCGTATTTTTCTACAATGCTTTTTACCAGAGAAAGCCCGATGCCACTGCCTTGGACATGGCTACTTTGTTTACCCCGATAAAAAGGCTTGAACAAGAGTTCCAATTCATCGGGAGCGATGCCCATACCATGATCCACCACTTGCAGGCAGATGGATGGTCCTTTGAGAAATAGTTTTACGGTCACAGCCTGGTCGTTGCCGTATTTGACGGCGTTGTCGAGCAAATTGAAAAAAGCCGTCTGCAAAATAATCGAATCGCAGCGTACTAGAAACAGGGAAGGGTCCGGGGATTCAATTTCCAAATGGACGGAATGGCCAGCCTTCGGATATTTTACCTGCAACGCATGTAGGGCTTGCAACAGTACCTCATCGGCAGGGCAAGCCTGATCGTTTAAATGGTTATTGGAGTCAACGCTTGCCATGAGGAGAAGTTTTGCGACCAATTCGGTAAGGTTTTCGGCTTGCGTGCGCACATTCTCCAAGGCGAGTTGATATTTTTCAGGAGTACGGTTTTCCATCAAAGCGAGATCGGCCTCTGCCGTGATTGCAGTAAGGGGGGTGCGCATTTCGTGCGAAGCATTGCGAATGAATTGCTGCTGGCTTCGAAATCCTTGCTCAATTCGTTCCAGCATTTCATTGAAAGTAAGCGCAAGTTCTCCCAGTTCGTCGTGGTTGTTTTTAACGTCAAGTCGCAGATTTAGGCTTTTTGCTCCAATTGCACGCGCTTTTTTGATTTTGTTTGCAATGGGTTCCAGCATCTTTTTTACCCAGAACCAGCTTGCAAACGTCAATAAAAGCACCCCAATGAGGATTCCGGAGATAATCCCGGTGCGCAGGTTGCGAATTTTACTCTGGCCATAACGGTCAATTGCCGAGACGACCAAGG
>CAZPTQ010000330.1:0-2921 GCA_964589365.1 uncultured Saprospiraceae bacterium
TACAGATGCCCATGGCGGCTTGAGCGATATTCCAGGCTTCAACGTGGTGTTGGGCACATTGGATGGAGCTTCCACCATTTGTGCTATTGCAACCTGGTGTCTGGATTATGGCTTTGGCTCCTGGTGTCCGTTTGGGTGGCTGAATCCTTTGAACTGGTGTGAAAAAACGCTGGCTCAGGTTATAAGTGACGCTATTGCAGCCTACTTAGGTTCTGACGGAACCGGCGGTACGGTAGTCGCAGATACGGATGGAGACGGTGCTTTCGATTATGTTGCGAGAGATTACGACACGTTCCCGGATGCCAATGAAGTTGCGTCTGATATTCCGAACAATGTTACGGTACCCGGCGGCTCCATTACGGTGCGTCACGTGACGGGTTGGCCCTATAAGACAACGGCTGTTTGCGGGGAAGCTACTGGACAGGAATTGAATCTGCTGGATTTATTGGCCCCCTTATTTGACCTTATACCGGTCGCAGGGCCTATAATAAATGGGGTAATCGCTAGTTTAGGCTGCAATATTCCACTGGTATTCACGGATGCTAACGATGTCGTGGTGGGTGTCGTAAATGCCTCGCCCCCCTTGTTTTTAAACTGCCCTCCTAATGGGTATGTATTTACCGAGGATTATAGCTGTCAAACAGCCGCCAATTGGTCTATTCCGATTGCAGAAGATGCATGTTATGGTGGCAGCCTATCCTATATGGGCAGAACTGCCGGTACGGATGATGATGACTTTTTCGGTACGCCTGTGCCCCCTGTGGCATCGGTAACGACCTCTGGTGTTTATCAGACTGACGGCCCAATCCCTGGGTCAGTGTTATCCACTTCGCCCGGCACATATATGGTAACTTATACTGCCTATAACTGCAATGCTAATACTTCGGAGTGTACATTCCCTGTAATCGTAACTGCGGGCCAGCCTACACTGGCTTGTCCAAACGATATGGTGGTCTATACAGCAGTAGATTCCTGCCACGCAGTAGTAACTGGGCTGTCCCCAACCTCTGGCGTGGGTTGCGCGACCATAATCAATTTCGAAGTTGATTATCCTGCGGTACCCGGATTTGCGGATTTTTCTACCAATACGACTTATTCCGTTGCGAATAGGGGGACACATAATGACGTAAGTGGGACCAGTTTCCCACTGGGCACCACCACGGTAACCTATACCATGTTGGTGGATTTGAATGCCGATGGCGACGCCAATGATCCTGGCGAGAACACCGAAGCGTGCAGCTTTACCGTCACCGTCGTTGACAATCAAAAACCGACTGCAAAATGTATTGACCAGGAAGTAAAATTGGACGTAAACGGTGATGCCACGGTTTATGCCACGGCGGTGGGTGGTAACCCCTATATGGACGGAGGCTCTACCGACAACTGCGATCCAAATCCAATCATTCAGATTCGAAAAATAGGAGGAGCTTTTGCTTCTTCACTTGACTACGATTGTACCGAAGTGGGCAATAATTTCATCAACCTTCAAGTGACAGATGCTGCTGGAAATCAATCCGGTTGTATTGCACGATTGAGGGTGATAGATTACTTGGATGGTATCAATATCACGATGGACCCGCCCGAACTCTGTCTGGATGCCAACAACCCTTCCCAATTAGATTTCTCCAATTATCTGGCCATCACCTTGGCCGACGGCTTTGAAATTACGCATTCGCAAGTGCCAGCTTATTTGGGCGGCTCTCATGGCTACTTTGGCATTACAGCCTTTTCTCATCCGGGTACCGGCACTCCTGGCTCTATTACTCTGGATGGCGTTTACACCCCTGGAACAGGTACTGGGTTTGTAACCATTTCCTATATTCTTTTGCCTGGAAACAATGCGCCTCCTGGGGGCAATCATTCAAATACGGGTTGCTTTAAGGTAGAGCACGTCATCTTCGAACTCCGTCAGCCATTATTGATGGCTTCTCCTGAGTGCGAATGTATCAGCGAGGATGAGCGTGTAGTAGAGCTCGGCACTGTCTTTGGTGGTCTGGAGCCTTACACAATTCAATACACGGGCGGTCGTCTGGATGTATTTGGCGACGGTACGGTGATTGATTCCAATGGCCAGTACACTTATGACGTTGCGCACGGTCATGATATCACTGACTTCCAACAGTATCTGGGCAAACTGCTCATCGTGTACACCCAGCCAGTTTGGTCCTTCACAATCGTGGATGCCCGGGGTTGTGAAATTTTCCGCTCAGGCTCTTGCGACAACGACGACCTGACCGAAGGACCGATGATCACCTGCCCTCCTTCCAACCACCTTCTGACCACAGAAGAATACCTCTGTGAAAGTCAGTACACTTGGCTGCATCCGTTGCCAACGGATAACTGTGCGGTGGTACTGTACGATGTCCGCATCGAAAACCCAGACGGTACCATTGACGGGCCGCATACCCTGAATGCTTTGTTGAACAGAAGGCCGCCTGCACCACTGGATGATTTCTTTGTCTCCACTTATGAGTTCCAACTGGGACTTTCGGTGGTGACTTATTATGCTGAAGATGCGCAGGGCAACTTTATCAGTTGCTCGATGTATATCACTGTTTCAGACGACGATCCACCTCATTTCATCAACTGCCCAGCCCCTCCAGTAGTACAAAATGCCGAGTCGGGACACTGTGATGCTTATGTTGGTTTTGCATTGCCACTTGCTAACGACAACTGTGATATCCCGATAGTACCGACTAAGATAGACAATACGGGCTTGAGCACAGGCAGCCGTTTCCCTGTAGGTACCACCATCCTGTACTGGGAGGCGATTGACCTTTCGGGAAACCGCGATACCTGTCAAATAAAGGTCATTGTAAACGACTACTGGCAAGACCCAATACTGACTTGTCCGGCCAATGTGACTCAAAACAATGATCCTTGGCTGTGTGGCGCAGTGGTGAACAATATCGCACCAACGG
>CAZPTQ010000331.1:0-2916 GCA_964589365.1 uncultured Saprospiraceae bacterium
TCCCAATGGAAGTAAAATCTGGAAAAGCAGGTAAGGAACGGTGTCAAAATAACTTCCCAATTTGATGCCATTCTTTTGCCGCCATCCATCCTATCTTTTTCGTTAAATAGCCCCACTATTCGCCTCAAAAGATAGTTGGCTAATGCCAAAATAATTGGCCTGAAATTGGAAAGTTATTTTGACACCGTTCCTAAGGAACGCGGCACCAATAAGTTAGTCATTTTAGGTCAAGCATTTTTTCATCAGACAACACTATTTTTCTGCGAATAGTGGGGCTATTTAAAGAAAAATAGCGGCCGTATGATGGAACAAAGGGTGGCATCAAATGACTAAGTTATTGGTGCCGCGTTCCTAAGATGCGCTCGCTCCAACTGTTTATGGACGACTGCAACCATGATATGGCCATTCGTATGTACGCGGGGCAATTATCGCTTCAACCTGCGCTTACGCCAAATGGCAAAAAGTACCGCTTGCTAAACCTGCCCTATTTTCTTGGAGAGAAGATAAATGAATATCTGGGCTGGATGAAAGATCGCGCTGACGAGACAAGTTGATGAAACACCTACATCTCCGCCAGCTCCATCTCCACCTGCCGTTTCGCCAGATCCACCGCCGCAATCTTTACCTGCACCCGGTCGCCCATTTTGAACGATTTCTTGTATCGGCGACCCGTAGCGCGAAGGTTTCCTTCTTCCAGCGTGTAGGTGTCGTCCAGGTATTTGAAGTCCACCAAACCTTCGGCTTTTGAACCGGTCAATTCCACAAAAAAACCTCGTTCTATCATGCCGCTGATAATGCCCTCGAAGCTTTCTCCAATGCGAGTGGACATGAATTCTGCCTGTTTGTACTTCGTACTTTCGCGTTCAGCCTCAGCGGCTTTTCGCTCCTGGTTGCTGATGTGCTTGCATTGTTCTTCGAGTTTTGAAGCATCCATGCGATAGGTTTTCCCGTCAAGGTTTCGCTCCAAAATTCGGTGCGCCAACACATCGGAATAGCGGCGTATAGGCGAGGTGAAATGCGCGTAGTGCGTAAAGCCCAGGCCGTAGTGGCCAATGTTGTTCGAACTGTAAACGGCTTTGGCCATACACCGTATTGCAAGCGGTTCGAGCACTTTCAGGCGGTCGTCTGTACGCGCTTTTTTCATCAATTCGTTGAAGGACTGTGCTATTTGCTTGGGCGTGTCCACTTTCATTTGGATACCAAGTTCCAAAGCAAATCGTGCAAAATCTGCGATTTTGGACATATCCGGCAAATCATGAACCCGGAAAATAAAGGGCACGATTGCGCTGCCACGAGCCACGGACTCAGGAGTATCTTCCTTTCTTGCTTTGAGGGGCGGCTGCATATACAAGGCCACTTCTTTGTTGGCCAGCAACATGAAATCCTCAATGAGCAAATGCGCTTCTTTGCGCTCTTTAACATAAGCTTCCAGGGGTGTGCCGTCGAGCGCGAGCCGGAAGCGGACCTCGTCCGTTTCAAAGCCAATAGCGCCATTTTTCTCGCGCTCTTTGCGCATTTTGCTGGCAAGGCTTTGGAGTATTTTGAGTGCCCATTCCAGTTCTGAGAAACGTGGATGGTTTTTCAGTTCTTCTGAAGGCTTTTTGTCCAGGATGGTTTGCGCCTCTTCATAAGCAAATCGTTTTGCGCTGTGAATCACGGTCTTGCCAAACCAGCGCGATACAATTTTGTCCTTTGAATCAAAAACAAACACCGCAGAAAAAGTCAGGCGGTCTTGTTCCGGCACCAAAGAGCACAGATTGTTGGACAGTTTTTCGGGCAACATGGGGTTGCAACGATCCACCAGATAAACCGAAGTGCTTCGTTCAAAAGCCTCACGGTCAAGTGCAGAATCGGGTTTCAGGTAGTGTGTAACGTCGGCGATGTGAACACCGATTTCGATGTTGCCTCCCGATTGCTCGGGATCTAATTGCCGGACACTTAATGCATCGTCAAAATCCTTGGCGTCTTCCGGGTCGATGGTGAACGTTAGGATGTCGCGGAAATCGCGGCGGCGTTCAATTTCTTGCGGCGAAATGGTGTCGGGGATGCGGGCGGCTTCGCGTTCTGCTTCCTCAGAATGCGCTAGTTGAAACCCGGCATTGATGAGGATTTTCTTCATCTCGAAGTCGTTCCCGCCAATTTTGCCCAGCGTTTGGGTGACTTTTCCGATGGGCACCCTGCCCTTTCCTTCTTGCCAATCAGTCACTTTTATCACTACTTTATCACCATCTTGGGCTTCGCCAATGTCCTCGATGTGAACAAAAATATCGGTAGGAACATTAGGGTTATCAGGGAGAAAAAGGGCGTATTTTCGGTTCAGCCGAAGCGTTCCGATGAAAAACTCGTTGGCGCGCTTGATTACTTCCAATACTTCGCCTTCTGGCTTTCTTTGGGTTTGTGAAGCGCCCCGACGGCCGCCGCGATAGGGTGCAGGCGCAAAGAGCTGTACCCGAACGGTATCGCCGTTTAAGGCACCATTAACGTACTTAGGTGGTACGTACACGTCGGTGTCCATCAGTTCAGAGACGATGTAGGCTGCCCCTGTACGTGTCATGTCCACACGGCCTTCGACGATTTTGCGGGATGATTTATCCGCCGAAGGCCTGCCGAAGGAGGATGAACGTTGATCTGTAGACGTTTTTGTCCTGGAGGAATCTTCTTTTTTATGGGATTTATTCAATGTCTCTAGTCCAAAGTCCTTAGTCTTAAGTCCATGATCCATTGTCTCTTGTCCATCGTCCAAGGTCAAGCGATTAAGTGCGATACCAAATTTGTTTTCTGCAAATTGCGCCACAGAGCCAGCCTGCACCAATTGGTTCAGCGCGTGTTCCGCAGAATCGCGGTTATTTTCGATACGAAGATGGTCGGTGATTTGGCGCGGCGCGAAACTCTTTTTGGGGTGGCCGAGCAGGAATT
>CAZPTQ010000332.1:0-2894 GCA_964589365.1 uncultured Saprospiraceae bacterium
TTTTCCAATCGAATATCCGCCGGGGTAGTCTTTGGCTTAAACATCTCGTTTGCGTCCTTGAACCCTGCCTTTTTGACCGTCAGCAAATATTCATGCTTGTGCATTTTTTCCGGCAGTACAATTCGGAAACGCCCGAGACTGTCCGAAAGAGTGGTCGTGTCATGGTCTATCATCACCAGTGCCCCGGCGATAAATTGGCTGCCGTCGCGGGTTTGTACAATGCCCTGGATGGTGCCGAGGGAGTTGTCGCGTCTTACCAAATAATATAGTTGTTTACCATCCAATACATATTTCTTATCAGGCTCTAACGATTCATACCCCTCTGCTTCTAACACTATTGGAATTGTTTCACCACGAAATTTCTCTGGTATTTCGCCAAGATTGGTACGTCCGTTTTCACCAATCAAGGGCGCGCGACGATCGTTGCCAAAATCAACTATGACTTTGCCCTTGTTTTGTAGTTCGGAGATGGGTTTTCCTGCGGCATCCTGGACATAAACAGTGAGTTGCATGGAGTCCTCGCGGCCCATAAACTTGAAGAGGAGATAGAGGACAAGCACCCCTGTCGCCGCAATCAAAATCCATTGGAGCAAAGCCGGTTTTTCTGGGAACGCATCAATCAAAGCCAAGACCGCGTGGTTGATCCGATCTTTCTCAATCTTGTATTCCTCCGCCGATAATGTGCCCAGGTTGTTATTCCGCTCGCTCGTACTCCAACGCCCTGAAAGTGCGGCCGCCTGATTGTGAAAATGCTGGTCGGCATGCAACTTGGTATCAGCAATGATTTTTTGGAGCACAAGGTCGGTGCGACCCTGAGCCAGAAGGTTTTTCAATGTTTGTTTGGAAGTTGGCATGGTATTCTGCTTTCTGCGAGGCTCAAAAATAGCAAAGGATTGAAATTTTCAAAGAATATTATCTGATACCCCAGTTCTGAATGTTCCCGTTTAATCCGGGCAACCCTCTCTATTTTTACAACGTCAAGCACATCATTATGAAAAAACAACTACTCTCTTTCGGGCTATTCCTCGTCGTCGGTTTATCCGCCATTTCTGCTCAAAAATATTCCAACGAATTCCTCGCCATAGGCGTGGGTGGCCGTGCGCATGGTATGTCGGGTGCACAAGTGGCCCTCACGGATGATATCACGGCGGCTTACTGGAATCCTGCTGGGCTTAGCCAGATAACCTCGCCTTTGCAGGCGGGTGCCATGCACGCGGAGTGGTTTGGCGGCGTAGGCAAATACGACTGGATTGGCTTTGGCAAATCGCTCAATCGCGAGCACAATGCCTATCTGGCGTTTTCGCTTATTCGCCTCGGCATTGATAATATCCCCTATACCATTAATCTGATAGATGCTGATGGCACCATCAATTACGACAACCTGACGGAGTTCAGTGCCGCCGATTACGCGTTTATGGGGAGTTATGCCCGTAATCTTCGCAATCCGGCCATTTCGGTAGGCGGAACGGTCAAAGTGATCCGCCGAGTGATTGGCACCTTTGGCGGAGCCTGGGGATTTGGAGCGGACCTGGGCGCACAATACCGCAAAGGTCCGCTCATGCTCGGAATCCAGGGACGTGACCTCACGACTACTTTCAATTCCTGGTCTTTTGACCTCACGGACGATATTCGCTCTACATGGATTGCCACGAAAAACGAACTCCCGGTTAGCAATACCGAAATAACGAACCCAAGTATTGTGTTGGGCGCAGCCTATCGTTTCAAACTGGGCAAAGAAACCATGCTAACGCCCGCGCTCGATTTTGTGTGGACTACCGATGGTCAGCGCAACGTGTTGATTAGTTCAAAAGCCATCAGTATTGACCCCAGGCTCGGCATCGAGGCGGATTACAAGAAATTTCTGCAACTCCGGGTCGGATTGGGCAATTTCCAGCGTGTGAAAGATGATTTCGATCCCACAAAAGAGAACCTTTCAATGCAGCCCAATTTTGGCGTGGGCATCCGTTTTGGTCGCGTGAAAATTGACTATGCACTCACGGACATCGGCAACGTATCGGCGGTGCAGTACTCGCATATTTTCTCGGTGTTGCTGGATTTTAAAGAGAAAAAGAAGTAGGGCGAAATTTATTTCGCCTTATAATTTTTGGCGAAATGAATTTCGCCCTACATTTTTTCCCGTGTAAGCACCAGCGCTTTTTCCAGCTGTTGATCTTCAGAAAGCAGGGTATTGTCAATCACCACCGCATCGTCGGCTTGACGTAGCGGGCTATCGGCGCGGCCTGAATCAATGCGGTCGCGCTGGAGAAGGTTGTGCTGGATTTCGCCCCATTCGGCATCAATTCCTTTGGCGGCCAGTTCAAGGTGGCGACGGCTGGTGCGCACGTCGGCATCTGCGATGAGGTAGATTTTGAGTTCGGCATCTGGAAATACAACGGTGCCAATGTCACGCCCGTCGGCAACGATGCCCCGGCGTTTCCCCATGGCTTGTTGCTGTGCCACCATCGCTCGCCGCACAGCCGAAATAGCCGATACGGGGCTAACGTGCTCGCTCACAATCATTTCGCGAATGTCGTGTTCCACATCGCGGCCATTGAGGAAGGTTCGGTTTTGGCCATCAATCCGTTCGAAGTGTATTTCAATGTGCTGCAATGCCTCAGCCACCGCTTCAGGGTTTTCATAATCAATGTTGTTCTCTAAAAAATAAAGCGTCACGGCGCGGTACATCGCCCCCGAATCGAGGTAAGCAAAATGGAGCGATTTGGCGAGGGCTTTTGCCAAGGTGCTTTTGCCGCAGGAGGAAAGGCCGTCAATGGCGACGATGATACGTTTCATATTGGCGGCAAAAATCGGAAAATTTGCCACTGTTAAACCGCTCTTTAATAAATAAGGAACGGTGTCAAAATAACTTGTTACTTTCAGGTAGATTACTTTTT
>CAZPTQ010000333.1:0-2889 GCA_964589365.1 uncultured Saprospiraceae bacterium
AGGCCAACTTTGCTGTTTACATTTTCCGGGGTATTCACTTCGATGCCACCGCGCAGGGCGCCTACCAGCGTCACCAACAACATTCCCGCCGCGACGGCTGCACTGATCTTCCACTTGGTGGATTTTTGTGGCTCTGTTTCTTTACTCAAGTTGAGCAGCATCAAAACGAACAAGAACAGCACCATTATCGCCCCGGCATACACAATGATGTGCACCACGGCCAGGAACTGTGCATTCAGCAAAATAAACTGCCCGGCGATGGCGAAAAACGTGAGGATCAGGTACAATACGCTGTGTACGGGGTTCTTGGAGAGAACCATGAGCAGCGCAGTCAGAATAGAAATGGCTGCGAAGGTTAAGAATATGTATTGAGCCATCAATTTTAATGATGAATGATGAATGATAAATGATGAATCGAAAAGCGTGAAAATGAAACGGAGGGTTTGGCCTCTGTTATTCATCATTTATCATTCATCATTAATTCTGTAAGGTGTTTTTGTCTTTTCGTTACGTCAATGCGCTTATCGGGCGTAATGCCTTCCACAAGCATGTCTTTGCCAAACACAAAATTTTGACGGGCGTAATCGCTTGGCACGAGACGGTCGGTGAGGTAAATGGCATCTTTCGGGCAGGCTTCTTCACACATTCCGCAGAAAATGCAGCGCAGCATATTGATTTCGTATACCGCTGCGTACTTTTCTTCGCGGTAGAGGTTTTCTTCCCCGCGTTCGCGCTCGGCGGCTTCCATCGTGATGGCCTCGGCCGGACAGGCCACGGCGCAAAGCCCGCAAGCCGTGCAGTTTTCCCGCCCTTGTTCGTCGCGTTTCAGCACGTGCCAACCGCGGTAGACGGGAGCGAATTCACGCTTTTCCTTTGGGTAAGAAACCGTATTTGACTTTCTGAAAAAGTGCTTGAGCGTTATCCACATTCCCTTGGCAATGGCGGGCAGGTAAATGCGCTCCATGAAGGTCATTTTTTTGTTGACGACGTTTTTCGAGCGTTGTGTGAGTTGCATAATTTCTGATTTGAAAAAGATTTATTTCCCCAGCCACAATATCCCCGCCCCTGTCAGCATCATATTCACAATCGCTAGCGGAATGAGCGATTTCCAACCCAGGTGCATCAATTGGTCATATCGGAAACGTGGGAGCGTCCAGCGTATCCACATGAAGACAAAGATGAAGAAAAACGCCTTACTGAGCAAAACAATCGGCCCCATGAGTCCCCCAAGCCAGCTTGGGTCTAGCCCTGGAAAGTGATATCCCCCAAAATACAAACACGAAATGATGGTGCATGCAATGAACATGTTGATGTACTCCGCGAAAAGAAACATTCCCAATTTCATTGCGCTGTATTCCGTGTGATAGCCGCCAATGAGTTCAGTTTCGCACTCGGCCATATCAAAGGGTGCACGGTTGCACTCCGCCAGAGAACATGTGAGGAATAGGATAAAACCAAGGGGTTGATACACTACGTTCCACATTCCAGCCTGTTGATCTACAATGGTTTTGAGGCTCAAAGAGCCGCTCAACATAATGATGGCAATGAGCGAAAGTCCCATCGCTAATTCGTAAGAGATCATCTGCGAACTGGCTCGGATGGCGCCATAAAGCGAGAATTTGTTGTTGGAAGCCCAGCCACCCAGCATAATCCCATAAACCCCGAGGGAAGCCAGCCCTATGACGTACAAAATCCCAATATTGAGGTCTGCCACCTGAAGGTTCCAATTGAGACCACCCAATGTGAGCGTAGTTCCCCATGGAATGACCGCGGAAGCCATCAAAGCGACAAAGATGAACGCCCCCGGCGCGAGTATGTAGAGCCAACGCTCCGATTGGTTTGGCACAAAGTCCTCCTTGGTGAACATCTTGATGCCATCGGCCACGGGTTGAAGAAGGCCCCAGGGGCCGGCATTGCTTGGACCGAGACGATCTTGGAAAAAAGCTGCGATTTTGCGCTCTCCATAAGTGGAGTAAGCCGCCACGCCTAGTGTGACGACAAAAAGCACTATAATTAGGACGGCTTTTTCGATGATTAGCCCAAGACTGAAAAGTAAGAGTGCGGTCATGTGTGATGGTGATTTCTTGATTTTTTACTCGCCGTAGCCTTGGCGAATGAGGGGGGATTTGAGCCAGACTGTCAATTATAAAATATCAGTGTTGATACCTTCTTCTTTAAGGTATTTGCCGACGTTGAACATGATGCCTTCAATGAGTTCAATGTCTTCATCCCAGTCAATGATTTCCCAGTGTTTTCTGGGTTCTGCCAAGATTATTTTCTTGCTTTTGGACAAAACCCATACGAGTTTTTGAGTGCCAAATTCAAACAGTTTGGTGGTTTTCAGGCCGATGAACTCCACATCACTCATACTACCCTCCTCCCATTCGGCTTGCACATCCACCTCAATAACACAATAGGCTGGCACGTCCACGTATTTCGTTGTGATTTTGGAGGCGGTAAGCACACTGCGCTCGAAAATGGAAATGTCGAGCGAAAGATTGTTGTGAAGGCTGAGGTGATTGCCCGTTTCACCGGGCAACACCCGGTACTTTTTCAAGTTCAGTTGTTTCATCAGAAATTCGGTGAAGTAACTGACGATAATGCCTTGTAGTCCACTCCATCCCATAATGTCATCCAAAGTTTTTTTACCGGACAATACTTGCCGATAGCCTGGGTAATAGAATTTCACCCCGTCAATTTCATCTTTGACAAGGTAGTCTGGTACCCGGCGGGTTCGCGCCGGCTTGACAACTACGGGGGCATTTGATGAAACGATGGTTTGCATAAGCGGATCATTGTTTTTTATGTTGGTATCAGAGCCAATTCAGTTATATCACCGTCAACTCTCCGTGCTCATAGTGGTTTTGGGAAATAACCGAGTGATTGTCC
>CAZPTQ010000334.1:0-2873 GCA_964589365.1 uncultured Saprospiraceae bacterium
CTTTGCCGCCGACAAAGAGTTGCTGAATGGTATCTTTTAATATTTGCTTATTCATCTTAATCAATAATTTTAAAAACTCTTTTAAACAGTTGAATTAAAAAAACAGGTACAATACTGGTAGCCGCTATAATTAACCAGGTGTTTGTGCTTAGCATTTGAAGCCCTAAGTATTTATTAAGCGGACTAATGAAATAGAACACAGCCATGATTGCAATACATAACAGCAAGGCTGCCCAAGTAAATTTATTACGGGTAATCTCATTATTAATGAAGGAAATTTTACGGGAAGACAAATTTAGCACGTGCCACAATTGTGATAAAGCAAGACTGAAGAAGGTGATATTGTTACACAATTTTGCATCGTACCCTAAGTAATAACTGCAATACCAGGTTACTAGCAGAATAGGCAAAGCCAGTAATACCGCATACGCATTTATTGTAAACCAATCTCTTTTAATTACAATAGGCTCCTGCGGATTTCGTGGTGGCATTTTCATAATCAATTTATTGCCTTTGCCAAGACCCAATGCCAGCGCCGGAAAAATATCAGTAACCAAATTGAGGAAGAGGATTTGTAAAGGAAGTATCGAAAACGGAAAGTTTAATAACCCATAAAAAAATACAATAAATATTTCACTAAGGTTGCAGGAGAGGAGGTACATTAAAAAGTTTTTAATGTTTTTAAAAATCACCCTGCCCTGCATGATGGCTGCAACGATAGAAGTAAACGAATCATCTTTTAAAATCATCGCAGCCGTTTCCTTTGCCACCTGTGTGCCTCGTATGCCCATGGCAATACCAATGTCTGCCTTTTTTAGGGCAGGAGCATCGTTTATTCCATCACCCGTCATGGCAACAATATTGCCCCGCTTCTGATATAGGCTTACCATGTCTAACTTTTGCTTTGGTGTAACCCTTGCAAAAATAGTAGCGGCGAATAATTTTTCTTCCGACAATTTGGTGTCTAATTCTGTGCCATTGATAACAACATTGTCTTTTTCTGATAGCTTTATTTTTTCAGCAATACTGAGTGCTGTTGCCGGATGGTCACCAGTTATCATAATAACCTTAATGCCTGCATCCCTGCACGATTGCAATGCACCCACCACTTCCATTCGAGGAGGGTCTAAAAAACCTATTAGGCCTGCAAGCGTTAAGTCTGACAAAAAATTATTGGTGGAGATATTGGCAGCTTCTTTAAAAGCAAATGCCAATACTTTTGAGCCATGTGCCTGGATTATTTCTGCTTTTTGTAGAAATATTTTTTTGTCGGCATCTGCTAAAGGTACTACCCTATCGCTGACACAATAAAAGCTGCATTTCTTTATTAATTCCTCTACGGCACCTTTTGCCGCCACAAAGTTGCCGGTATCTTTTTTATGCAAAGTGGCCATTAATTTTGTTTCAGAATTAAATGGTTCTTCTGCTATACGGGGATAGGATGCGTTTATATCTGCCCCATTTGTTTTGCTGGATTTTACAAATTGCAATAGTGCGATTTCAATAGGGTCGCCCAAGTATTTTTTCTTATTTTTTTCCTGTTCGATTACGGCATTGTTACATAAGGTGGAAATGAGTAATAACTTTTCAAACGCAGTTTTATTTTTTTTAATTACGATACCACTATCTTCGCCACTTTTATCTATCGTTATATCTTCATCAAAAAATACCAACTTGTTTGCATCAATTTTATTTTCTGTTAATGTACCAGTTTTATCCGTAAAGATGACATTGATGCCACCAAGTGTTTCTACAGATGCCAGCCTTTTAATAAGTACATGCTTCTTTGCCAGGCGCAACATGCCGTAAGTAAGTGCAATAATACTTACAACAGGCAGCCCTTCTGGTATAGCAGCCACCGCCAATGCCAAAGCTGTTTCTACAATAAGGTAAAACTGTTTGCCCTGTAACAATCCTGTAATAATAAATATGCTTGCAAATACAGCCGTAACCACCATTAATACTTTTGTAAGGCCCTGCAATTTTTTTTCTAACGGCGTATCCTCCTGTTTTGCGGTTTCAACCATCTGCGTAATTTTTCCTAATTCTGTATGAAGCCCTGTACCGGTCACGATGGCTTTGGCATTGCCTTTTACAACAGAAGTACCTTTAAATATTAAATTTATTTTATCAGCAAGGGAAACATCCTTTTTTATAATTTCAATATTTTTTTCAACTGCTAATGATTCTCCTGTAAGTGCGGACTCATCAACTTCGAATTGATTTGCTTCCATTAATCTTGCATCAGCCATTACCATATCACCAGCTTCTAACTCCAACACATCTCCGGGTACAATTCTTTCAGACGGAATTTCATTAATGGCATTGTCTCTCCATACTTTTGAAACGCTGATATCCATTTCCTTTAATGCCTTCATGGAATTACGGGCTTGTAATTCCATAATAAAACCCAGCGCTGCGGTAATAAAAATTACAGTAATAATGGAAAACCCTTCTATCCAATCTTCAAAGAAAAAAGAAAAACCAGCGGCTACTACCAGTAATAATATTATCGGGCTTTTAAATTGTTCAAATAAAATAATCCAGATACTTTGTTGCTTTTTCGCTGCATAATTATTTAAGCCATATTTTGCAATCTTTTCATTGATACTGCTTTCTTCTAACCCGGATTGCAGATTTACATCCAGCAGCTTTGCAAGCTCGTCAACCTTCATTGAATGAGCCTTTTCTATTGGATATATATTATCGTTCAGTGTTGCCATAGTTTAATTTTCTAATTACCGGCCTAATTTTATCCCAGTTGTCATTATTGTTTGATTTGTCGGTTAATTAAACTTCATTTCTTTGAATCATCTACTTTCCATTTCCAATCTCTTATTTCCGGCATGTCCAACCCATTCTTACGGATATAA
>CAZPTQ010000335.1:0-2851 GCA_964589365.1 uncultured Saprospiraceae bacterium
GTTTCATAATTCCAATAATTTACGGAGTGCGTTTTGAACGGTGTTTTATCGGGCAATAGCGTTGATATTTTGTCCGTAATATTTGGCGCTTCGTGACGGTGACTATAGTGCATCTCTTTCAAATTCCCGATACGGACCAATAAACCTCGTAGGTTTTTAAAACCTACGAGGTTTTCGCCAAAGAAAACGAAAGAATGTTTTGCGCAATTCCCCCCTTTACTACCCTTTTGAGTCAACCGTGCGAAGGGTTATTTCCATTCTATCCAATGATCAATTGCAAATTTTGCATTATTTCTGCACTTTCTTCATCCAAGGCTTTCATCGCCGCCAAAATCTCCCGAGGCTCCCGCAAGGCACTTTCTTCCTTTTTGTGGGGGTTCTTGGCACTAAGGTCAAAAGTGTTCTGGTCAATATCTTTCACGTTAATGCTCCAGGAATTCACGCTGTCGGCCGTCCCTTCGGCTCCGCTCAGGGCAAGTTTTTGCAGTTCCACAAAATCCGCCAAGTCCTTTTCATTCAGGGAATTGGTCTTGCCCAGGTTCCGGTCGAGGTTCAGTTGGTAAAACCATACCTTTTTGGTCGCGGAGCCTTTTTCAAAGAACAGTACCACCGTTTTTACGCCCGCCCCGGTGAAAGTGCCGCCAGGCAAATCCAGTACGGTATGCAGGTTGCAATTCTCCAGCAGCAGTTTCCGAAGGCTCACGGAGGCATTGTCGGTATTGCTCAAAAAGGTGTTTTTAATCACCACGCCAGCCTTGCCACCTGCTTTCAGTATTTTGATGAAGTGTTGTAAAAAGAGGGAAGCCGTTTCGCCTGTTTTGATGGGGAAGTTTTGCTGCACTTCGGCGCGTTCCTTTCCTCCAAAAGGAGGGTTTGCCAAGACTACATCGTAACGGTCTTTCTCCTGTATGTCGGAAAGGTTCTCCGCTAGCGTATTGGTATGGATGATGTTGGGCGCCTCTACGCCGTGCAGAATCATGTTCATGATGCCGATGATGTAGGCCAGCGACTTTTTCTCTTTGCCGTAAAAGGTGCGTTTTTGGAGTATTTCCGCGTCTTTGGTCGAAAGGCTGGGGCGACCTTCATGGTCGCCCTTACTCTGCTTCAGGTATTCAAAGGCTTCCACCAGGAATCCTGCACTGCCCACGGCGCCATCATAAATGGTGTTTCCAATTTCGGGCGCAACCACTTTTACAATGGTTTTAATCAGGGGGCGGGGCGTGTAGTATTCGCCGCCGTTGCGCCCTGCATTGCCCATGTTTTTGATTTTGTCCTCGTACAGGTGGCTCATTTCGTGCTTCTCTGCGTGGGTTCTGAAACGCAGTTCATCAATGCGGTTGATCACTTCCCGGAGGTTGTAACCGCTTTGCACCCTGTTTTTCAGTTCGCTGAAAATCTCGCCTATCTTATATTCGATGGTATCTGCACTTTCGGCAGCGGTCTTGAACTTTTTGAGGTAAGGAAACAAGTGGATGTTCACGAAATCGCTGAGGTCATCGCCTGTCAAGGCTTTGTGGTGGTCCAGTTTCCCATCCGCCCCTTTGGGCATTGCCCAGGTAGACCACTGGTATTCAGGAGCGATGATGTTGGTGTAGGTCTTGCCCGTGAGTTCTGCTTCGGTGGCTTTGTCTTTCTCTAAGTCGTCCAGATATTTCAGGAACAGCACCCAAGAAGTCTGTTCAACGTAATCTAACTCGGTTCCGCAGCCTGCGTCTTTGTGCAGGATGTCGTCTATGTTTTTGAAGGTTTGTTCAAACATGGAGGCGTTCTTTTCAGATTTGAAGCTGGGGGGGGTTGAGGGTGTCTCACAGGTGGTAGCACGGCCTTTAGGTCGTCGGGACAAAGGGCGTTTACGCCCTTGTATAGCAAACCTGCGCCGTAAACGGCGCAATTCCCGTAGGCCTAAAGGCCGTGCTACCACTTGTGAGACACCCTCAGCCCACCGTGGTGGGCGGCAAATATAAAAAGAAAAACCCTGTGTCTGGGTAGCATCTGTAATGTCCGAATCCGAACACCTCCCGTCCGCTATCGGGCATTTTAACGTTTGAAAATAAGCGCTAAACCATTGACAATAAATTACTTGAATGCTTGGCAATCATTTTGCCCATAACATGGCTACCACCACTTTTAAAAACATTTCGCCATGTTACGCACGCTACTTTTCTTATGCTTCCTTGCGCTGATCACTTCCTGCACCAATCAATTGCCTGACAACATCGCCAAAGTTGAGGTTGTGGAGCCGGAGCCATACCACACGCATTATGACCAATCGGCCCTGCAAAATTTGAAATGGCTGACCGGCGATTGGAAGGGCAAAGAAGCGGGTAAAGTGGTAAAACAATCCTTCGTGTTTCACACGGACAACATCCTGGAAATCATTCCGATAGAAGGCGGCAGCCAGAAAGCCTCCCAGTTTTTTATTTGGAAAGATGGCCATTATTACTACGGACAAAACCGCCAATGGGTGGTGACCTGGATCAGCGAAAAGAACATTCGTCTCGACCCTCTCGTACCTGGTTTGACGCCTATGACCTGGTGTAAACTGAATGACAATAAATGGCATCTTCTGCGCCATACCGATAAGGGCGACGAGGTGATTGTGATGGAACGCGCGAATGAGATGCCTTCCTGAATAAATTTATTCCGCACAACAAGCGACTGCTCACTGCCAGAACCCTAACCTGGTGATATTGGTAAACTTGCCATTGCTGTTGGAGCCAAACCAAAGGTTTCCGTTTTTATCCTGAAATATACGGCGCACATACTGGCTTAGGAACGCGGACGGAATAAGGTAACAGTTCTGGCGGCCTTGTTTTGGACCTGTCTTCGTTGCTCGTTGGTTGTTTAGCCC
>CAZPTQ010000336.1:0-2825 GCA_964589365.1 uncultured Saprospiraceae bacterium
GTCGAGACCTATACCGCCGAATGCGCAACTATCCCGAATTGAAGGGCAAAAACAGCTTACTGGATGCATTTTACGCAAACAGCGCTTCCGCAAATATTGGGAACTACTACATCGCGGATAGCCTTGTCTCTGATCTTTCTCATGTCCAACCAATAATACTAGAGATGATGGAACAGGCTGTAGAACAAATTAAACTGGCTGAAGAAGAAAGTACTACGCTCTTGCTGGGGCTTTCAGAAGCGTTAACTTGGGAAGATTCGATGGCCATATACCGCCAGGCCGATGCAGCCCGAATGGGTGCTGTCGCTCATTCGGAAAATTTTACCACTGCAATTGAGCAATCGCACCTTCAGCGCAACGCGAAAGCGGATGCCATAATTCCATTTATTTCAGCATTGCAGGCAAGCAACCATTTGGAACAAAACCGAAAAGATGCGCTCTTGATCTATGCTCAGACCATAGGAAAAGGGTCTTTTACGCTCAATCAGGAGCAAGCATCTACGATAAGCACCATCGCACACCAATGCCCGGGAGTGGATGGAAGTGCGGTGTACATTGCAAGGGAGGTTTACCAGTTGGTAGAAACGAAGGTGTTCAACGATGAAACCATTTGTGGCTCCGAGGAACGTGCCACTTTCATCTGGCAAGCGAACGGACAGGGGGGCGAAATAAGTTTTGACCTTGTCCCCAACCCCGCTTCGGACAATGTCGCGCTTATTTATGAAGGGCTGATTGGCCAAGATATGCGCGTCGCGCTCTTCAATGCTACCGGACAAGTCGTAATGGACCGGACATGCTCCAGCAGTCCTTTTTTGCAAATACCCTTGCAGGGACTACCCGAGGGGATTTATTTCTGTAGGGTCAGCACACAAGACGGGAAAATGGCGGCCCGAAGATTGGTCATTCGCCGATAACTCAAACGCTACGGGCGGAGCGGCACTCAGGCCGTTCCGCCCGTAATAACCCTTCGCACCATGACAAAAACGCTCATTTTCTCCCTCCTATGCTTTCTCCCGCTGCTGGCCAGCGCCCAGCGGCACGACAATACCACGCTGCTAGGCTACTACGGCAGCTTCATCAGCCCGCCCGACGACGACCTCGGAATTAGTGTACTTACCTTCCCCGACGGGAGCCTGCAGATGGAAGAAAACTTCGATCTGGCCATGTACTTCGATGTGACGAACGCCCCCTTCTCCGACTCCAGCGGCAACTTGCAGTGCTACACCAATGGGGTGAACATCATGAATGCCCTTTGGGACACCATCCAGAACGGGGAGACGCTGACGACAGACAGACCCTTGGCCGCTATCTGGCCGCAGTTCGCCCTCGCACTGCCCAAGCCCGGGCATAGCGACAGGGTGGTCTTTCTTTATGGCGACGAAGAGATCATGTACCCTTTCGGCCCAACGGGCGAGCTCTGGATTGTCTCGCACAACCTGTACGCCGCGGAGGTGGAGATGTCGGTCAATCAGGGGGCCGGGGAAGTGCTCTGGAAGGGTCAGCTCGTGGTGGAGGACACCCTGGCCCTCGGCAAGTTCACGGCCTGCAGGCATGCCAACGGGCGCGACTGGTGGATTTTGGCCCATAGGCACAACAGCAAAAAATTCCACCGGATACTGCTCGACCCGCAAGGGCTGCACAATCTGGGGACGCAGACGGTCAGCGGCATAACAATGCTCGACGGTGTGGGGCAGGCCTGCTTTTCCCCCAATGGGAAGCATTACCTGATGTACGACGGGGTCACGCTCGACAGCAGCGTCGGAAATTTCCTCAATATCTTCAATTTCGATCGCTGTAGTGGCCTGCTCTCGAGCCATCGGCAGTTAAATATTGTGCCTGGAGGCTGGGGCGGGGTTGCTTTTTCGCCAAACTCCCGGTACTTTTACTACAACCACTGGTTCCAGGCGTACCAGTATGACATGCTGGCCCCCGATATCGAAGCCAGCAAAACATTGATCGCCGAATGGGATGGGGCATTTTCCCCGAATGCTACCCGATTTGCGTTTATGCAGCTAATGCCAGACGGGAGGATATATTCCTGTACCTCAAACAAGTCCGATGTGCTGCATGTTGTCCAATATCCTGACGCGCCAGCCTCTGTGTGCGCTTACGAGCAACGCGCCATTCGCCTTCCGACCCGAAACTCATATTCCGTTCCCAACTTTCCCAACTACCGCCTCGGTCCCCTGGACGGCTCCCCCTGCGATACGCTAGGTCTGGACAACCGCCCCATAGCCTGGTACCGTTACACACAAGACACCCTTGACCCGCTCGCCGTGGAGTTCCGCGACCTGTCGTATTACGAGCCGACGGATTGGTCCTGGGATTTTGGAGATGGCTCGGTAGGCAGTAGTGAACGACACCCAACGTACGTTTTTGATAGTGCCGGGGTTTATCAGGTTTGCCTTACAGTAAGTAATGCCAATGGCAGTAATACCCACTGTAAAACCCTTTATCTTGGAGTTACTTCAACGGAGAATCCAGTCTTACAGCGCCAGATCGTGGTTTCCCCAAATCCTTTTTCGAGTCGCATCAGTATAGCACTGAGCACAAACCTTCGCAGTCCGGTTTTTTATCTCTACAACCAGCTGGGAAATGTCCTGAGGGAAGAAAATTTGGCCTACGGCATTACAGAGATTGAAACAGGGACATTGCCATCGGGCATGTACTTCTGGGCGGTCATGAGCAATGGGGGGCTGGTAAAATCAGGGAAAATTGTCAAGTCAGGGCGATAGCACCGCGTGATGCGCTCGAATAAATATGGCACTAACTATGCATGGTCGAAAAGTTGCGCTAAACGCGCAACCTTCGTCCACGCTCACGTT
>CAZPTQ010000337.1:0-2816 GCA_964589365.1 uncultured Saprospiraceae bacterium
CATATTTTTATTTGTCAAAGAACGTAGTTATTCTGTGGGTAATCGAAAGACCTTGGAGGTTTAGTAACCCTGACGATCAATGCCCCTTTCCCAAAAATTCACAACCTTTGCATTAAACCTCTCCCCCGCTTCCCCATCCAAGCCCGTACATTGTTCACAATCAAATCATTTCTACAGCATGAAAACACTGAGATTTTCTCCCCTGTTGGGCATCCTTGCCCTTTTGTTATGCTCCTCCCCTTTATTCGCGCAACAAGACATGGAAGCCGACAGCACCGGGCTTCCGGGCGACAACTTCAGCCTCGAAGCAGCCATCGAACTGTTCAAAAAATCCGACTCTCCCGAAGATTTTGAAAAACGCCTGAACTCCGAAAACAACGACGCCAACAACCTTGACCTGAACGACGACGGCGAGATTGACTACATCCGTGTTGTGGACAACATGGACGGCGATGTACACGCGCTTGTGCTACAAGTGGCCGTCAGCGAAAAAGAATCGCAGGATGTAGCCGTCATCGAGATCGAAAAGCAAGGTGCGGATAACGCCATCCTCCAAATCATTGGAGATGAGGCCTTGTATGGAGAGCAGACCATCGCTGAGCCTTTCGAAGAAGAAAAAGTGAAAAGCGGGAAAAACAAAGGTCCTGCCGCAGAACGAGCACCCGTTCGTATCGTAGTGAACGTGTGGATGTGGCCCAGCGTCCGGTTCATGTACGCACCTGCCTATCGCGTGTGGGTTTCACCGTGGCGCTGGCGGGTATACCCGGCTTATTGGAGGCCCTGGAGGCCGCACCCTTGGCGCGCATTTCACGTCCGCGCAGTACCATACCGCGTGCACAGCCATGTTGTTCGCACACACCGAGTCCACCGTGCCCATGCGGTATATGCTCCGCATCGCGCACATTCAAAAGTAGTACATACACGCACCACCACAGTGGTAGCAGCAAGGGGCAAAAACGGGGCTGTGGTTGGCAAAAAAACGACCACCACTACCAAGAGAAATGGCCATGTCAAACAGTCAAAAACCACCACAACAACCGCTAAAAAGGGTAAAAACGGCAATGTGGGCGTAAAAAAGACGACCACAAAAACAACCCGAAAAAGAGGGCATTAACGCTCCTATTCAATTGGCTTCCAAGTTGTTCGGTGTTTCGGCCAGCCTTTTTGTTTGAAAATGTAGGCAGGAATTTTTTTCAAAAATGCGTCTATGGTTTGGAAGTTGGCATAAAAGCATACTTTTACGGTCTTATTTGCTAACTTTTTACCAATCAAAATCATGAGCAAAATTTTTAACGACATCAAATCAAAGGTCGCCGAAATCGAAGGAGACGTGAACAAATTCTACGGTGGCAACAACGCTGCTGGTGCTCGCGTACGGAAAGCAATGCAAGAACTGAAGGCATTGGCTACCGATCTCCGCAAGGACGTTCTGGATACCAAAACTAGTCGCACAGCGAAGTAATTTCCCTGTGGAAAAAATCAAACACCTGCAATGCCAGTCGGCGTTGCAGGTGTTTTTTTTTGTGGATTTGGGGATTTGGTTATTCGAGTGGCCAAGCTTTGGCGCTCGAATAACCAAATCCCCAAATAAACAAATCCCCTATCTCCATTTATTCTGCGCTCCAATCGTACGAACGGTTCTTCAGGCTCTCCAGCGTGTCCTTGAGTTTTTGGTCAATGATGGCCTTTTCTTTTTCCACCGTGGCGTTGGCGCGATGGATACCTATTTCAGTATCAACCTTGAGATTATTTTTTACGCTGTTACTCAACTGCGTGGTTTGTTCCAGATTTGCCATTTCGAAAACGTGCTCTTGCTGGTGCAGCACAAAATCATAAGGACTTCTGTATGAGATCAGCTTGACTAAAATGGGGGCGGTTTCTACCGCGACAAAAAGCAGCGTGATAAAAATACTGGCCCAAAAAATGGCAAGACTTCTGCCCGCGAGCCTCGAAAGCGCATCCAAACGGGCAGCGAGACCATCGTAGCGACTGCGGTCAAGTTGGGCTATATCCATCTGAGCAGCGGCTTCAAATTGTTGTGCAGCCAATTCTTTTTCGCGTACAAGTGGTTGGTTCTCAAGTAAAAAAGCATTGAGTTCTGCTTGGGCTTGGTCGGCTGCGTCCTTTTTGGCGCGGTAGATGGGGCCGAGATTTTTTTTGCGCGAACCCCCTGTACCATCTGCTTCTTGCACGGCAGTTTTGGCAAGCGAATCGCGATAGGCTGTTTTGGCAGAGAGCTCTGATTTGAGGGCTGTTGCTTGTCCGCGCAATTCAGCAATCTGGCTTAAGTAGCGCAATTGCACACGGTCTTCCTGTTGTTTGAACACTTCTTGCTCCATTTGCACCATCTCGGCACGGATTTCCTTCTCAAAAATTTTCAGTTCCAAGGGTTTTGAAATGACCAGAGCCAACAATACGGCCATGACCAAGCGCGGAAAGGCTACAAAAAAATCTCGCCACCATTTGCCATTGCTCTTCATGCTCATTACGATATAACGGTCAAGATTGAAAATCATCAATCCCCACACCAGTCCAAACCCTCCAGCCAGCCAGTAGGAGTCAAAAACGGTGAAAAGCGCGTATCCGGAAGAGAAGAAAGCAAGCACACCCGTAAAAAATACGGTGGCGCCGATGCCGGCGTATTTGTTTCGGTCAATGGGGCATTTTTCCAGCACGCTGGATTCCACACCGGAGCAGAAGAGAAAAAAGTCTTGAATGTTTTTCATAGCAGCATGTAAAGCGAAATTCATTTCGCAGAAAGATTGACAAGAGGCTGTCTAAGGAACGGTGTCAAAATAACTTTCCAATTTCAGGCC
>CAZPTQ010000338.1:0-2799 GCA_964589365.1 uncultured Saprospiraceae bacterium
GCCGCCATCCATCCTGTCTTTTTCGTTAAATAGCCCCACTATTCGCCTCAAAAGACAGTTGGCTAACGCCAAAATAATTGGCCTGAAATTGGAAACTTATTTTGACACCGTTCCTTATGCAGTTTTCACGGACGAAGAACTTTCAGAACTGGCGAAACTGAATCCGCTGACAGCCGTCGGGATGAAGCAGATCAAAGGTATCGGAGAAGAAAAGGTGGAGAAGTATGGGCATCATTTTTCGGCTATTTAGTTCTACTTTTTCAGATTAGCCCGAATTGTCATGTCGCAGCGAAAAATTTGGTGAATTTCTAAAGTGATGAAACGAGTCAATAATTTGATGCCGCTAATAACCGAACCCGACAACCTGCGCCTGGCCTTTTGGAAAGCCTCTAAAGGGAAGCGGTACACGCAGGAGGTGCTGGATTTTCAGAAAAACCTGGAGCCAAACCTGCTCGCCTTGCGCGAACAACTTTCGAGCGGACTGGTGGACGTAGGCAAATACCGTTATTTCAAAATCTTCGAGCCGAAGGAACGGCAGATTTGCGCCTCGGCTTTCAGCGAACAGGTGCTGCATCATGCGATGATGAATGTTTGCCACGAACACTTCGAGCGGCATCAGGTGTTCGACAGTTATGCCAGCCGGAAGGGGAAAGGCGTACATGCAGCTTTGGAGCGAGCCAAACAATTTCTGTCGGGATTGGATCATTTCATCAAAGAAAACCTGCGAATCGGGACTTCTGTGCGCTACATGGACGATGTTGTTTTGTGGCACGATGATAAAAAGGTGCTGAAAAATGCCTTTCTAAGGATCACGGAATTTGTAGAAACGAATCTTCAGTGTTCGCTCAAGCCTGAAATATTGACGAATTGCAAGCGTGGGCTGACTTTTTTGGGCTATCGTATTTATCCCGACCTAGTTGCGCTTTCGCAACAAAGCAAGCAGCGATTTATTCGAAAACTGCGGGTTTTGGAAGCCAACTATGATTCGGGCGAATGGAGCGAAACGGTCTGCCAGCGCCGCGCCCTGCCTCTGTTGGCGTTTATTGGCCACGCCAACACTCGGAATTTCAGAGAAAGCATACTTTTGCCGGAGTGGCCAATCATCGAAAGGGCGACAACCGCGTGAATCGCGGCGGCAGTTGGAACAACGACGCACAGAATTGCCGCGCCGCTAATCGCAACAATCCCGAATTCTCGGGACCGGAGAATCGGAACAACAATATCGGCTTCCGCCTCTCCCGTCCTTTTTAGCTCACAGGAATGCTGGATAGCAGCCACTGAACAGGTGATTGTCCCGTCCGTCTCGCTTCGGCGAGCGGGCAAAGATGCGGCCTTGGTAGGGGTATGGCAGCAGTGCTGGTAGCGATACATGGCGAAGGCTCTGCTGCCAAGATACCCGGTTTTTTCCACAAGAAGGTTGGTGCTGGGCATTGATACGGGGCGGAGCAAGCCCGCCTTCGCGCATCTGTCGGCAGGAAGGCTACGGCGGGGAAGGGAGCAAGAAAATTAAAAACAAAAAGTTTTAAAAATAATAAAGGCCCATTATCTTTGCTATCAGCAAATGCAATCAAATTATGCGCAAAGACCTGCCTGAAAAGCCCTCGACCGACAGGACGGACGACAAGATTGTCCACTTTCAAACCATCCAAAGCATCATACTGCATGGCAAAACAAGGGCTTTGCAGGCCGCTACTGCCCACTCGCTTGTGTCTTATTGGAACGTGGGCGCATACCTTAGCCATCGGCTGACGGAGAATAGTTATGGAAAAAAGGTAGTGGACCAACTAGTGCCGCGTCCAGTGAATGACGTATAGTTTGGCGAGGCATATTTTTTGCTCAATTAGGCATGAGGAGGGCGAAATGCGGGACATTTTAACCGACGAATAACGAAATTGAGCGAAAAATAGGGCCGTCAACTGTACGTCATTCACTGGACGCGGCATTAGCATCCTGGCTTCAGGATCAGGAGCCTGGGTTAAAAGGATATGACCGAAGGAGCCTCTATCGGATGCGTGGATTTTTTGAGCAATGGCAGGCGATGGATTGGTCTATTTCGGGTTTGCAGGAAAGTCACTATGTTCAACTACCGCCTAGTCTATTTGAAGAAGAAGAGATTGTGGGATCACTGATCCCACAATTGCCCCCTATGCCAATTGCCTTAATGAGAATTTCTTGGACACACCACCTGGAAATATTGAAGCGATGTGTATCGCCGGAAGAAAAATTATTTTACTTCGTTTTGACGGTCCGGGAGCGATACAAAGTGCGCGAATTAGAACGCCAAATCAAGTCCGCCCTCTTCGAGCGGCAAATGCTCGCCAAGCACACACTGCTTGTGCCCGAAAACCCCCGAAAGGAGTTGTTGCCCGAGGTTTTCCGAGACCGGTATCTGTTCGATTTTTTGGATTTGAAAGAGCCGCACTCCGAGCACGACCTCAAAAAAGCATTGATTGAAAGGATGAAATCGTTTCTGCTCGAAATGGGAAGCGACTTCATGTTTCTCGACGAAGAACTGCATCACAAGGTGGGCATGAACGACTATTATGTTGACTTGGTGTTTTTCCATCGTGAACTGCAATGCCTTGTGGCTTTTGATCTGAAAATAGAGGAGTTCAAGCCAGAGCACCTTGTTTCCCAATTTGGAACGCAGTGCGTTCCGAATTGACCTAGCCGCACTACCGCATCCTTTCAAAGTACAAACTGTACTTGCCTTCAGAGGAGGCATTGGCCGCAGAACTAATGCGCGAATTGGAACAAATCAATCTCGAAAAAGGTCTGAAATCTGGATTCTGAGAAGCA
>CAZPTQ010000339.1:0-2790 GCA_964589365.1 uncultured Saprospiraceae bacterium
GTTCCCCCTCCAGCTCCAAAGAAGCGTTCAAAAAGGAGATGAGCGGAGCCGTTTTCTGCTCGTTGCCGAAAATCTTCCGAAAAGCGATGTCGTTTTTTATATCTGCGAACTGCATAATCCTGTTTTTAGAGCAAAATTACGGGATTTGAAGGACAGGAGCAAAAGATACAACAGAATGTTTAAAGTTTGTGATTTGGGCTCAATTATAGGGTATTTGGTATTCCAATTTCGCCCAACGTGAGCGCCCCCGATGTAGCCGTGTTTAGCGGCTATGGTCGGGGGCGCATAGATGGGTGCGTATTTACTACTCTTTGGAGTATTTTGTATTAAACACCCCTTGGAACAACAAATGTTCCGGCAGCCCTAAGTCTCCATTGCCGTTGGTGGAAGTGCGGCAAAACGCCACTTTAAAACGTCCCCTTACAGTTTGATTGATACTGTCAAGGTGTTCTACGTTAAAAAAACCGTTAACCGATTCTTCCAACTTGTAAGAATATCCATTAATGTCTTCATCAAAAGTTTGTCCAAATGAAGAACCGGCCTTATCCACTTGCGGTTTAGTATCAGTGTGAAGTGTATATTCGCCTTCCTCTAATGGCAGCCATGAAAAACCAAAATCGTTCACGATGTCACCTACTTGTTGTGAAAATCTGTAATTAATTAAATTGTAAACAGGGTAGTAGGTGAATATTGGAGCGTAATTCACCTCTTTACCGTTTAGATAAACAATCGTTCGGTCGAACTCGATAGAATCAGGCAACTCTATCTCTGTCCATTGGGCGGGTTTTGAACATTGGTCTGACGGTTCTTTCTTGCAGCAAAGAAATATCAGGCAAAGGGCGGTCAGATATATGCTTGTTTTCATTGCTTGCAGATTTTGAATCTTTGAACTGAATTGTTGTTTTCGATGACCAGAAAATACAAGCCTGTTCCAAGCCCCTCCAAATCCCAAAGAAACTCGGGAATATCTGCTGACTGGTGTTGTCGAGAAATCACCCGACCGCTCAAATCTGTCAATGATAGCCAGGAGCCTTTTTCTACCTGCTTGATTGTTATTCTATCTGCAAACGGATTAGGATACACGGTGTTTTTACTGTGCGCCAGTATGGAAGTAACGATACCCCGGTCGTCGCCACCACCGCCAAGGCACTGAACTTTTTTGATTTTGAAAACATCTGTACCACTCCGTCTGTTGACATCCGTGACGGTCGCCCGGACATAAAAAACGTCCGGCAGGTTGTCAATCCCGGTTATGGTGCATTGGCTGGTGTTGCAACCGGGGTCAATCCAAGGTGAAATACCATTCCCGCTCACCCCCCATGAGTAGGCGACCGGCGGGGTAAACCAAAGAGGGCTAAACGAAACAGAATATATTTGAGAATCGTCTCCGTCGCACACCCAGTAAGGGCCGCTCAAATACACCCAATTATCGAAATACGGATAGATTGGGAGTGACGGTTCGGGCAAGAAACAAGCAACGTTGTCCGCCCTGCTTCTCAATATGGAGGCATTGTTGTTGTCGTTGTCTCCAGTGGCAGCACCCATGAACATGTTGTCGGGGTTAGACCATCGGCCAACGCGGCCCCCCGCGCAGACCTGTTGCATCATAATCGTTCGGAAACCTGTAGCCCCAATTGGAAAACCATGGTGGTTGGTGTTGTCGTCACAGCCGACTGCCGCACATGCGGCGCACCACTGATGCCTTGCGCCGATCAGATGGCCGATTTCATGCGTTGCGGTAAAGGCCGTCGCAGCAAAGGGGATGGCTGCAATGCAGTACGCATTGTCATTGCTCGCGCTGATTTCTTGCGCCCTGCCCACAACTGGAAAGTAGGAATTGGCTGTCAGCAGTACTACTATGTCCGCTTTGCTGTATTCTCTGCTGCTCTGTGCGGAAGCATTACCAACTAAGTTGGTAAGGTCAGTCGCAATAACACCAGACTCTACAAAGCCGTTAAGTTGCCCGATATTCGCTAATGCAAAAGAGATGTCACCATTTGACAACCCGCTTGCTACAGTGGAGGCATTCAATTCGTTGATGACTGCCGGAGCAACTACATATGGGTCGAACCCGGTCATCACTGCGCCACTTGTGAAAAGGAAAAGCACCCGAATGACATTTCCACCACAACTGCCCCTGTCCTCCACTACTGTGTCCTCTTCTCCGTTTGCCATCGGTGGGGTTCCGCAATCCGCTGCGCCGTTCAAAATGTTCTCATGGTATTTGACCAAAACATACCGACCTTCTGATATTTTTTGAATGCCATAGTAAACATCCAAACTCGGAATGCTGATGTTGCCAAAATAGTCTGAACCGGTTTTTCCAATTCTAATCTGTCCTCCTGACAAATTGGCCCCGCTCCAGTAATAGTCACCGTTGGGGCGGGAGAAAACATAATCAGCAGTAAAGGTTTGGCTTCCGGAAACTCCTGGCAAGGTGGTCGTAAGGTTGCTCGCGTCTAAAGTATTTGAAAGGGGATTAACGTTTACGTGCCATATAGTTTCAGTTAACGTGTTACTTTGGATTTGGGCAAGTTTCGCCGTTTCATCTGAAGTTAGCGTTAATGACGAAGAGTTGAGCATCTCAAACAGCATCGCCTGCGCTTTCAAGACCGAAACGGGCAAAAAAGTGAAGTTGAGGAAACAGGCGGCCAAAATGACCGATATGAACTGGAAAGTGTGTTTCATGTCGAAAAATTTAATGGTTAAGGTATTTGTTTTCTGATTGCACCCATCGTGGGCGTGGGCTACGTGGCCGCGCTTAGCCGGCCATGTGAGACCACGCAGAGT
>CAZPTQ010000340.1:0-2787 GCA_964589365.1 uncultured Saprospiraceae bacterium
TGACCCCAATGACTCTAATGACCAATGACGCAATGACCCCAATGACCCCAATGACCAATGACGTAATGACCCCAATGACTCTAATGACTCTAATGACCAATGACGCAATGACCCCAATGACGGCAACTCCCCACTTACCGTAGAAATCATTTGATGTACCGTGGCAAACGAGTATATGCCGCAGAGTTCGTCCACCTCGACAGTGCCAGGAATGCAGTTACGCGAGAGGTCGTTGCGTACCAAATCCACGATCATCACATTTTCGGATCGGTCTTTTTCACTGATGGCCAACTCTTGCCGAATTTGTTCGTCCTCTTCTGCCGTTTTCCCACGTCGCCTCGTGCCTTTAATGGGCTGAGTAATCAATTTTTGTCCCACTTTTTTCAAAAACCGCTCGGGACTTGCTGAGAGCAAATAACGGTCGCGCCAACGCAGGAAAGTGGAAAAGGGGGCTTCCCCTATTGCATTCAATCTTTCAAAAACCGCCACAGGATCAAACGTTGCGTTTTCAGCAAAAAACTCCTGGCAAAAATTCATCTCGTAAATATCTCCCCCGGCAATGTGCTGGCGAATGGCTTCTACGGTTTGGAGGTATTCGGTTTTGGGGGTTCGGGGTTGGAGTTCAACTTTTTTATACTGCAGGGTTCCGGGGTTATATTTTGCGGATTTTATCTCCTCGTACACCATTTCGGGAACTCGTTGCAAGGTTTGAATCTCGAGTAAATACGAAACCTGTGAGGTTTCTAAAAACCTCACAGGTTTTAGGTTCGCCACGGACTCTGGCCTAAAAAATCCCATATCGGGCAACCCAATGCCGTCGAAATTTTGGCTGGAAAGTTGCTCTACCTCGTTTTTTAAATCATACCCAAAAAACCCGAACAGCCAGTCCCCTTTGCGGAAAGCCCTTAACTGTTCGAAGGCATTCCCCGCTTTGGCTTCCAGCACCTCGACCGCGTTTGCTGCGGCGAGGCATTCCAATGGTATCACGGCATTTATGCCGTCGGGAAAAGCGCTGTTTACGGCACTATTTTCCGTTCTCTGAGGCGTAAACGCCTCTTCTCCCGACGGCATAAATGCCGTGCTACCAAGCCCGTTACTATCCAAATACACCCCAAATTCATGCCCTGCCGCCCAATAAAGCAGTTGCTTTTTCCAAAACCCAAGGTCGTCAATCGGGAAAGTAGCCGTGTGGCGCATCAGGAAATCAATGCTAAAAACTCAGAAAGAATCATTGCAGTAGCCCCCCAAACCGGTCGGTCTTCGATCATAAAACAGGGCACTTCTCTCACCAGTAATTGTCCGCCTACCATCACATCTGCGGTGCTGCGCGAGGCAGGGTCTTGAAAATAGCTCAGCGTGGGTGCGAATACTTGCTGTACTTCGCCAGGCTGCAACTGGAATGCAGGAGGCTCAGTCAAAAATCCAACAAAAGGGCGCACTATAAAATTGCTGACAGGGATATATAGATCGGTCATTTCCCCCAACACTTCCACTTTTTGGGGCAAAATGCCGATTTCTTCATTTGCCTCGCGAAGTGCCGTATAGACAAAGCTGTCATCGCCTTCATCGTGACGTCCGCCCGGGAAACTGATTTGTCCGCTATGACGATCACGGGGATTCTCGGTACGGCGGATGAGTGCGGTATGCCAGACATCAAGTTCCTGCCAAATCGCAAGGAGCACACAAGCCGTTTTGGCGTTGTCGGGTGGGTTGAGCTTGCGCTGGAGTTCCTCCACGCGGTGGGCAAATGCCATTTTGAACTGGGCTTCGCGACCAGGTAGCGGCGCAGCCAGGCGGTCGCGGAGGGTTTGTATGAATGTATCGGTGTCTATCATTTCAAACACAAAGAAACGGCAGATGCTGCTTGAAAGTTAAATCTTCGTGCCTGCGAATCTCTGCAAAGCCAGGTTCGACCTGTTTACCAAAGATTATGCGGGAAATTTATTGGTTTTTTGCGCGCTCTAAAAATCCCTATTGGATGCATTTAGTTTGGAACAATCTCGATGCTTAGGAACGGTGTCAAAAGTTAAGAACTAAACATGATAGAGCTCGAGTAGGGTTTTTCTAGTTCTGCAAAAAGAACCCTCCAAAGTTCTTTTTGCAGGGCTGGCTAAAAACCCGGTTTTCGGTTCGGTCTGAAAGTTTTATTTCGGCTCTTTCGCCGAATATTATGTCTAGTTGGCTTGCTATTTCGCCCCAATTGTGGATTTTTTTGCTCCATTTTTGGGCTTTTTGATCAATAATGAGGTAAACAAGTTTCAGCAAGGCTGTTTCAGAAGCAAGTGCACCTTTTGTTTTGGTGATTTTTCTGACACTGCGGTTTAAACTTTCAATTGGGTTAGTGGTATACATGATGGTTCGGATGGCTTGGGGGTATTTGTAAAAAGTAGTCAAGCGTTCCCAGTTGTCGCGCCAAGATTTGATGACCGGAGGATACTTTCTGCCCCATTTTTCTTCCAATTCATCCATTTTTTGGCGGGCTTGGGCTTCGTCAAGGGCAGTGTAAACAGGCTTGAGGTCTTTGGCAAATGGGCGCAAGTCTTTGTCGGAGACGAACTTGAAAGAGTGTCGAATCTGGTGCACGATACATCCCTGAACTTCGGCTTGGGGAAAGATCGTTCGGATGGCCTCTTCAAAACCTTTCAAGCCATCAACAGACACAATTAACATGCCTTCGACCTCTCGCTGTTGCGAGACAACTCACGGCTGACCGTACACTTCGGTATTCCGGCCTTTTCCGAAATCTCTGAGACCCCATATTTGAGGCCATTTAACGCTTCGATTTTA
>CAZPTQ010000341.1:0-2781 GCA_964589365.1 uncultured Saprospiraceae bacterium
TCTTCCGTGATGTCGTACTCGTCCGGGTAATACACGCGGTCTTTGAGTAGGCCGAGTATGCCCCGCGCGTAGCCCCGAATGGGCGAAAATCCGTCGGCCACGCTGTTGAGGTAGGCCTCTTGCACAGCACTTAACTCAAAACCCGTCGGGTTTTGCAGGCGTTGCAGGTTGATCAGTTGGATGTCGCGGAACTGCGCATCGGTCACCTCCACTACAGTCAATTGCTGAAGCAACTGGGCTGCCCCGGCATAATCCTGACGGCCCATGCGCAGTCCAAAAATGGCCCACTGCGCCGCTTTGCCCTGCTCGCCTGCCAACAAGGCTTCGGCCGTGACAAAGTCCTTTTCTTCCAATGCCTCGCTGACAAGGTATTTCAGAATGGCTTCTTTTTCGGACAATATCTGGTAGTACTGCACTTTGGCGTTTGCATCGGTATGGATGCTCGGTGCCAACGTTTGCAACTGCTGTCTTTTGGTGTTCAAGTCGCCATCTGTCGGGCTTTCCAATCCATCGGGTAGGCCGCCGAATTTGGAACAGTCAACGATAAATATGCCTCCCAATACTTGGGATTTTCCATAATTCCCCAGATTGAGCGGCTCTGGGTCGCAGTCCACGGGCGGTTCTCCTGATTCGTAATAGTAAGTGAAGAAATCAGTAGTACCCCATGTCTGTATGTCAATCTGTACGCTAGGGTCGCTGAAGCAATTGCCCGCAGGGACAAAGAAATTTCCTTGCAATGCCTGAATCGCGCCATTATTCCCCGGAAAGAAAGAATTGGTCAGTATAAAGTCGCGGGCGGTTGGGTGGCCGTCGATGAAGTCGTTGCCCAGAAACTGCATCTGCTTATTCTCTCCGATGGCAAGGATGCCGATGTTGCGTCGGGCATCGATCCGGTTGCAGCCAATCAGGTTTTGGTTGATGACGTTGTTGAAGCCCGTGTTGGCCGTCCATGCGCTAATTTCAACGTCCACGAATTTGTTGCCACCAATGCGAAAATTGCTCGGCCCTTCCAGCACGACCCCATATTGTGAGCCTTCAAAGTTGTTGTTGATCACATCCATAGAAAATTTGCCATCAGGGTTGTACAACCCAAACCAGCCTGTTGCTGTGGAGGCGTAAACGTCATACTGGTTGCCGTAAAAATTGTTTTCCGCTGCCGTAGTGCCGATAATTGATTTGTAGGACATGGGATAGGTGGCGTAACAACTGATGCCTATCTGATTCGATTCGATGTCGCAACCATTGTGCACCTTGATGCCCGCGTCGTAAGTACGGATGCCCTGCATACCTTTTGAGTAAATGTCGCAGTTATCAAATTCAATGCCGTCCGTTTCCCAGATCGTGATGCCCTCCCGGTTGGCGTAGGGGACGGTGGGCAGGCCGGCCAAGAAATGGGTATTGTTGAAGCGGCTTTTGTTGAGCGCGAATTTGTATTGCATAAATTCCACGTCCTTGCGGTTATTTCGGAACGTGGCGTTATTGTTCGTCCAGATTACGCCTCCCCAAAATTCCGCCCCGTAGCCGCCTCCCGCAGTCACGCCTGTGCGCGCCCATTCGACTGTACCATTGTCTATCCAAACAATACCAGCCTGATCGGTATCGGTCAATGAAGCGTCGTGTTCGGGTTGTGTTTTTTGGTTGTTGCCCAGCACCTGAATCCCTGCCCAGTCGGGCGCATCGCAGCCTTTGGTGACCACTCCGCCGTTGTCAATGACCAATCGGGCGTTGCGCTCCACGAGGATGCGTGTCCCTTGCCGCATACCGATTTTTGCCTCGATGAGCAGTTCCGCGCCGGAGCGGACAAAGATGTCGCCGGGCATGTCCATGTCGGTGTCGTAGAGCGTGTTGGTGTTGATGTGGGTAATAAATGCGGGGCAACTGCAAGGTGGCGCAACCTGCGTGATGTTATTACCGACAAAGTCAGAGAAGTCTCTCAGATTAGCATAGATGGTCGGGAATTCGTCTCTCGGACAACCTCCCCAACTGGATGCGCCTATCAGGATGGGGATGCCGTTTGGCCCTTCGATTACCGCAGGCCCCCCACTGTCGCCCGGCCCTGCCGCGATCCCTTGCTGGTAGAGGCTCACCATTGTATTGTCAACGGGGTTAGTTCCGCCAGGCGGGCAATTGTTGCTCGGATCTGTCATCATCGTGTTCGCATCGGCGTTGCTGATGATAGGAAGACCTGCGCCAAGCAGGACGCCATTGCAACAACCGTTGCCCGAATCTCCCCAACCTGTGATAAATGTGCCAGTGCCAGGCGCCAGAGCGTCGGCACTGGTATTCGCCGGCGTAGCAAAAACCACGGGTTGCACATTTTCATTGAAACACAAGGGGGTAGAAAGGTGAAGCAGCGCCAGGTCATGCGTGGCTACGGTCAGGCCTGAAAATGGTGTATAATCAGGATGGAAGATGATCTGGTCTACCGCTACCCTTTGACCAATGTTGTTGTTTGTTTGGTCGGTTGCGCCAGCGTGCACCATCAAATTTCCGGGCTGAATACCATCATAGCAGTGCCCTGCTGAAAGCACCCATTCTGAATTGATTATGGCTCCGCCGCACCAATGCCCTCCATTGCGCTCTACGGAAACTTGATAGGGCGCGTCTGAGATGTCGATGGGCGTGCCGCCGAAGATGTTGCCAATCTGGGCGACAAGATTAGTAGGCTGAAAAAGTACACAACCTAAGCTTAGAATAAACACTGTGTGTCGGAGCAGATTTAAGCGCATCTGCCCATCGCGCAGTCGGAAATTGAGTAAACCGTTCATAATGAAACTGTTT
>CAZPTQ010000342.1:0-2758 GCA_964589365.1 uncultured Saprospiraceae bacterium
AGTCGAAAAAGCAGTAAGAGGTATTGCCGCACAGATCAGAGGCTTTGTAACGGACGCTATAGGTACCCAATGGCATGCACTGGGTATAGTCGAACGCGGCAAGGGTATCTGGGTTCCACCAGTTGTTTCCGGCAAAATCTTCGAGGTGGCCAGGAACGGTGAACGTGATGATGTTGCCGTTGTTCGGGTCAAAGCCCGTCACTTTGGCTTCCAAGTTGATGATATTTGAACACCCTTCGGAAACGATCATATCTGGCAAGGCCGCCGTGGCGCAGCATTGGAATGGGTTGGTAGAAACCGTTACTGTTGTTGGGCAATTGAATTGCGGACCGCCAAAATCTCTCACGCGAATGCGTTGAACATAAGACATTGGGTTGTTTGGCCCTGGTGGCAGACAAGTGTTTGCAATCAGCCAAGTGCGATATATCTCGTAGCTACCCTCGCAAATTTCTAATCTAACATCAGTATAGCCAATGGATGCCGAGCAGAATCCACCTGTGCCAATGGGTGCTCCATTGATGCTTGGGCGGCCTGTATTATTGGGGGAGCTTGCATCGCTGTTTAAGTAGGCATCCTCACAATCAACAATAGCCTCCAGTGGGAAAACCACAGCGTTGAGGTTGAACGGCGAAATGGTAATTATTTGTGAGCAAGAAGATTGGTTGGCCCAAGCATCCGTCACAATCCAGGTCCGCAGAATTTGACCTCGTGGGCTGCCACATTCTCCGAAGTCGGCAAACTCATCGTCAATGACCTTATTGGTCGAACTGCAATCCGCGGTCAAAACATCGCCAGTATTCGTCACATCAGTGGATTCGCTGCAGGCTATCGTGGTATTTGCTGGACAAGTAAGTGTAGGCGCAAGTTTGTCTTCAATCTTCAAAAGTGACCAGCATGAATTACCCGTTTCCGGGTCAAGTACCGTGACCGTGAATGTCTTGCCGATGTCAGCAGATCCAAAGATATTTGGCACAATCTGGTTTCCCTGGTTCTTCACTGTAATGATGTAATCATCGTAGCAGTGGTAATTGTCGCCTTCAAGCGCACCATCGGCATTCAACACGAACACGCAACTAGCGTCCATTGAAACGTGACTCAAGTCGTTGCAAATCAAGTTGAAATCCGTTGGGACATACTCGATAACGCTGACCATGAAGGTGCAGCTTCTGGTGTTGCCGGCAGCATCTGTAACAATGATTGTAACCAAGTGGTCGCCGATTTCGAACCAGCTGCCAGAAGGAGGTGTCATCGTTGTATCCGTCACTGCACAATTGTCGCCCGCAAATGCTGGAGCAAAATTCACGAATGCACCGCATTCACCTCCGCTCAGGTTGACAAATATGGTTTGTGGACATACCAATGTCGGTCTTTCCACATCGTTTACGGTTACGGAGAAACCACAGGTGGCGACATTGCCCGAAGCATCTGTCAAAGTGTAGGTTACTAAGGTGGTGCCCACACAGAAGAACTGGGTGTTGGTATAACCACCTTTTACAAACGTACCAAGCAATGGGCCACCGGTCGGCACACAGGCCGCATTGCTGCTTGTGTAAGCTACCGATATAGTGCCATTAAAGCAGTTGTCAATAAAATAGGGGTGAATCCAAGTGAATGGAGCACCGCACAAGCCTACTTGGTTGGGCAATATCTGGTTAGGAACATTAAACGGTGCTATACAATTGATCGTGAGAGACCAGCCGGTGATGGTTGGGTTCTGACCTGGGAACGGCACTACATCCAAAGTCCACACACCTTCTGCTTTTTGGGCAAAGAAGGTAGCAATTGAATCGTCTGGAATCTCTGAAATGACATACTTGATGCCTTTTGGGCTGATCAAAGTCATGGTCGAGTTTTGTGGTGTAGCCGTACCCGTGCGGTTGAACACAATATCACCAATGATGCAAGGCCCAGCCGGAATCGTGATGGTTGAGCGGTTGCATGTAGCGGCACTGATGTTCGGTATTGCCGGGCCGTTGTACACAGTGTTGGTTGTCAACCTGCCACAGAAGGGAGCTTCAACGTCCTTAATGGTGACCTTAAACACGCAAGAAACCACGTTCGGCACGATGGATTGGAGCGAAGTCAGGGTGCCATTGTCGGGCATAACTTCCAGATCAGGGTTGATGCTGCCCAATGTAAGTGGATAGCATGGTTGTGCCAGTACCCAATCGGCGGCAGTATCGGTATCGTCTTCACATTTGCGAATCACGTCTCCGCCATTCAGCAAGCCGGTAAAGCCATTGCAACCTGCATAGCCATTGGTGGAAACCTCGTCGAAGATGGCGCCCATGTAAGAAATGGTGTAGCAAGCTGGCATGTTCGCCGAACCGTCAAAGCTAAAATTGAACACCCGGGTTCCACCTACTGGCAGAATATCGGACGCCAAAGATGGCAATAATGTCAAAGGGCCAAGAGTCTGGTTGGCCAGCGGGTTTATGGCTTGACGCCTGATCTCAAGACAATTAATATCAATGTCTGCTGGGCCGAGGTTGGAGATTTCAAGACGGTCAATTGCTCCTGATTGAGATACTTCCGTAATCAGCAACAATGGCTGGTTCTGCACGGTGTATTTCACCCAGGAATCGCCTTCCTCGAAGAATTCACCGCTGGCATTGGTCACGCCGCAGTCTCTGACCTGTGTGAGGGCTGCATCTCCATAGATCGTATAGGTGACGCCGTAGTTGTTTTTACAGGGGCCATTCACCGTTGGTGCGATATTGTTCACCACTGCGCCACACAGCCAAGGATCATTGTTTTG
>CAZPTQ010000343.1:0-2737 GCA_964589365.1 uncultured Saprospiraceae bacterium
TAATCTCCGTAATAATGCCACCGCTACGCGGTTTTGGAAAACATTTAACGCTGACGCTACCGTAATGTCGCTGCGATGCGGCTTATCCAAAACTCAGGTTAGGTTAACATTTTGCGGTTTCTCTTAGTTTTACATTCTCCGGTTTTCCTGTTTTGCGGTTTAAATTCTTCCAGCGTATGCTAGTCAGATACATCATTCCCACCCCCATTGGCCACATGGAAATAACCGGCAGCGAATTGGGCGTGCGTACGGCACAACGCTGTGAAAATCGCGAGACTTCTTCATATCCAAGTGCTAAGGAAGTCAGTGAAATGCTTGAAAACCATCCTGTGGCGGAGTGTGCCCGGCAAATTGCGGAATATTTCGCAGGGGCGAGGCAGGACTTTGACTTGAAACTGGATTGGAGTGGCGCGCCCGAATTCCACCGCCAGGTGTGGGCGGAATTGATAAAAATTCCCTTCGGCAAGACCGTTAGCTACTCCGATATCGCCGACCGGGTAGGCAATCCTGCCGCAGTTCGCGCTGTGGGTATGGCCAACCGGAGCAATCCCATAGCAATTGTGGTGCCCTGCCATCGTGTTATTGGTAAAGCGGGCGAGTTGCGCGGGTATTTTTACGGACTAGACACGAAAATGCTGCTGCTTCGGCACGAAAATCCGGTCAGGTTTGCGGAACAAGGAGCGCTGTTTTGAGGCATTTGCGATTTTGGATTTTGGATTTACGATTTACGATTTACGATTGGGAGCTCCGATTAATGATTTGGGCAGGTTGACAATTACTAATCGGAGTTCCCAATCGTAAATCGTAAATCGTAATTCCAAAATCGCAAAACCGTTTCTTTTGAAAGTTAAACCATTCCCTCAAAAGAGAAAATTGCTGTATCCTTGCCAAAAAATTTCAACTAGTTTTGCCAAAACCTTTTTGAGTAAATATTTTCTTTAAAAATTGAAAATCAATCATTTAGCAAAATAATTCGAAGTTTTTTCAGATTGGATAAGCGTTTGAAATCTTTTTGAATTCAAAACTGGCCTTTTATTTGTTATGGCCGTTTTCAGACCCCTCCAATTTGATATGTAAGCCCCGAACCTTCAACGTGAAAACATCCCAACCGTTCAATGGCATCTTCATACGGACCGAGGCAGTCGCTCTCTCAAAAACTACAGCAAAAGCTTTCCCCCCAGCAGATTCAGCTTATGAAACTGCTGCAAATCCCCACGGCTACCCTCGAACAGCGCATTGAAGAAGAACTTGAGGCCAACCCCGCCCTCGAAGAAGGGGATGAAACTGCCGACCTCTCAGAAGGCCTAAGTGACATGGACCTCTCCGATGCTGACCTGAGTTATTACGAACGCGAACAGAAAGTCGAGAGCGGCCAGACAGACGATGATTTGGGGGGCGACAATGTGACTGCAACCGAAGACTTGATCGTCGAAATTGACCGCGAAACGGCCGACGACTATGCCGATGAAGACGACTCCGTCGGCCTCCGCGACGACGATGGTCCCGATCTTGACGACTATCTCATTAATTTTATAGAAGACGACCCATCCACCTACAAAACCCGCGACGACAGCAGGGGCGGCGACCAGGAGGACAAACAAGTGCCGCTCACCTTCGAGAACACTTTTCACGAATATCTGGAGCAACAACTCGGTATGCTCAAGCTCGACGACGAGCGCGAACACGCCATAGCGCTCCAAATCATTGGCTCTATTGACGACGATGGCTACCTCCGCCGCGAACCTACGGCCATGGTGGACGACCTGCTTTTCAGCCAAAACATCAGCACGCACGAAAAGGAGATCAAGCAAATTCTCCTGAAAATACAACGCTTCGATCCCCCGGGTATCGGCGCGCGCGACCTCCGGGAATGTTTGATTCTTCAGCTACAACACAGACTCCGTCAAGACGACGATTCGCTATCACACGAAGATAAAATCGTGGTACAGATTGCCCTTCGCATCATTGACCAATATTTTGACGAGTTCACCAAAAAACACTACCCCAAACTCTGCCGACAACTCGGCATTGAAGAAGAAGACCTCCGAGACGCGATCAACGAGATTCTCAAACTCAATCCCAAACCTGCCAGTGGCTTTGCCTCTAAAGGCGACCGCGCCAACAATTATGTGGTGCCCGACTATATCGTGAACAACCGCGACGGCGAACTGGAACTCACCCTCAACGCTCGAAACGCCCCCGACCTGCGCATCAACGACCAATACCGCGACATGCTTAAGGCCTTCCACGATGGCAGAAACGGACGACGCGCCAACAAGAAAGAAAAGGAAGCCGTGCTTTTTATCAAGCAAAAAATAGACTCGGCCAAGTGGTTTATTGATGCCATCAAACAGCGCCAACAAACCATGATGCTCACCATGGGCGCTATCCTCAAACACCAGGAAGAGTACTTCCTCACGGGCGACCAAAAGAAGATAAGGCCCATGATTCTCAAGGACATCGCTGACGTGACGAGCCTCGACATTTCGACCGTGAGCCGCGTTGCGAACTCCAAATATGTGCAGACGGAATTTGGCACCAAGCGCCTAAAAGAGTTTTTCTCCGAGAGCCTCAGCACGCAGGACGGCGAGGAGGTGTCAACCCTGGAAGTGAAAAAAATCCTTTCGGAAGTCATCGCCGAAGAGCACAAGCGTCGCCCGCTTTCCGACGAAAAACTCAAAAACATTTTATTGAAAAAAGGCTACAACATCGCTCGACGTACCGTGGCGAAGTATCG
>CAZPTQ010000344.1:0-2735 GCA_964589365.1 uncultured Saprospiraceae bacterium
AGTGGGACAGGAAGGAGCGGAATTAATGATGAATGATGAATGATGAATGATGAATTTTGTCACGCTCGGCGATTCATCATTCATCATTCATCATTCATCATTTCTTAAGCCCTATCTCCCGCAAACGCTCGTCCAGATAGTCGCCAGCCGTAATTGGTTCATAATGCACCGGATTGTCTTTTGTCACGCAAGAATCGAGACAAGTCAGGTCCATTGTGCTGACAGGGTGAAGGAAGAACGGGATGCTGAGACGCGGCAGATGCCATTCTTCACGAGGCGGATTTACTACGCGGTGGGTGGTGCTTTTTAGGTAGTTATTGGTGAGACGCTGAAGCATATCGCCCACATTGATCACGATTTCGTCGGCTTCGGGCATGATGGAAGCCCATTTATTTTCTGCGGTCAACAGTTGCAATCCACCTGCGCTGGCCCCTACGAGTAAGGTAATAAGATTGATGTCTTCGTGCTGCTCGGCGCGGATGGCACTGGCAGGTTCCTCCCGGATGGGTGGATAGTGAATACTGCGAAGAATAGAGTTGCCGGCTGTGATTTGTTTTTGGAAATAATCCGTCGGCAAATTAAGGTGGATGGCAATGGCTTCGAGGAGTTGGCCGCCTGCTTTTTCAAAAGCGCGGTAGAGTTCTGTGCCAAGTTTGGGCATTTCTGGAGTTTCCGTAACCTGGACATTATCAGGGTATTGTGCCTTAAAAGGGTGGTTGAAGGGCACTTCCTGGCCTATTTGGAAAAACTCTTTAAGGTCCGCCACATTCGACTGCTTGGCGTGCTCCTTCCCGAAGGAAGTGTAGCCTCGTTGGCCAGCCAGTCCTGCTACCTCATACTGTCGTTTCACCGTTTCTGGCAGGGCAAAAAATGCTTTTGAAGAAGCATAAAACCCATCCACTAGTGCTTTTGGGATGCCGTGGTTGACCACGGCCACAAAACCCACTTCGTGAAAAGCAGCCCCGAGTTGACGCACAAATTCTTCGCGTTGATTCGCATCTCCCTGGGTAAATTGGGATAGGTCTACGGTAGGGATACCTTTTGCTGTCATAGTAATGTTGATTTGTTGAAATTGGGGATTTGGGGATTTGTTGGGTGTGCAAAATTCTGAAAATTTCTGGGAAAATGAGAGACAATCAATGCTTCATGCAACGCCTCGAAGATACAAAGCCTGATACTGTTGATTTCCAACACGTTGCGTCATCGCAGCGTTGCGTGAAACAATGTCGTGTATCAGTTTACAGGCACAAATGGATGTCTTTGTCTACTTTGTATTTATTTTCGCCATCAATTCAAACCTGATACCGATGCACAAAATCCTACCCTTCCTGTTCCTATTCTCCCTTTCAACCACCTTTGCCCAGTCGTTCAAAGTCATCGGATACCTGCCTTATTACCGATTTAGTTGGTTGAACGACATTGAGTTCGAGCGACTCACGCACGTCAACATCGCCTTTGCAAACCCGGACGCTGATGGCAATTTATCGGTGGAAGGCACCAACATCGCCCCGGCGGTCAACAAGGCCCATACACATGGCTGCAAGGTGTTCATTTCACTGGCCGGGGGCTATCTCACACCAACACACGAAGCCAATTGGAACAACCTTGCGTTACCCGCTAACCGTCCCGCTTTTATCCAAAAAATTGTGCAGTATGTGCAGGCAAATAACCTGGATGGGGTGGATATTGACCTGGAATGGCAATACGTAGAAACCTGGTACAGCCCTTTCGTATTGGAACTAAAGGCAGCCTTGGAGCCGCTCGGTATCCCGCTCACGGCGGCGTTGCCAGGCAATTACCGCTACCCACAAATTACCGCTTCGGCTTTGGCGGCCTATGATTGGGTCAACATGATGGTGTACGATCTCCGTGGCCCTTGGGACCCCAGCAATCCCGGACAGCATTCGCCCTACGATTGGGCGGAGGATTGTATTGATTACTGGCAAAACCAAGGCGTTTCGGCACAAAAACTGACACTGGGAGTCCCGTTTTACGGCTATGATTTTGGCGTTGACCCAGTAGTCGCCTTCAATTATCGCGGCATCGTCGCCCAAGGCCCCGCCAATGCTTTTCTCGACAACACAGGCCAAAAATGGTGGAACGGCATCCCAACCATCAAAGCAAAAACCGAACTCGCGCTCGATGAAGTGGCAGGCATCATGATATGGGAAATCGGGCAGGATGCATTTGGCTCAAACATCCAGTATTCGCTGCTTCGGGCCATTGATGAAGTCGTGGATGCCGCTACGGTAGGCATTTCAGATGCAAATCCGAAGACGCTTAGGGTATTTCCAAATCCAGTTCGGGAACGACTTTCGATTCAATTGGCCGAAACGAGCGATTATCGGCTGGTAATCACAGATATGCAGGGAAAAATTGTTTTGGAAAACACTATTGCAAGCAATGAAATGCCGGAATTAAACGTCCGCGATCTTTCGGCAGGGATGTATGCAATTTCGGTTTTCGGAGCGGCCGGAGTACGGACTGGGAAGTTTATGAAAACTGAATAAGAAATTTACGATTTTGGATTTACGATTTTGGATTTACGATTTACGATTTACGATTTTGGATTTACGATTTTGGATTTACGATTTTGGATTTACGATTTTGGATTTTGGATTTACGATTTTATCGACCCGAAAAAGGTGAAATTCACGATTTTTTCGGATCGAAAAAATCCAAAATCGTAAATCCAAAATCGTAAATCGTAAATCGTAAATCGTAAATCCAAAATC
>CAZPTQ010000345.1:0-2725 GCA_964589365.1 uncultured Saprospiraceae bacterium
CGGAGGAGTGCCAGAGTGGTTTAATGGAGCGGTCTTGAAAACCGTCGTACTGAAAGGTACCGGGAGTTCGAATCTCTCCTCCTCCGCTTCACCCGCCATAGCCCTTTAGGGCGAAGGCGGGTTTTTTATTTAGCCATAGCCCTTTAGAGCTATAAACCCGCCTTTGCCCTAAAGGGCTATGGCGGGTAAACGGGTTTTTTATTTGGCCATAGCCCGCCTTTGCCCTAAAGGGCTATGGCGGGTAAACGGGTTTTTTATTTAGCCATAGCCCCCAAGCACGAAGGCTTTACTGTACTTTTGCCGCCCAAATAGCGGTTGTTTGTGGTTTCATAGGCATTGAAACAAATAAGTGACTGGTTTGACAAGGGAAAATCCATACTACTGGACATTTTCTGGAATCAAGACCTATAAGGTTTCCAAAAACCTTATAGGTCTAAGCTTAAATCAGAAATGTCCAGTAGTATGGGGAAAATCACAAAACCTGCAACCGTCCCCACTGTATGAACCTCGCTTTAGACATCGGCAATACACGCCGCAAAATCGGGCTTTTTAACGGGGACCGATTGCTGGAGAGCACGCTCGTGACAGACTGGCCAATGGACGATTTGCTTCGCTATTGCAACCAAGAAGGTGTCCGAAACGTCGTTCTTTCTTCTGTGGTGGATGCTGATATTTTGCTGAACAAGGCACTGGCTCAATATTTTGACTTTCTGGAGCTGACCCACGAAACAGCCCTGCCTTTTGAAAATAAATACAGCACTCCGCAGAGCTTGGGCAAAGACCGTTTGGCAGCGGTGGCGGGGGCGCAGGCGTTGTTGCCCCGGCAGCATTGCCTGATAGTGGACTGTGGTACTTGCATCAAGTATGATGCGCTGACGGAATCGGGCGAATATCTGGGCGGCAATATTGCGCCCGGGGCACTGATGCGGGCGAAGGCTATGCACGCGTTCACAGCACGCTTGCCAGAAGTAGGGATGCAGATGCCCGGCGACTTTATCGGCCACAGCACCGAAACGGCTTTGCAAAACGGGGCGTTTCGTGGGGCGGCACTTGAAATAGAAGGTTTTGTAGGGCTTTTTCAGAAACGGCTCAACCCTTTGAATGTGGTGCTGACTGGTGGTGATGCGGTTTTTTTTCAAACTCATTTGAACATTCCAAATTTGACCATTGAACCCAATTTGACCTTGTACGGACTGAACCATATTTTGATTTTCAATGCTACAAAAATGTCACCGCTACGCGGTTTTGTTTGAGCATTCATGTCCGAAACTAACCTTTGTTATCTTTAAGCATACTTAGCACAGCATAACTACTCGAATGAGATTACTTACCCTGATTCTGCTCCTTTTTACCAGCACCGCACTTTGGGCACAGCCCAAGTTCAACTCCCCTTATTCGCGCTATGGCATCGGCGATATTGTAAGCCCTAATTTCGCCAACCAAGCGGGTTGGGGCGGTCAAACAGCCGCTTTTCACGATCCTTTTCACTTGAATCTGGCCAACCCCGCTTCTTTCGCTTACCTGCGTTCCACGGCGCTCGAAACGGGGATTTTCACAAAATATAGCAAGTATCAAACTGGCGACGCAACACAAGAGGAATGGAGTGGCAATCTTTCTCACCTTGCCCTCGGCTTCACGCTCAAAAGCCCCATCAACGAGGTGCTTGACAAGGTGAAATCGCCGTGGAACTATGCCATGGGCATCGCGCTTACTCCATACTCCCGGGTGGGTTACAGCGTTGTGACCCGCGACACCCTGGAAGACCTGGAAGATGTTCAGAACAGTTTTCAAGGTAGCGGAGGCTTGTACCGAATTGCCTGGACCGGTGCCGCGAAATACAAAAACACCGCTTTTGGACTAAATCTGGGCTGGGTATTTGGCAAAATGAGTTACGAAAACACAACGCTTTTCTACGATACTTCCAGCACAAAACTTCCAACCTTTCAAAACAACAACCGTCAGGACATTTCCGCGAACGGTTTTGTCTGGAATTTAGGCGTTCAACACGATTTTGTGCTTGAACACGCCGAAACCAATAAGGATATACCAACACGCTGGGTCACGGTCGGCCTGGCAGGCAATGGCAACCACAATCTACGCGCTAGTGAGGACAAGTTTCAAATACGCAGTCGTGGGCAACTGATCAATGGCAATTTTTCTGACGCCGATACGCTGACTGCTTTGACAAATCAGCGCAGAAAATTGACGCTGCCAGCCGCTTTTTCCCTGGGCGCCCAGTATGTAAAAGCGAACAAGTTGAAAGTCGGTGCCCAAATCGGCCTCGAAACCTGGTCTGGCTACGAGAACGAAGCACGGCCCGATGTTTTTCGCAACACCTTTTCTGTCTCCGGCGGCGCGGAATTCATCCCCGACTTCAGTTCTTACAACAAATTCCTGAAACGGATGCGTTACCGGGTCGGGGCTTATTACCGCCAAGACCCGCGTTCTGTGGGCGACAAGGACCTGAATGATATTGGCTTTACACTGGGCTTGGGTTTGCCCATCATTCTCCCGCGCCAACAAACATCTTTTGTCAACCTCGCCTTTGAAATTGGGAAACTCGGCGCCGAATCGCCCATTGAAGAAACGTATGTCCGATTTACAGCCGGCTTCACCCTGAACGATAACACCTGGTTTTATAAGCGGAGGTTTGAGTAGTTTTTCGTCATTATGTCATTATGTCATTGGACATTGAGAACCAATGACCAATGTTCAATGTTCAATG
>CAZPTQ010000346.1:0-2717 GCA_964589365.1 uncultured Saprospiraceae bacterium
TAACGCTGGCGCTACAGAAATGTCGCCGCGATGCGGCTAAAAAGCCCGTTTTACGCTGGAACTATCCAAAACCCACTAAATTACTTTTTCTTGCCAATAGTCTTAGCAGCTGCCTTCACAGGCTTCTCTGGCCGCCTCTCCACATCGCTCAAATTGGCCACTTCGCTTAGCTGCCCCCCTTTCTTGTACCAGAAAAACAAAGCAAGCAAACAGAGTAACAGCGTAAAACCAGAAGCCGCATAAGCCACTTTTTCTCCGAGATAGAAAGATTGCGGTTCAAAGCGCATTTCCAACTTTTGTTTTTGGCCTGCGGGCAATCGCATAGCGCGCAGCAGGTAGTCGGCCTTGATGAAATCAGGTGCTGGTTGACCGTTCAGAAAGCATTTCCAGCCTTTTGCGGGCGGGTACCACATTTCAGAGAAAATCGCGAGTTGCTCGGTTTTGGCGGAGTATTCATACTCCATCTGGTCGGGGTGATAACTGGTGAGTTTGATATAATCGTTGCTGTCGCGTTGGATGTCCAGGCCCTGCAAAGTGGCGGCATAAGACTCTTGTACCACGGCCGTGTCTTTCGGATTGAGCGGACCAAGGGCATTGAGTTCATCGTCACCGTTCTTCGCGGTCTGGAAATTACTGACGAACCAGGCATTACCGCACACTTCCGGGTTGGGGAACACCTGGCCTTTGTCGCCGACGATGTATTTGCCGTTCATCATGCCTACAATGTGCAGGTTCCGGTTCAAGTCTTTGCCGAGGTACTTGTCCACCACTTCCTGAAAACGCTGGAGTTTGGCAGCATGATAGCCGCTCAGGCTTTTGTGAAAATAAGAAGTAGTGGCATTGCCGGCGATGCCGCCCCGTGAAAGGTCAAGCACCCGGTAGTGTGGGTCTTTGTCGGCTTTGATTTGCAGGTCAAAAGGTTCGGGCTGGGGTGGGGAAGTAGCGGCTTTTTTAGACTCATATTTGCTGGCTGGAATAGAGCGCAGGCAAACAAGCCAGGTATCAGCCAAAGAAAATGCCGCTAGAAGGCCGACCATGAGTGTCGCTTTCAGGCTGCCACGCAGGTAGAGCAGAATTAAGGCGGCGGCTGCGGCCACAAATCCGAGCGAACGAATCAAATCTGCGCGGAGCATGTTAGCGCGGTCTTCTTGCAGAGCGGCCAAGAGTTGGGCGTTTTGCCCAAGGGCATCGTCATTGGGGCCTGTGTTGCTGGCACAGGTCAATCCAATGAGACATAACAGCACCGTGGCGCCCAAGCCTACCCAAAGGGCGCGTTTTTTCTTGTCTATGGAAATGTCAGGGTCTGCCAATTTTTGTATGCCCATAGCAGCCAGTGCAGCCACACACAACTGCCCTGGACCCAGTGCCATCGTTACGGCGCGGAACTTGCTGAACATTGGCAAGTAGTCGTAAAAAATATCATTGAGGAAGAAGTTCTTCCCCCAAGCCAAAGTAACCATGAAAATTCCGCTCAGCAGCAGCCACCATTTCACAGTGCCCGGAACCAGGAATGCGCCCAGGAAAAACAGGAAACAAACAATTGCACCGTAATATATGGCCGTGCCCACAAAGGGTTGATCCCCAGTATAAAATAACCCAGCGATTTGCGACTGCATTTGTGCCCGGGTAGTATTGGGAGGCATTTGTCGCGAAACCGCTTTCAGCAGTTTGGTTTCGCCAAAAGTTTCGCCGGCGCCCCCGCCCGCAAAATGTGGTACAAGGAGTGTCATGCTCTCACACACACCATAACTCCAGCCGAACAGGTAATCTTTGCTCAAGCCATCGCCTTTGTCGGCACTGGCTTTGAGTTCAGATTTGCCACGGATGGTTTCCTGGCTATATTCGTAAGTAGGCCAGAGTTTGGAAAGGTTGCAGGCAAAGCCTATGGCTAGTGCCAAACCCATGATTACCACCTGTTTACCCCAATTTAACAGGGCTTTTTGGCGTACTGATTCCACCAATTGGGTCAGCACATAAATGCCCGCAATCAATAGCGTGTAATAGGTAATTTGAACGTGGTTGACGTATATCTGCATAGCCGTCAGCAGGGCCAATAATCCAGCTCCAACGAGCAAGCGTCCATTAAAGAGCATAATAGTAGCGGCCAAAATACCAGGTGCAAAGGCCAGAGCGGCCATCTTGGTAGAGTGCCCTGCTTCGAGGATGTCAACGTTATAAGTGCTAATCCCATAAGCCAGTGCCCCAAACACCGCGACCCGCCAATCAGCCCTCATTGTTATCACCAGGAGGTACATGAACAGCATGGCTGCAAGCACTTGTGCCCAAACACCAGTCGTGTCCGTCCATAAAAACGTTGCCTTCACCAGTGGTTTGGTCAAATTGCCATGGATGGGCGAATAGATTTGATAGCCCGGCATCCCGCCAAACGTGGAGTTGGTCCATAGCGGAGCCGCTTCCCCTTTTTTAATGTAGCCCTGAATTTCCGTCATCATCCCACGCGCTTTGTCGTTGTCGGGCTGTGGCAGCACTTTGCCGCCGAAGAAATTAGGGGCAAAAAAAACAGCCGACACGGCAAACAGCAGCGCAGCAGCAATTAGGTGGGGAGTTAATTTTTTAAAGTCCATATTTTGTCATTGAGACATAAAGTCATTATGTCATTGGGTCATTAAGTCATTGGGTCATTGGGTCATTGGGTCATTGGGTCATTAAGTCATTGGGTCATTGGGTCATTAAGTCATTGGGTCATTAAGTCATTG
>CAZPTQ010000347.1:0-2707 GCA_964589365.1 uncultured Saprospiraceae bacterium
CATAAACCTCATAAACCTCATAAACCTCATAAACCTCATAAACCTCATAAACCTTCATTACGGTTGCTCCCAAAGTTCGATCTTATTCCCTTCAGGGTCCATTACCCAGGCAAATTTGCCGAACTCCTCTGCAACGGGCTCACCCACAAGCGGCACCCCTTCTGATCGAAGTGCTGCAACCAGTGCATCAAGGTCATCTACCCGAAAGTTTATCATGAATGCCGACTCCGATGGCTCAAAATATGCTGAGTCTGTTTTGAAAAAACTCAGGTTGGAGCAGGCTTCCGGGTTGGGGTCGTCCTTGTAAAAAAATTGCACTCCCCAGCTTTCCAACTGAATTCCCAAATGCTTGGTGTACCAGGCGCGGGTTTCTTCGAGGTGTCGGCATTTGAGAAAAATACCGCCTATGCCAATGACTTTTTTCATGTGTAATGTGTTCAATGTGACCCCGACTTCGTTAAAACTTCGGCGGGTAAACTGGTAAAATGAAGTCAATGGGGAAATATATGTTAAAGAAAATCCCTTCAACAAGAACAAAAGTAGTGTGTTGAGCAAACAATAATCAAAAATAAGGCCTGTACTTGCAACGGCGCTGTGCATCGTTCTACATTTGCCCTGTTGGTTGAGAAAATTAAGATATTTCAATCCACCAATCACCAGTTAACCAATCACCAAATCAACAATTAAACGAATCCACTCAAATAATGACATCTCTCCCTACACTGCTTATCTCCTTTGCCTTTGTCGGCATGATTTTGACCATTTGGACGGTTTGGAAGAAAAAATCAAATTCTACTTTTTGGACTTTTCTACAGCACTTTTGCGGGGTGTGGTTCATTTTTTCCGGCTTGGTAAAAGCGGTGGACCCCATCGGTACGGCTTATAAAATGCTCGATTATTTTGGTGCGTTCGAGACAACTTTTGCAGGGCTGGACAATGTTTTCAAGGGAATTGCGCCCCTTTTTCCCTGGTTGTCGAAGTACAGTGAGGGCTTTTCAATCACCATGATCGTGCTCGAAATCGCCATCGGCGCAATGCTCATGGTAGGTTATTCGCGAAAGTGGACGGCCTGGCTGTTTTTCCTGATCGTATTCTTTTTCACTATACTAACGGGCTTCACCTTCCTCACAGGCTATGTGCCTTCGGATGCCAATTTCTTTGATTTTGCCAAATGGGGGCCTTATGTGAAAGAACACATGCGGGTGACAGACTGTGGTTGTTTCGGCGATTTTATCAAACTCGACCCAAAGATTTCTTTCTTCAAAGACCTCGGCCTGATGGTCCCCGCTTTGCTCTTCTTGTGGCGTACGCGCAACGTGCACCAATTGTGGACCGCTCGCACACGGAACATCGTAGTCGGCTTGGTCACTGTTGCCTCCCTGCTGCTTTGTGTGCGCAACACCTACTGGGATTTGCCGATGGTTGATTTCCGTCCGTTCAAAATTGGCAGCGACGTACGCGCACAAAAAGAACTGGAAGCCAGCGCGAAAATTGACATCCTCGGTTGGGTCCTGGAAGACACCATCAATCACGTAAAAATGAAGTACCTGGAGCCAGAACCGGGCAAAATCACCTATTATAAAGAATACACCGCCGCCAAAGGTTGGAAGGTGCGCGAGCAGATAAAGACTGATTTTTACGTCCTGAAAGACAGCGTGAAAGTGCCCATTACGAAAACAAAAGTCAGCGACTTCGCAGTGGAAAATGGTGACAACGGGGAGGTAACGGATGATCTTTTGAACGAAAAAAACTACAGCCTGATGATCGTGGCGTACCACCTCGAAGGCAAAAAGCAGACTGAAACCTACACCGTTCAGGATACCACCTGGGCAACTGACACCATTGCTGTCACTGCCGATTCGATACGGTTGCAGCCCCGTGTGTTAACGGTGCAAGCGCGCAAATTGGAGCGCCAAGTATTCGTGCCGACACCCGAATACGCCGCCCTTTTCCAAAACGGCGTGAACCCGCTGGCCGAAGCCGCCCAAAAAGCGGGTTGGAAGGTCTATTGTATCACTACATTTGGCGACTCGGAAGTGTCCGCAGATTTTGCCCAAAAAGTAGGTGCGAAATATCCTTTCTACCGGGCCGACGACAAGTTGCTCAAAACCATCATCCGCGCCAGTCCCGGCGTGGTAGTCTGGAAAGACGGTGTAGTGCTCGATATGTACCACCATAAGCACCTGCCAACTTTTGAGGCTTTGGGGTCGAAGTGGAAGTGATTTTGTCGGCCACCAGAGTTGTCTTTCTGACGGAAACTCAATCTACTCAAATCTGCACAACATACAAAAGTACTACCGCATCTGACCGTCCATGGTGAACGGAAATTTGCGCTGCCCCGGCTCAGTGCTTCACTACCCGCCCACTCTGCGTAGCCACCCCGTTCCATCTTATCTGCCACACATACATACCCGCAGGCAGCTGCGACAGCGGCAGATAAGTGTCAAAATCCCGAAGCCTAGCCGATTGTACCTCGCGGCCTAAAAGGTCATACAGCACAAAATGGGGCGCAACGCCCACCAAAGCCGGCAAACTGACCCGAATCTCGCTCGAAAAAGGGTTGGTCAGTTTAGTCCGTTTTACCCGGGTCAGCTTCGACCGTTTTAGGTGGGGTCAGTTTGCACCGTTTTAGGTGGGTCAGTTTGAGCGTTTTTGCCGTTGTTGGCGTCCTCGCCAACAACACTCCCCGCAGCCAACTTACACTTGT
>CAZPTQ010000348.1:0-2688 GCA_964589365.1 uncultured Saprospiraceae bacterium
GTCCGTAGAAGTCTCCAACTTGTAGTACAGCATGCCTGTGGTGTTGATCAGCGCGCGATCGAGTGCGATCGTGTTCTCACCTTTGGCAAACTGGCCTTTCTGCTGGTAAACTACGCGGCCTGTCTCGTCGTACACCGACAGCGTTGCCTCTGCTGCTTCTGGAAGGAAGAAGCCGATGAACGTGCGGTTAACGAATGGGTTAGGCTGGTTCTGGTACAGTTCAAAACCAACACCTGCAATCGTCTTGCCGTCGAAACGGAACGCAATGCCCAAGCGGCCTGCGTCGCCGTATGCTTCAGCGCGGGTGATAGCACCCGATACGCCCAACATCTCGCTCAACTTGCCAGCTTTCTCAGCGCGGAAACGCACTGTGAAGTCTTGTGCACCGTCGATAGATACTGCCATAGCGTTCTCAGGATCCAGGTTGAAGTTGCCTTCAGTTACGTTCTCTGCGTTCACGATGCCAACTGCCTTCAGGCCGTTGAGCGTCGCGGTGAACTGGAAGCCTTTGAGGGCCTGTGCAGATTTGAACGATACTTCAAACGTTTCGCCTGCCTTAACCGTGCGGTCTTCGAGGTCGAAGATCGCCGTGCCAGCAGTCCGCTCTTCTGCCTGCATCGTGGCGTTGGCCACCGCAGTGCCGTTAACGTCGCCGATCTTGACACCAGCGAAGTCTTCGTCCATCTGGCTCACCATCGCGTCAGCGATAGAGATCGTCTCTGGGAACACAGTCTGGAATGGGTTGTTCGCGTTCGGGAACGAGAACGCCTTGTCCACAAAGCGCCATGAGGTATTGTTCGGAAGGTCCGTGTAGATACCCAGGATCAACTTGCGGATCTCAACAATGTCGAACGTCGTGATCGAGCCAGACTTGTTGGCGTCTGCAGCGATCATCTTGTACGGGCTGTCCAATGGCTCAATGCCAAGGATGTGCTTCGAGATCAGCACCAGGTCATAGGTGGTAACACCATTGAGCGGGTTGTCGTCTTTCTCGGGTGCGATCACCAGCGTGGCGTCCAAAGGAACGCTATTGACCACCGCGTACGTGCCGTTTGCGTCCGAAAGGTCGAAGTAGTTGTAAGGCGGGGTGAAGCTGCTCGTGCCAGAAATCTGGACCGTGCCCTCTTCAACTCCGTCTGCCTCCTCTGTCTTCAGCGCGCCTGCCACGTTGATCTGGTTCGCATTTGGGCAAACCCCAAAGTTGTCCTGTACGATCAGGTAGGTCTCGCAGAAGTCTGCGTTGGCAGGTACCGCAGCGTCTATCGCCCACAACTCAACACAACGTGTGCCAAGCTCCGTGCAGTCGAACGTCACAGACAGGATCGGGTTGCCTTGAGCGTCTACTGGGAAGCCGGTGCCGGTGCCGCACTTGCGGATGCCGATCTTGATATAGCCAGCAGGGGTGCAGTTGTCTTCCGTGTACTGAAGGAAGTCAGATGCCCACAACGTGATCATACCTGTAGGCATGATGTTCACGCTCAAGCCGTTGATGCAAACAACAGTAGGTGGCTTGCAGTCGCGCACCGTGAAGGTGTACTCGTACTCGGCGTTGTTGCCGCAGCCGTCAGAGATGAACCACTTGATCTTGTGCGTGCCGTGCGGCAGCTCAGGAACTACGTGCGTGTTCTGCTGCTGCTGGGTGTTCCAGCGAACGCAGGCCGTCTTCGTGTTGCCGGTGATCGTCTCCTGGATAGAGAAGCCCCACCTCTGGTTGAACGGTACAGGGCGCTCGTCAAATGCGCGCGGCGTGCCGCCCGCGAAGTTCGGAGTGTTCAGGTTGTTGTACCACACGGTGTTCCAGCCGAGGCCGGCGATGCCCAAAGAGGTCGAGCTCACAACAGTCTCCATGATGCCGTCGCCGTCAAGGTCGAGGAACAACAGGTACTCGATGTTGATGTTCGCCCCAGAGCAGGCGTCCGTGCCCGTGATGCAAAGCTCGGTCGGCTCCTCGCACAGGTCGTGCGTCTGCAGGCCGTTGTTCCACCAGTACGTCTCGTTCCACAACTGTGCGTGGTTCGGGGTCGTCCAGTTCTGGTTGTTACAGTCAGGAACAACATAAGTGCCCGTAGGCTTCTGGTTGTCTATGATCTTGATGATCTGCTTGTACTTGTAACAGTTGGCGTCCTTCTCCCAGAAGGAGCAGAATGGCGTCGTGCTCGGGTCGGTCGGGTTGATACGGACCACCGTCGGCGCCCATGGCGGCAGCGTGCCGCATTCGGACACGGTCGGGCCGGGAAGGTTCGTCGGGTGGTTGGTGATCGGGTTCGGGTTCGGGTTCGGAACGTAGATGCAGTCAAGGTTCGGGTTGTACGTGCACCAGTTGATGATCGTCCAGGTCCGCTCGATCTTGTAGCAAGCGTCAGGAACTACCGTGTAGATCTCGTCTTCGAAGGAAACGCCCAACAGTTCGCAGTCTTCGCCAAAGAAGATCGGCTCGCCGTAAAGCCCGGTGCCGTCGCATACCGTCACGATCACGTCGTTCGGGAACTTGATGAAGTAGTCCTGCTCGTACGTCACGAACACGCGCTGTGTGCACTGGCTCGAGAAGCCGTGGCAGTCCCAGGCGCGGAATGTGCGGGTGATCGTGCCGCGGTTACAAACTGTGTCGAACAGGCTGTAGTTCACGGTGTGCGTCAGGCCGCACTGGCCCTGGTACACCAAAGAAGTGTCGAGGCAGCAGTTGTCAGC
>CAZPTQ010000349.1:0-2661 GCA_964589365.1 uncultured Saprospiraceae bacterium
TTCCATGCACCACGCGATGCGGATGGAAATTCTGGAAGCCTTGGATACCTGCGAAGAAGACTCCGCCATCCGCGCGGTGTACATCACAGGCACGGGAAAAGCCTTTTGCGCGGGCGAGGATCTGCAAGAGGTGACCGATCCAAATGGGCCTTCGCTGGCGGAGATTATTTCCACGGGCTACAACCCCATCGTTTTGAAAATCAGGCATTTGGATAAACCCGTAGTGGCAGCCGTAAATGGCGTGGCAGCAGGTGCGGGCGCAAACATCGCCCTTGCTTGCGACATTACGGTTGCCACCGAATCGGCATCCTTCACCCAGGCATTTTCCAAAATCGGTCTCATCCCGGATTCGGGCGGCACCTGGACTTTGCCGCGTCTCGTGGGCTTTCAGCGGGCAACGGCATTGATGATGCTTTCCGATAAAATTTCAGCTACAGAAGCCGCGGCAATGGGCATGATCTGGAAAGTTTTTCCCGATGAAAGTTTCGCCGCCGACAGTTTGAAATTGGCCGAAACCTTGGCGCAAATGCCCACGCGCGGGTTGGCGCTTACCAAGCAGGCTTTGAACCAAAGTTTTAGCAACGATTTTGCGTCTCAAACATTTGTAGAAGACAAACTCCAGACCCTTGCCGGACAAACGCATGATTACCGCGAAGGCGTGGCGGCGTTTTTGGAAAAGCGGAAGCCTGTGTTTAAAGGTAAATAGCCCATGCTTGAGGTTTATTAGGTGTCATCTGCCGAAGTATGAGGCAGGTGACATCTAATAAACCGGCATTCGATGCGCGAAAATTGAGATGGCACCTTTGCGTTGACAAAAATTGTATTGTCAAAAACAAAGAACCTATGTCATGCAAAATGTAGTCGGCCAAACACCCCGTGGAAAAGATTTCTTCCCCCGCGATGCCATTGTTGAAAGAATCTATCGCCGCCTGAGCGGAGGAAGCCATTTGTTCATCTCTGCCCCGCGCCGCTCTGGCAAGACCTCCATCATGCGCTTCATGGAGGATCAGCCCCGCGAAGGCTTCATGTTTCTATATCTTACTGTGGAGGATGTCTCAGATTCGGAAGACTATTTTCGGGTACTCTCAGAGGAACTGTTGAAAAGCGATGCCATTGGCAAACTCGCCAAATTGAATGAGCGTGCCAAAAGCCGCTTGGCCGCTTTTACCGAGCGTTTCAAAAAAATCAAGGTTTTCAACATCGAAATAGAAACCAACCAGCCCGAAAAAGCCCGATACAGCGAAGAATTCGAAAATCTGCTGCGCGACCTGGACACTGAAGGCGCAACGATATGTATCATGGTGGATGAGTTCCCAATATACAGATATCCGACGAAACCCTCCGTTATATGCTGGACAAAATCGAATGGCTGATGCCCTTCTTTGTACAGTTGGTAATACAAATGATTATTGACGAGGCGGAAGCACTTGGCAACCAGCCCGTGTCGGCGGCCCTGATTGACGAGGTGCTGCTGAAGGCATCCAACCACCGCAACAATATTTACTTTGAAAATTACTACAGTCGCCTCGACAAAACCTTGCCTACAGAGGAAAGTCGCACGGCGAAAGAAATACTCGGCGAAATAGCCATTAAAGGCCAAGTGCCCGCCACCGCATTCGTGCAGGTGAATTCGCCCGCTGTACTCGAAATCCTCGAATTCGACGGTTATATCCACCTCGACGAAGCCAAAATCTACCGTTTCAACTCGCCCATCCTGCGGATGTGGTGGGAAAAATTTGCCAAATAATGAGCGCCCTACTTCTTCCTCGGCCAAGCGTGGCCAACATCTACAACCCCCAAAACCAGACCAAAGAGCAACTCATCGAGGGGTTTGTGGTGCGACAGCAACTGTTCAAAAAGTTGTTCAAGGTCATCAAAGAGGCCAAAATGGAGGTGCCGGAACAGCACTACCTCATCCTCGGGCGCAGGGGCATGGGCAAGACCACGCTTTTGCTCCGTTTGGCGTATGAAAATACAGAACGACTCGGAACTCAATGAATGGCTCGTACCACTCGTATTCAACGAGGAGGAGTACGGCATACGCTCTCTATTCAAGTTTTGGGAGCGGGTGATGGAACTGCTGGAAGAAAAACACCCGGCATTCCGATTTGAAACCGAGACCCTGCGGCAATTGAGCAAGCAGCACCCCGACCACGACCAGTACGAAAAAGCCCTTTTCGAGTGGCTGTCCACCGAACTCGCCCGCAACGGCAAGAAACTCATCCTTTTCGTGGACAACTTCGGTGACATGGCTCGAAAACTCAGCGATGCCGAAGCCCACCGCCTCCGAAAAATCCTGCAGACAAGCGCAGACATCCGGCTTTTTGCCGCTTCCTCAGTGGTGCTGGAAGCCTTTTACAAGTACGATCATGCTTTCTACGAGTTCTTCAAGCAGGTGGAACTGAAAGGCTTGGATGAAAAAGAAACCCACGAATTGCTGCTTTCGCTCAGTCGCTACTACAACAAGGATGGGGTACAGCGCATAATAGAGCAAAACCCTGGTCGGGTAGAAGCCCTGCGCCGCATCACGGGCGGGGTCATACGCAGCGTGGTGTTGCTGTTCGAGATTTTTGCCGACGATGGCGACGGAGGTGCTTTCCATGATCTCCAGGTCATACTTGACCGCACCAGTCCGTTATATAAGCACCGAATGGACGACCT
>CAZPTQ010000350.1:0-2659 GCA_964589365.1 uncultured Saprospiraceae bacterium
CGTTCTGCGCAAAGACAATAAAAATAAATAATTGATTGTCAATGCGTTAAACATATTTAAACACTTTTTTTTCATTTTTTAAACAGTTTAATTATGAACGGTTTTCTCAATTTCCGATTTATCGGAGCACAGTCGAGCCGCACTTTGGTTCCTGTCTTTTGCCTGCTCTTGGTCGCAGGCGTATTTACTTTTTTGGCCCTCACGGGCTGCGAAAAGGACAATGTAACTGGCAGCCAAAAAATTGGCGGTTCGCCGGAATCAGGTACTCTGATCCCTTCGTGCGCCGACCCATTGGCTGCCAATACTGTCCTTGGCCTGATCCGAACGCCGGACGACCCGATCAACGACCGCATCAATATGATGCTGTACCACTACGCGCAGGCAATCCGCGTGGTGGCGCAAAACCCTGCCCACCTCTGCTATATGGAAACCCCGATGATCGCAGATACGGGCGGGATCGGCGTATCGCTGTATGCGCTTGCCCAAAACAACGCAACTTTTGCACAAGCCCTGAACAATGCCCTCCGACAGTCCATGTCATTGAACAACATCTATCCCAGAGGTGAAGAGCCGGGCATAGAGTCCTCTATCGCCAATACTGCCTGGGACGCAAACGGTTTCCTGCGCGGAAAAATGGAGTATGCGCCTTACAAGTACGAGCCGGTGGTTTACTTTATCAAGCGCCCTGCCACTTGTGATGCTGCATGGCAGCCAACAGTGGTAATTGCCCAGGATGTCAACGACTGCGACGACGTGGCGGGCTGGCGAGGCTCCAATGAGGTACTTGTGGGCGAAAGCGAGGCGAACACCTCCTCCGAGCCGATCATCTTTGTTGGACCGGGTCTGGGCGTGTACCATACCAGTCAGTTCACAGGAGGGGTCAACCAAGTTGTTTTGACCGAATCGGGCATAAACGAAAGCATGACTGGCCCAACTGGCGGACATAGTGCAAGCAACCGCTCTAACATTGACATTGATGCCGACCTGCACCAGATAAAAGCGGGCTTCCGCTACGAAAGTGGGAAACGGTCAGAGATTTCAGGGTGGATACTGACATTCACCCCTGAATCGCTCAACCCCTATACATTAGGATTTTGGGAGGATTTTGACCCCCTCAAAATCCACAAAGACGACATCAACTCATCAAAAATCTTTACGGATGACAAAAATGCGTTCCAGATCGATATGTCTGCATTTACGGCGGGCAGATCAATCTTCTACGGCACATGGGAGAGAGACTGGTGGGCGAGCCCCAAACTTGTTGTCAACACGTGCTCTTCATTTGTCGGCCATTCAGTAGGTGTCAGGATGAAATACTCAGACGAGTGGTATTTCATCAACTGCGGGGTTGCGAGCGCGATTTTCCCTTCCACAGGCTCTCTTTGGGAGGTGAACAGCGCCAAGTGCAGGTTCATCTTGAAGCGGACTAACTAATAAAATTTCATCTCACAGCGGGCAGGCGCAATGCGCCTGCCCGCTCATTTTATATAGCCATGCGTCATATCCTCGTTCTTTGCTTACTGTCAACAACACAGCTCATTGGGCAGGCTGACCCCAATCGGGTTCATCTTTCCTTGCAACTTGGGTTCAGGCTACATGATAACACTTATGAAGTAGGTAAACAAGGCGGTGGTAGGCAAATTTATTCGTCACCATTGATAGGTTTGATGCTGCATTTGCCAAAAATACCTATCAGAATAGGTGGGCAAACAGACTTTAATTTTCAATTTTCAGTTCCTGTTCAAGACACGTTCAATTTTGCAACATGGAGTGTTGATAGAACATGGATTGAGAACCAGATACAGGCATACTATGATTTCGAAAAGTTTTTTGTTGGGGTTGGTGGGTATTGGAAAAGGCGTGAAGACAATTCAAATCACTCAATACCAGATTTTTTTTTCTGGAAGTATTCTGGGCTACAGTTATCAGTAGGCATACCGCTGAATTGGATAGATATAGAATTTAGGACAAAGATTGGATTCAATCCTACGTTTGCCGCCCTTGGGACTTCACAGCACTCCATCTTGTTTCTGTACAACATAGATAAACAGCGAATCAACAAAAAACGAAATGGCAAGATTTCAGTGAATGGGCTGATTGGTGCGAAGTTTTTCTCAACTAATTCCATAGAATTGCTGAGAGGGGAAGACCTCACGCCAATAGGAGTGTCCCCGCTTGTCGGCTTAGAAATAGTGCATAAAAAATCAGGGCTGTCCCTGAATCTTGAAAGGGACTGGTGGCTGGCATTAAACGGTGGGAGTCCCCGAAGGGATGTAAAAGGGTACATAAATTCGGCATTTTTGGGTTTGGGTTATCACCACTTGCTTGGGAACAACAGGTTTTTAAGGTTTAGGCTTGGTGGTTCTTTTATTATTGACTATGACAAACTGGCAGATATAAGGATTACAACCCCGAATGCGAATAAATTGGGGAATTATCAAGTGAAAGGAATTGGAGCAATGGTTTCGTATGAAATATTGCCAGACACAGACATTGAAATGAAACATACATTTCCAATTTTGGGAGATAAATTATTTAGCCTGACGCGATTTTCAATAGGGCTAATTTACAGGTACAACCCTAATAAATAGAAGCGCAGAACAAAGGATGTGCGCCTATGCCGCCTAAAAAGGGGCGGCACAGCGCACATCCAAACGTT
>CAZPTQ010000351.1:0-2652 GCA_964589365.1 uncultured Saprospiraceae bacterium
CGCCGTATTGTATTCAGTTACTTGCAAAACAAAGAGGCGCTTAAAGAACTCTTTGGCACCGTAGCAGAAAAAGTAGGCGACCGCCCAGGTGGTTACCTCCGCATCATCAAACTCGGGTTCCGCCGAGGCGATGGTGCCGAAACTGCGATGATTGAATTGGTGGACTTCAACGAAATATACAACCCGAACGAAGGCAAGGTTCGTCAGGCGAAGAAAACGCGCCGCGGTGGCAAAAAAGCGGCTGCTGTAGCAGTTGCCGAAGCGCCTTTGTCCGAAGTAGCAGAAGAGGAGGCAGACATTATTGAAGAACAAGTGACAGCCCCCGCCGTGGAAGAAGTCGAGGAAATAGTCGAGGCTGCCCCTGTTGAGGCCATTGCTGCGCCCGGAATTGCGGCGGAGCTGGAAGAAACCGTGGAGGCTGCTGCTGATGAAGTGGAAGAAGAAGTGACGGAGCCTGTAGAAGAAGTAGTAGCGGTTGCAGAAGCCGCTCCCGAGGAAGTGGCTGAAACGGTAGAAGCCGTTGCAGAAGAGGCAGCCGAAGTTGCCGATGATGTTGTAGCGGATGCTACGGAAGCGTCATCCGAAGAAGAAAAGAAAGACGAAGAGCAGGCGTAGTTAGCTTCGCTTAGAAAATATTAGAGGCGGCATCCTGATCGGGTGTCGCCTCTTTTTTAATATAATATGTTGAAGGCTGCCTATCTTGTGTTTCGATTTATTTCCGATCGAGTCCTCCCGCCATGCCAAGAGATACTGAATACGGCACGAAAGCCCGCCTCCTTCGTGTTATGCACAACATCATTGAACGCCCCTACGGTTACACCAAACAGCACTTTGCGGAGGAATATGGAGTCCATGAAGACACGATCAAAAACGATCTTGCCCTTTTTAGCGAACTTGGACTCGAACTCGACCGCGACAAAAGGTACCGACTTGCGTTCAAGCAGAACCGCCCGCTGAAAAAAATTTCCGAACTACTTTATTTCTCCGAGGAAGAACGTGCCCTCCTTTACGAGGCCATTCGGAACCTGCGCACAACTCCTGAAAAACAGGCCCAGTTAATTCAGAAACTCCACGCACTGTACGACTACAGCAGGCTTGGGTTTGCCTATCTCCGAAAACCGCACCTGACAAAAGTTGAGTTGCTTGAACAAGCCCGTTCTGAGCGGAGAATGGTCGTGCTGGAAAGCTACCGCTCCTCCAACAGCAGCCAGGTTAGCGACCGTTGGGTCGAGCCATTCCACATTGTCCCCGCTGATGATATGCTCCACGCCTTTGAGGTAGAAAAACGAGCCGTGCGTCACTTCCGACTCACCCGCTTTGTGCGCGTTAAATTGACCGACACCCCTTGGGCACATGAAGGCCACCACAATATCATGAAAACCGATCCCTTCCGCATCGTTACGAACAAACAGGTCAATGTTCACTTGCGCCTGAGCGTGGGCGCTTACAACGAACTCATTGAACGATACCCGCTAACCCGTGGACATATAGAAGCTACCAGCGACCCGAATTCCTTTGATTTTCAGGCAGATGTGAACAGTCAGTTCTTTGGGCTGGCCAATTTTATCCTCGGGTTTTATCATCTTGACATTGATGTAATCGCACCCGATTCGCTCCGTGAACATCTACGAAACGAAGTGGGGAAAATGCGTTTTTGAAAAAAAACTGAATTATTGGGGGGGTACTGAAACCAGTTCAGGGGCAGTGCCTTGAACTTTGCCGTATCAATTCAATCGCTTAACCAATTTGGCCAAAAGATGCAATTCAAAATCACGCTACGTTGCCTTGATGAGTATCCAGTGTTGCCCATCAATTATCAGTACGAACTCTCTGCCTGGATATACAAGGTGCTGCAAAATGCAGATGCCGGATATTCCGAATTCCTGCACCAATACGGATACCAAAGTGGGCGCAAATCGTTCAAACTTTTTTGTTTTTCGCAACTGAACGTGCCGAAAAGGAGCATAGAAGGCGACCGGCTGCATATCGGAAGCCGGGAAATATCTTTTATCATCGGGTTTTACCTAGATAGGGCGGCGGAAGAGTTTGTGCGCGGACTGTTCCAGGAGCAGCAGTTCAGCCTTGGCGATCGCGTCAGCCGGGCACGGTTGGTGGTGCAGACGGTGGAAATGCGCTCGATGCAGCTCCCCGAAACTGCAGCGCCAGTTCGTATCCGAATGCAATCTCCGCTGGTCGTTGCCCGTAAACGCGAGGGCGATCTGCCCGATGAATACTTACACCCGGACGATCCGGATTTTGGCAGCTTGCTGTTTCTCAACCTGTTGGACAAATACGCAGCTGCTACTGGCACTGCCGTTCCCTCCTGGTGGGATACCACCCGGTTTGGTTTTCGTCCGGTAGGGCAGCCACCAAAATCCAAACTCATTACCATCAAAAGCGGCACAGCGGCACAAACGAAAGTGAAGGGCTGGGTGTTTGATTTTGAGTTGGATGCGCCGAGGGAGCTGGTGGAGGTAGGGATATTGGCAGGGTTTGGGAAGGAGAATGCGCAGGGGTTTGGGTGCGGGGAGCTGGTGCAACGCGGTGGCTAAGGCCCGGGCGGAGAGGAGACTTGGCCGGAGACTTTCCAAGTTTTAAAAACTTGGAAAGTCTGGACCTGAGCAACATACTCAGGAAAGAAAAAACCGTTTT
>CAZPTQ010000352.1:0-2604 GCA_964589365.1 uncultured Saprospiraceae bacterium
AATGACTTAATGACCAATGACTTAATGACCAATGACTTAATGACCAATGACTTAATGACCAATGACTTGCAAACCATTTCTCACCGTTGCACAGCTGTAGCAGGAATCGCAACAGACTCCATTCCATCCCACTGATAAAGTCCTTCGATGGAAAGGTAGCGCTCACCAGTGTCGTAATTGAAACCCAATATGCGCGATCCAGCAGCGATTTCTGGGAGTTTTTGGGCAATTGCAGCCAGCGTTGCGCCAGACGAAATTCCTCCAAAAATTCCCTCTTCTAGGGTCGCCCTCCTCGTATATTCAAACGCATCTTCTTTTTCCACCTGAATCACTCCGTCAAGTACCTCGGTGTGCAGGTTGCGTGGCACAAAACCTGCTCCGATGCCTTGGATCGGGTGTGGCCCAGGTTGCCCACCCGAAATAACAGGACTGAGCGTAGGCTCTACAGCAAAAACCTGGAGTTTCGGGAAATGCGTTTTAAGCACCTCGCCCAGTGCCGTGATATGGCCGCCAGTGCCAACGCCTGTGATCAAAACATCCAGACCGTCCGGGAAATCCGCCAGGATTTCTTTTACCGTGGTTTCCTTGTGTATGGCGATATTCGCTTCGTTTTCGAACTGCTGTGGCATCCAGGCTCCCGGGATTTGTTCCACCAATTCTTGTGCGCGAGCAATCGCGCCTTTCATGCCTTTTTCGCGGGGAGTCAGGTCGAATTGCGCCCCGTAGGCCGCCATCAAACGCCGTCGTTCTACGCTCATGCTTTCGGGCATCACCAATACGAGTTTATAACCTTTCACTGCGGCCACCATAGCCAGTCCGATGCCTGTGTTGCCACTCGTTGGCTCCACAATGACGCTACCAGGGTGCAGTACACCTTTGCGTTCAGCATCCTCGATCATTGACAGTGCAATGCGGTCTTTGATGCTGCCGCCTGGGTTGGCGCGTTCGAGTTTTATCCAAACTTCATGGCTGTCGCCAAAAAGGCGGTTGATGCGCACATGGGGGGTGTTGCCGATGGTCTCGAGAATGTTGTTCGCTTTCATGAATGTGAGAGGGTGAGAGATGTGATAGGGTGAGAGGGTGAGAGATGTGAGAACCCGCCTGCTGAGACTTGGCGGGCAGGAAGGCTTCGGCAGTTAAAAAAACCAAAGCACCCTTTTCAGCGCAAGGCGGGAAAGGGTGCTTTGGTTTGAGCAGAATTTTTTATTCAAAAACCTAAACACTCCCCACTCTACAAGGTTTAAGTCTAAAACATTTCCCTATGAAATTTAACATTCCAGATACTGCTCAAAAGCGCGTAGTTATTGTTGGTGGCGGATTTGGCGGGCTTACGCTTGCTCGTCGTTTGGCCAAATCGAAGGACTTTCAGGTTGTGCTGATTGACAAGAATAATTACCACCAGTTCCAGCCCTTGTTTTATCAGGTGGCAATGGCTGGGCTGGAACCATCGAGCATTGTTTTCCCCTTTCGAAAAGTTTTTCAAAACAATAAAAATGTGTTCGTCAGGCTTGCTAAAGTATTGGCAGTCAAGCCTCTGGAGCAAGAGATTGAGACAGAAATCGGTGCCTTGCATTTTGATTATCTCGTGTTGGCCATGGGCGCTGACACCAACTGGTACGGCAATGAACGCATCCGTGCCAATGCTATTCCAATGAAATCCGTGAGTGAAGCACTCTATCTCCGCAACGCGGTTTTTGAAGATTATGAACGTGCTGTTACCGCCGACGGCTACGAGGAGCGGCAACGTTTTCTCGACATTGTGGTGGTGGGCGGTGGCGCAACGGGTGTAGAGGTGGCGGGAGCATTGGCAGAAATGAAACACCATATTATCGGAAAGGACTATAAAGACTTAAACCGCGACGAAATCGAGATACACTTGATACATGGTGACCCTCGTGTGCTTAATGCCATGTCGCAAGAAGCATCGGCCAAGGCGGAAAAATTCCTTCGAGAACTCGGCGTGAAACTCTGGCTCGACAAAGTGGTAAAAGACTACGACGGCCAAACGGTGACCATGGACGACGGTGCTACCATCCGTGCTGACAAGGTGATTTGGGCGGCAGGCATCGTGGGCAACAAGATAGAGGGCATCCCAGCCGAATCTTATGGACGTGGTAACCGCTTGAGCTGCAACGAATTCAACGCCATAAAAGGAGTAGAAAATATATACGCCATCGGCGATATAGCCCTCCAAACCCACGAGCCAAAATGGCCCAACGGACACGCCCAAGTGGCACAGCCAGCGATGCAGCAAGGAAAACGATTGGCAAAGAACTTGATTAACATGTCGCAGGGCAAACAACCAGCCCCTTTCCGCTATTTCGACCTTGGCAGTATGGCTACCATCGGTCGGCACCGGGCAGTGGCCGATCTGCCTTTTTGGAAAACCCAGGGTATTTTGGCTTGGATGATGTGGCTTTTTATCCACTTGCTTTACATCCTCGGCACAAAGAACAAGGTGTTCGTTTTTCTAAATTGGGTATGGAATTACCTTACTTACGACCAAAGTTTGAGGCTGGTGATTAAGCCTTGGCGTAGGTCAAATATTGATTAGGAACGGTGTCAAAATAACTTCCCAATTTGATGCCATTCTTTTGCCGCCAT
>CAZPTQ010000353.1:0-2600 GCA_964589365.1 uncultured Saprospiraceae bacterium
CCAAAATTGCGCGGCGCGCCATCCGGTCATGTGGTCAACATTCGCGAAGTACGCTTGGCGGCAGGCGCTGAGTTTGTCGTGATGGTTTGCGGCGATATTATGACCATGCCCGGCTTGCCCAAAGTGCCTTCGGCAGAGAAGATTGATATTGACGAAAATGGGAAAGTGGTGGGGCTGTTTTAGTATGTCCAGCCAATCGGTACAGCCAGCACCGGAATATGCGAGTGGTTCACAGTATCTTCTGTGATGCTGCCGAACATCATATGCGACAAACCCTGTCGTTGGTGGGTTGCCATTACGATCAAATCAGCGTTGCAAACGTCCGCAGCAACGATAATGGCATCGTCCTCAAAAAATGTTCCAGAGGTGATGATCACATCGGTCTTTTTTAAACCAGCCGCTTCGGCCAAACGGTTTTTTTGTGCTTCTGCTGAGCCATCTGTAGGAAGGCCGGAAGGGTTGTTGAGGTACAATACCTTGACATGAAAATCAAACACTTTCTCCCAATTGGCTAGATAGTGAAACACAGATTTCTGATCGCTTTTGAGCGTGGAAGGCAACAACACCAATTTTGGATTGAATTGTTGGGTGTGTTCTGGAACAGCCAATACCGGGCAAGGGGCCGTGCGAATTACTTTTTCTGTATTGGACCCAACCAAAAACTCACCCATCCCGGAGCTACCTTTGGTTCCCATCACGATCAGGTCAACATCGTCTTCGTTGGCCACATTGCGCACGGTGGAGTGAAGATACCCTTCTTCTACCCGTGTTTTCATGTCTAAGTTCGAGTAAGTGGGCATGGCCAAAATCTCCATTTTGAGTTTTTCCATCGCCAAAGCAGCAGAGTCGTCATATTGCTGGTCTTCTACCACATATTCTGACACTGCGATGTACTCCGAAAACGGAGCCGAGTAAACAGCCGCCAAGTTTACATGGAGCAATTCCAGCGCTGCGCCGCTTTTGTAAGCAATTTCAGCCGCTACCAGCAGGGCATTTTTTGCGCTTTGAGAGAAGTCAATGGGAACAAGTATCTTTTTCATGATCTGTTGTCGAATTTTTGTTTTGCTGGGATAAAGGTTAGGGAGATGCTCCCCCTTAAAAATGATTAATATCACCCTTTCAGTTGATCTTATACCGCTATGACCAAACTTTGTATACCCTTGCTATTGGCCGTCCTGACTATCACAACCAGCCTCTCGGCCCAATTGCCCGATTCCTGCGCCGTCCCTACCCTGGTGCGCCACCACTACCTCGGCAGTGCAAAAGTCATCGCCCTGCGCCAGATGCTTGGCGACCCTGCTTGGGCTGACTCAGTTAATATTCCTGCGGTTTTGTATAACCCTGTGCTTCAGGCTCTATCGGCGGTATTCAACGCCACCCAGTACCCGGAACGCGATACGGTGACGGAATGTCTCGATATCACGCCTGCCAATCCAGTGGGTATTACGCTTGTGGTAGATACCAGCGCTATCTGGGCCAAAAATCTGCATCAAGATGTTTTTCCCACCGGCAATGCCACGGTGGATGATTTGTTCCTGCGCTACCAATTGAAAAAAACAAGCAGTTACCAGTTCAGCAAGTTTTTCTTTTTCCTTGAAAATGAGGAGCTGTTGAACACGGTGGCCCTGGCCAAACTTTTCAACAACATTCCAGGGACACATGCTGACCCGAATGGGGTCGCTGGAGACGGCAACGATATTATGCTCGACACCGTGGCGGGAGCGGTGACACTCCGCTACAAAACAGGTTGGGGTGATTGTCCATCGGGCTGCTTTTTTAAGCGCAGCTGGACTTTTTTAATCCATCCCGACTGCTCGGTACAGTTCCTCCAAGCGCAAGGCGACCCGTTGACATCGGAAGTCACTTGTAATTCCAATTATGAATGCTATACGACGCCTTTGTGTATGCCTTGGCTGCAAGACTCCCTCCAGCATTACTTTACCCAATATCCCGATTGTTCAGCAACGCAACCAGCCTTGGACCTTACGCTTTACCAGAATTTCAATGCTATTCCCATATTGGGCATCCATGTAGTCGTTGGCATGGATGCTGAATTCACCGACTTCTTTTACTGCGATGGGAGTTATATAGGAAATTGTTTGGTAACCATCGCTGGCCCGATTTGTACACCGCCGTATTTGTCCGGTTACCAACATGGCGATCTCTTGTGGGATTGCACGCAGCCCTTGCCTACAGCAGCCAACTGTGTTTCGGCTGCGAATATGCCTACTGCTGACACCTTCTCCTTCCAACTATCGCCCAATCCCACCAATATTGGTTACGCCCTGTTACAGGCAGATTTTGGCGCAGTTGCAAGCGGCCGCTTGAGCGTGCTGGATATTTTCGGGAAATGTATTTTGGAAAAAACGTTCGTTGCTGAGCAACTTTCCGAACCGCTCCAACTGGTGGGTCAAAGCCCGGGGATCTATCTGGTGCGTCTGGAGCTGGGTACGCGTATTTATACCCGGAAGTTGGTGATTATGGCGCACTAATTTACACCAAGTCTTCAAATACCTTTTCCACATTGATTTTGATGCCGGTGGTCGGGTCATTCAATATTGTTTTATGAAAAACTTCTTCGCCGTCGCGGGTAAGCAGTT
>CAZPTQ010000354.1:0-2571 GCA_964589365.1 uncultured Saprospiraceae bacterium
CGGGTGTAGCAACGCTGATTTGCCTGCTTCTGTTTATTGGTGCCATGGGCAAAAGTGCCCAAATTCCACTCTACACCTGGTTACCCGACGCAATGGCTGGCCCAACCCCGGTGTCGGCACTCATCCACGCCGCCACGATGGTGACGGCGGGCGTGTACCTGATAGCGCGTTGCCACCCGCTCTACAATTTGTCTCCTGAGGCCATGCACTTTGTGGCACTTATTGGAGTGATTACCTGCATATTCGCCGCAATCATTGGTCTGCGACAGAACGATATAAAGAAAGTATTGGCTTATTCCACCGTGTCGCAATTGGGACTCATGTTCGTCGCGCTCGGCATGGGCGCGTACGCCAGCGCGATTTTTCACGTCACCACCCACGCCTTTTTCAAAGCCCTGTTGTTCCTCGCAGCGGGCAGCGTCATTCACGGTATGGGCGGCGAGCAGGATATCCGAAATATGGGGGGATTGCGCAAAGCGATGCCTGTCACTTTCTGGGTTTTCCTCATCGGCACTTTTGCAATTGTGGGTTTCCCGCTGATGGCGGGCTTTTTCTCAAAAGACGAGATTTTTGCTTTCACCTATGCCCACGGCGGTGGATGGTGGTGGGGTTTTGCTGGTTTAGGAGCGATGTTCACGGCGATTTATATGTGCCGATTGTTGTACGTCACGTTTTTTGGTGTATTCCGTGGTACGCATGAGCAGGAACACCATTTGCACGAAAGTCCAAAAGTGATGACAATACCGCTCATTATTCTGGCAATACTATCCATTGCAGGCGGTTTCCTGAATACCCCGCACTTCTTGCACCTGGGCAACGAACAATGGCTCGCACACTGGTTCTCCGGCGTGATCCCGCTCAACGAAATGCACCTCGAACACAGCACTGAGTGGAGTTTGATGATTTTCACCACCTCCCTTGCGGTACTGATCATCATAGTATCCTACTTTATTTACGGAAAAAAATCGAACCTCCCCGTGGCGGATACTGCTCAATCAAGATTGACCCGCTTGGTGGCGAACAAGTTCTATGTGGATGAGATTTATGATTTCCTCTTCGTGCGTCCGCTGGAAAAAATGTCCAAAATGTTCCACTACTACGTTGACATTCAGGGCATTGACGGGATTGTGAACAGTGTGGGTACTGGCGTGCAACGGCTTGGGGCGGAGTTCCGAAAATTGCAAAACGGTAATATCGAATACTACCTGCTCGGCATGGTGCTGGGGGTGGTGCTGTTGTTGTTGACGATGTGGGTGTAACTTTGCGAGAACAAAATTTGACTCAAACGATGAAATACCTGACTGAAAGAATCACTTCCGATCCTGACCTCTGCGGAGGAAGGCCAACCATACGAGGTATGCGCATCACGGTTCAAACCGTTTTGGAGTACCTAGCCGCAGGCGATTCAAAAGAAGAAATATTGGCTGGCTACCCTTGGCTTGAGGCGGGAGATATTGAAGCTTGCTTGGATTTTGCCGCAAAAATGTTGAGCGATTTTCGCTTTACGCCCTTATTAAAAGCTGCTTGAAGGGATGACCAAATACCTTTTGGATGTGAATATGCCCAACTATTTTGGGGATTGGCAGCCGCCACTTTTTAAGCATATTGTGGAGATTGACCGAACATGGTCAGATTCCAAGATTTGGGAATACGCTCAAAGAAATGACCTGACGATTTTGACCAAAGATTACGATTTCTATGACCGAATCATTTCAGATGCTGCGCCGCCACGAGTCGTGCATTTTCGGCTCGGTAACATTAAGCGCAAAGATTTTCAAGCATTCGCCGCGACTAACTGGGAAGCGATTAGAGAATTGAGCGAGCAAAATAAGTTGGTAATAGTGTATGAAGATGAAATTCTAACACTTGGATGATGCGAAAAAAACTCAATAAAACGGCAACATCGAATACTACCTGCTGTGCATGGTGGCCGGGGCTTTTGATTGTTGACAATGGGAGTGTAACGCACTTTTATGAGACTTTTAATCTCTAAGAAATGGAAAAAACTGCAAATACACAACAAACAGCCATTAAAGCCAAGCAGATTGTTATTGGACTTGACAACTCCTTTGTTGATGTTACAACGCAACAAAGGAAGAAAATTGTCGCGGGCTTTGCTCTAGAGAATAAAATTATTTATGGGAGGGCATTTGATATTATCAAAATTAAGTCAGGCACAATAGTTAATCTATATGAAATAGAAAGCATACAAAAAAATGTTGACAATATTATTATTTATGAAATAAAATCAACCTCAAAAGAAGGAATAAATGAACGTTTTGAAAAGTATTTTTTTGCTTTGACCACAGCGGAATTACTCGTAGCACAGAACTTGGGGAACAATTTCAAGTTTTTATTTTTAAACACCTTAACCCATGAGCACCTCGAACTTTCATTAAAAGAGATATTTGCCAAAGCAAAAGGCATTTATCCAACATGGAGTATCCAATTCTAAACTCATGCACCCCTCCAAGTAAAAACTCAACACCATCCCAAATCGAAACCATCTTAAACCAACACGACTAACCGACTTCTATGTCACTGATCTTCATACTCATACCCTTCATCGCC
>CAZPTQ010000355.1:0-2536 GCA_964589365.1 uncultured Saprospiraceae bacterium
TGCCATCATCGCTTGTACCAAGGATAAACTCCGTGCCTGGGTTCGGATTCAATTGACCAAGGTAGTTGCCGCTTGGTACGCTGCCACCAATCCCTACCGCAGCAAAAGCATTCGCCGCCACATTCGCCACCGCAGCGCCATAGAGATCGGTCGCAGCCTGAATCACCGCAAGTCGGCAATCCACAAATTTGCTGGATTTCACCAGATAATCGCGCAGGGCCTTGTAGTACACCTGCTCGGCTTTTGTCGTGCCTACGCTCGCATCACTGGCAAAGAGAAAAAATGCGCGGTTCGTAATGCCAGAGTTGATGTGTACCCCGCCATTGTCCAGACTGCCAGTGTATTGTTCGTTGGTGTGATTCGGTTGCCAGAATGGGCTGTTAGAGGCCTGGCCGTTGTTCGGATTTGAAAGGTCGCGCAGGGCAGAAGGAAGTCCACCGCCACTTTGCATCACGTCTTCACCGATCTTCCAATCGTTCAGGTCGCCGTCAATCATCTGGCCGAACACATCGGCAAAGGATTCATTGAGCGCACCACTTTCGTTTTGGTAAATCAGGTTGGCAGTTTTTTCAATCACACCGTGTGTTATCTCGTGGCCACCCACGTCAAGGCCGCGTGCGAGCGGTTTGAAAGTACTGCCGCCGTTGCCATAAAACATTGCCTGGCCATTCCAGAAAGCATTTTCCATAGATGTGCCGTTGGCTTCCGAGACGTTTACGATGCCAATGACGTTGCCTCCCTCATCATCAATTGATTTGCGGTTAAACTTTGATTTGAAATAATCAAAACTCTTGATGCTGTTGTAGTGTGCGCTGATGGCCGCTTTTTTGTTTGTGAAGGTCGCGCTGTTCGAAACTACAAAATCTGCGTTGAAATTCTGATTTTCAGGAGACGTGTTGAACCCATCGAGCGTGACAATGACCCCGACAGGATCGTTTGGCATATTGGACGAGCTGGGGTTAAAAATGGATTTGCTCGCGTCTTCCAGCAAAAACTGGCCGCCGTTTTGCCAGCCACCGTTTGTGAAAGTGCGGGTTGAGTCCCGCAAATCAAGGCCATTGACGGTCACGGGCGCTTCTTCATCTGTTGGTAATGCTGAGGTTAGAGCATCAAGGGAGGTATGATTGCTGCATTCACCCATAGCATTGTGCAAATGCCCGGTCAAATTGCAAGTATGCTCAAATTGGTTCAATACCGCTCCGGTGATTGCATCTACAAACCATTCTGAACGAGAGAGCACATTGGGGCGGGCTGCCACATGCCAGGCAAGGCGTTCGCCTGCGAGGTTTTCTTTTGGGTGAAAAACAATCAAAGTTGACGCAAATGGTTGGCCATCAATCAGTTTCAAATCCGCTGCCGACCAATCGGTTTTGATTTTTGAAATGCCGATTTCAGTTTTGACTTTCAAAATAGCAGCATCCGCGCTGATTGCCGGGACAATGGTATTAAGTATTGGCGTGGGGAAATACCGCCCATTCATACGCTCGAATGCGCCGCTTTTTGTGTGGCATATTACTTCTCCACCCCAAACGGGCAGGCCATTGAAAACCTGTTCCAAACGGACGTGGGCATTGCCTTGCTCGTCAGTCTGCACGGTTTTCAGGGTAAATTCTGCTTCAGGTTCGGTGATGCCCTGCGGGTGAATGCTTGCGCAGTAATCCAGCGCGCGTTCACCGATAGGCTTGCTTTCAGAGGCATTCCCCGAAGCTTCTGTCTTGCCCTCAAAGAAGATAGGCAAGCCATTTTCGCCACGCACGATGGAGAGCTCGGAGGTTTTATAAACCTCGGAGCTCTGGAGCATGGGCAGCGGTTTTGGGCGTGGTGTGGCCACCCCAAAGGGGTTGGTCGCCAAAGGCACTACGGCTTTGCCAGGCCAGGAAATTTGAGGGTTTTCAGGCGTCTTGCCAGAAGTAGAGGGCTTTGTTTTGCTATGTTGCGCAAATGTGGGAGCTGCCACAAATGCAAGCAGCACAAGGAGGGAAATGATTTTTTTCATGAAAAAAAGAAGGTGGGTGGGTGAAAAATCAGGCTTTGGAAGGACAAAGATGGGGAAAATAATGTCCAATGTCCAATGTTCAAGTGGGTGCTGCACTTGGACATTGGACATTGGACATTATTTCAACTTTGACGCAATACGGGCTGTGTTAATTCTACTCGCGATGCTTGGTCGTTTGAATTTTGTTTGATTACATTGCACACGATTTGCTGCATCCCTCATGTGTGCAGGTGCAAATACTAATCCGTTTTACCCGCCGTAGCACATAGTGCGAAGGAGGGTAAATAAGCCAAAACCTACGTAGGCAAACCAGTGCCAAGCCTTTTCAGAAAGGTTTTCACGCTTTAATCTTTCCATTATTCTTCCAACCCTTGCAGTGTGAAACCTGTCGGCATCGCCCGGCGGGACTTGACCGATTTTTTCACCGACCAAAATCATTTTTCAACATGAAAAACATTCTTTTTTCCCGAACAACTTTCTTCCTGGGAACGGTGTCAAAATAACTTTCCAATTTCAGGCCAATTATTTTGGCGTTAGCCA